>JAFGHC010000027.1 GCA_016939335.1 Candidatus Saganbacteria bacterium
TATACTTGCGGAAGTTGCGCCCGGAGGCCAATGCCGGCCGATATCAGCACTGTCTTTCAGGGGGCAATGATGTTCCCGATTTTACCGTTTTTGTTCTATAATATGGGGGATGAAGCAGAAACGGTGGTCCGGCAGAGTGACCCGCGCAAGCAACGCGCTTGATCTTGAGGGCGGGATCTTTACTTTCCCCGATCCCAAGCGGATCGCCCGCTCGCTCAAGCGCTCGGCGCTGGCAAGCGCCCGCCGCAAAGCCCGCCCTTTCCAGTCGGCCATGTCGATGCTGAATTTCTACATCAACCGGGCGGGCAAGAACCTGCCCAAGAGCCGGCTGGCGATACTCAACAAGGCAAAAGATGAATTAAGGAGGTTGTTCAAGCGATGATCGGTAAAATACCGGAAAACGTCCTGTCCGCCATTCTGGAAACGCTCCCGGTCGAATTCTCGGTGCTGGACGCGGACGACCAGGTGATGGCCTGGAACAAGCATGACACCCGCATCTTTAAGCGGCCCGAGGCGGCGCTCGGCCGCAACGTCCGCCAGTGCCATCCGCCCAAGAGCCTGGACAAGGTGCTGGCGATCATCAACGAGATGAAAGCGGGGAAGCGCGGCAAGGCGCGTTTCTGGATCGACCTGCAAGGCAAGAAAGTGATGATCGAATATTATGCTCTGCGCGACAAGGCGGGGAAATATCTCGGCTGCCTCGAAGCGTCGCAAGATATCACCGAGATCCAGGGGCTGAAGGGCGAGCAAAGACTGCTTGATTGATTAGTAATGCGTAACGGTCGCGGACCACGGGTGGCGGCCGACGGGGAGACGGAACTAAATTCGAAATCCGAATATCGAAATCCGAAGGAAATGAGATCAAAATTATAAATTCGAATTTCGTGCTTATTTCGAATTTCGTATTTCGAGATTCGGATTTATGAGCCCCTACATCTTCAAATAAGCCAGCGCCTGATAGATGAGCATCGCGGGCCAGACGAGGGATTTGAGGACGCCGAGGCAGCCGTTGCCGAACGAGGTCGTGTGCTGAATGTAATAGACCAGCGCGCCGATGAGGCCGAGAACGTAAACCATGCCTCCGCCGCCTTTGTTCATGCAATTATTTTCCTGCCGGCTTGTTCGTCTTCAGCTTTTCCCGCCGCTCTTTCCGCTCCTGGCGGACCGCCTGGCGGTGCGCCTGCTTCTTTTTGCGCATTTCCTGCCGGAAGGCCTTGTTCTCGGCCATCTGTTTCTTACGCTGTCCGGCCCAGGCCTTTTGTTTTTCCGCCCGGCTCTTGCCGGCCAGGCCCTGCTTCAGCGCGATGTTCTCCTTGCGCTGCTCGAGCCGGTGGGAGCGCACCGCTTGCCGCTGCTCGCGCCGGAAAGCCGCCCGTTCATTCGCCAGCACCGCGAGCGAGAGCGCCGTCAGGACCAGGAGCGAACCGATCATTATCTTTTTCATGATCAGTCACCTCTTGGGCTGGAAGTATAGCAGAACGGCCGGGCGCGCCCCGGACGGCACTACCTTAAAAAAACAAGCGTCCCCCACATTATCATCATCCCGAGAATTATGCCCAGAGAGACGAGATGCTCCTCTCCGTATTTATGGGCGGCGGGCAGGAGCTCATCAAAACTTATATAGATCATTATCCCGGCGACAAAAGCCAGCATGCCGTTAACCAACCCCGGCGTTAAAAATGGCCAGAGCAGCAGGGCGGCGGCAACCGCGCCGAGCGGCTCGGTAAGCCCGGAAGCGAATGAATACCAGAAAGCTTTCTTTCTGCTGTTGGTAGCGCAATAGACCGGCAGGGAGACCGAGATCCCTTCCGGTATATTATGGATGGCGATGGCCGCCGCCAGAATAACGCCGACCCCGATGGAATGAACGGTGCCGACGAACACCGTGACCCCTTCGGCCACATTATGGATAGCGATCCCGATCGCCGTCAGCATTCCGGTCCTGGCCAGTTGTTCGGCTTTGCGATCGTTTTTATCGACGGGGAGGCATTCCGCTATATACTCGTGGGGGATCACTACGTCAATCAGAAAAACCAGCAGGATGCCCGCAAGGAATATTATATTGGCCCAGATAAAACCGATCTGGCCGATCGACCGGCCGAGCAACTCGACAAAGGAGATATAGATCATTACTCCGGCGGAGAGCCCCATACCAAGCGCTAACGTTTTATTGTCATTCTTTTTAATGAGCAGCGACAGCAGTGCGCCGATGGTGGTCGAGAATCCGGCTAATAATGACAGGCCTATCCCGATTAAAACAATCTCCTTAGGAATCCCCATATTTTTATTATAGCACCCGAAGACGAACACCGCATGAATGGCGCCGGGTAAAACGGCTTTCGTGTGCTAAAATATTTATAACTTTTATGTTATGTTTAGCCAGCGAAACTTCGTGCGCCCCACGAATACATCACTATGAGCGATAAAAGCCCGATCGCCAGGGTCGTCGCCCATTATCGGGACAGATACCGGGTCAGGAGCGGCCAGAACGAGTTCTGGGCCGAAGTGACCGGTAAAATGATGTTCACCGCGGCCGGGCCGGCCGATTACCCGCTCGTCGGCGATCTGGTAGAGATAACGGAACTGGAAAGCGATCATGCCATGATCAGACGGGTCGTGCCGAGAAAAACGCTCTTGCAGCGAAAAGCGTCCGGCAAAATCGCGGCTCAGCCGATCGCCGCCAACATCGATACCGCTTTTGTCGTTCAGGCGGCCGATCGCGATCATAATTTAAACCGCCTGGACCGTTATCTGGCGATCATCCGGGCCGGCAAGATCGAGCCGGTCATCGTCTTGAACAAGATCGACCTGGCAGCCGAGGGCCGGCTGGCCGGCATACTCGCGCAGATCGCCGGGCGCCATCAAGATACCACCGTGATCGCCACCAGCGCCGCGGCCGGCGACGGCCTGAAAGAGTTGCGCGCAAGACTGGAGAGCGGGAAAGTCCACTGTTTTGTCGGTTCTTCCGGCGCGGGCAAATCGTCAATTATCAACAAATTGCTGGGCAAGGAACTGCTGAAAACAAAAGAGATCAGCCTGTTCACCAAGAAAGGGAAACACACGACCACTCACCGCCAGCTGTTCATCCTCGATAGCGGCGCCCTGGTCATCGATAATCCGGGGATGAGGGAGATCGGGGTGGCGGACAGCGGCCCCGCCCTGGCCGGCGTTTTCGCTGAGATCGCGGACCTGGCCCGGGATTGCCGGTACACCGATTGCGCTCACGATCACGAGCCGGGCTGCGCCATCCTGGCCGCGCTAAAGTCGGGCGCCATCGACCGCGATCAATACCTGAATTACCTGAAACTGAAAAAGGAAGCCGATCATTACGCCCTGTCCAGCCTGGAGAAAAAGCAAAAAGACCGCGGCTTAAGCCGCCTGATCAAGAATTACTACAAACAAACAAAGAGCGGGCGATAATCGTTATCGCTGTGATAAAATGATGATCCAACATGCTTTGCTTAGCCATCGAAACTTCGTGCGTTCCCCAAACACATCAGGGTAAATTTGGCTAAGGCGCTCAAGGCATCCCCCACCATACTACCTGAAAAAGCATTACGATCTAAATAATCCAATTCGCTATATTTTGGATAAACATTCGTCAAATTGTTCCGACAAAATAACCAAAGAATTATCTGGATGAAAAGTATTTTTCCCTACTCTTTTTAGGTAGCGGAGATACACGCGTTGGCGAAGAAATGCGTCTAATAATGTCGCCGAGCGAGCAACAAGCACGCCTATTCTCCCAAGAGCAGAAGCATTTATTAAATCTCCAAGCAGATGTTTTCTACTCCCTGTATCTTCAATCTCAATACAAAAAAGGCATCGCGCATTTTCATTAAAGTGCAGGATGCCATCAAACGAAACGCGTTCCTGAATATCACCGACAACATTTTTGTTATGTTTATTAATCAAGCTTTCTACAAAACCACGCGTTTTCATGAGAGCTTGCGTGTATTCAGCCTCATATGTCCTTTGGATGGCAAAAGGCCCAACAGCCAAATCAACAACTGGGGAATATATTTGACGCCCCTCTCCCATAAATGGTCTCCACTGGACCTCCACTTCATTATAAAGCTTTTTCAATCTTTTTTTTGCTTTTTCCTGATATTCTCTCTCATTCATATATTTCTAATCATCGCGGTCATCCTAGCTCAACTGTGGGGTATAATTCTTCTAACAAGCGCTGAATTTCTTTGCATAGCCCTCTTTGCATTTCTGTTTTTGGGTTTATTGCCTTATAAGCTTTTACGAGCTCATTCATATAATAGCAATTCACTAAAATCCCTTTCTTTGTCGCGTCAGATATCATTTTAAGCAAAAAAGAAAATACTGACAAAAAATCATCGAGCGATTGCCCTAATATAATTTGGAAAACATCTTCCTCCGCCCCCCATAATTGAGCATTTTGCTTATTTTTGATATGGGAATCGATCTCTATCTTAAATGCCTTCATAAACATATTCTTATATTTAGCATATTTACTTGGGCTTGCTATCTCAACTTCTATCACTCGATAAATATGCTCATACGCTTCTTTATCATATATATTCACCATGTGTTCAAAATATGGCTCTACCCTCAAAAAGTCATCTGTGGATTTCTGTTGATCGTTTTGCGCAAGATTCCAGAATTCCCATGCTAATTGTCCTTTAAAAGGGCTTTCACTTGAGCATAATACCCTCAACTTATCTTTAAAGGGTTTAGAATTAAATTTTTGATCATCTTCTACAAATTCAGCATAATAGATAAAAAGGAATGCTGCCTTAGCCGCGCCCCTTCTCTCAAAAATAGATAGAACTGCAGTCGCGTCATCAACACTCAAATCACGAATAAATGAGAACACATGAATTAGATATTCAATTAAATCGTAAGGCTTGGACAATTTCGCTTCGAATTGGTCATTTATTTGACGCAAAAGATTAAGCGCATAAAGCTTAATCTCATCCCCGAGGCCAGCCCTATACTCATTTAATTTGCCTCGCCTCCAATAATCAGATAAATCAAGGAAAGGCACTAAAGCTTCTTTCCTTATGTATAGATCGGGCTCAGAATATTCTAACTTCTTTGCAAGAACGCCATCTAAGTCCATCAAGATTTTTATCTTTTCATAGGCATACGCCATCATACTAGGGTCATTCGTCAAAACAAAATACTTTAATAACCAAGCAACATGGGCTCTCACGCCGGAAATTGTGGGGATAGATTCACCGTTCTTAATTTTTATGTGCTGATTATATCTGTCCTGTTTGTCAGTATCCGGGTCGGGATCATCGATACATAAATCTACAATGTTTTTACCCTCATTATAATACTTATTCTTAACCAGCTCTTCGCCCATTATTACTATATTCATTCGTATGTGCGTGCTATTTTTAAATTTACTCCAAAATACATCTTTATTCTTCAGATATGGCGAAATCATTGCATACGTCTTAACTGGATCAATCTTAGATAATTCCCTTATCGGTGCCGCTAAAAAATCCAAAACCTGCTCGCTTGGCGCCTCCTTACTTAGCAAGCAATGAACAATCTTCTCCCCACGCACAGCTCCTTCTGCCCAATCTTTTTCTATTAGCCCGGTGATAATCCCACTCTTATCCCACACAATATCGCTATTAGATTCGTTTAAATATTTCGCAAAATCAATAGTATTGAATATATCCACTATAAAGCCGGGATCTGTTCCGGGGATTTGTTCTTTAATAAGCAATTCAAAAGAATCAAAATTATGATTATCATACCTAGCAAAATCTTTTCTTTTGATTAGAGACAAAAAGTATTCTTTTGCCGGCTCATACCCTATTTTAATTAATTTAACCAGCACATGTATCGCAAAAAGACTCGTAGGATATCCAGGCTCATATTTACTAGCATCGAGCTTTATAAGCTCAATAATTCTATTTAATCCATATTGATTTAATTCGCCCTGGCTTAATAAATAAAATACCATCTCTGACGTCTGAGGAAGTCCTTTAATTATTTGCACAATATCTTTTAGGGCTAAAAAGGCATCCTCTCTTTTTGCGGCGCTAAGCGTATTGTCTGAGATTCTTTCCATCACGATTGGGATTAGCGCCCGATAAAGAAAAACGGGGTTATTCCTACTTATACGTTTAAGCAAAATATTCCTTTTAAAGAAAAGCCATGAATTAGCTTTGTTCCCCTCATACATCTCCAAAAATAATGGTTTAAACAACAACCTCACTACGCCCTTATCAGAAATTGAATAAGTATTTCCCACTTGCAACCTCCCACCACCAGCCCGCTCATACCCCTTAAATCCTCCGCCATATATGGCATTAAATTGAGCCGAGATTTTACCAACAACATATTTAAAATTTTTAAAATTTATTTTTAAATTAGAACAAATATAATTTCTAACGAACTTATAAATCAGAGGGGGAGTTTCAACAACGTTTTCAAAATCATCCGAAGTAAAATCATAGTATTTAAACAAAAAAGCAATAAATTCTCCCACATTTGATGCCCGGCCCAACAATGCCTGCATAATTTGAGCAATATGCTCATCTTCCTGCCAATTTTTCTTTTGCCTAGCCCTGCTATTCCTATACTTCCAATCAAAAGGCCTTAGTATTTCTTTCTTTAAAAATCCTATAATCAATGAATCGTATTCGCCTTTAGCATCTTTACTAACCACTTCTTCTAACATGTCCATAGCGTCATCGTACTCGAATTCGGAAGAAAACCGCCTATAATTATTGATTAGAAATTTCATGACATAAGAGGGAGACGCCAACCCATTTTTCCATTTTTCCCTTATAATGCGTATTGCAAAATGAATATAACATTCTTTAATTAACATCTTTTCCAAAAAGAAGCTCATTTCTTCAATAGTGAAATTAGAACTTTTTAGTTTATCGCTTAGATAAAAGATTAATTGTGGCTTCGCACTCAATTGGCTCAAATAGACATGATTATCAAGTTCTCGAAAATTATTCGGGCAATCTAAATAGGACTTTAATGCTATAACCTCATTCCCCATCTTGATTTTCGGGTCAAATGGCGTTGGAATATTTGACAAATATTGCTCAAATTCCAATAGTTTCGATTTAAATTCGTTATTAGATATAGCGCCCCCCGATTTCCCTGTGTTCATTATTTCTTTAAAATATTGGGCGATAATATTATCTTTATCTTTGTCATCATAATAAAAATGATATTTAAAGGTAAAATGTTCACTTATTCGGGCATGAATCGCTTCTATATTGTTAAACTCAATGATTTCGGTTCTTAATAAAAATGAAATTT
Organism: Candidatus Saganbacteria bacterium; assembly: GCA_016939335.1. Taxonomy (GTDB): domain Bacteria; phylum Margulisbacteria; class WOR-1; order O2-12-FULL-45-9; family XYB2-FULL-48-7; genus JAFGHC01. The sequence continues at coordinate 7,273 of JAFGHC010000027.1, forward strand.
CCTGCGGAGTCCAATTCTGCTTAACTAGCGTTTTAATCCTAGGGTTCTGGCTAAGCAATCCTTCTTTAAACAAATAAGCATAATTTTTTAGATATAGATACACATTCCTTGCCCTCTCGCTCAGTCGCCTAACAACGATGAAAAACCTGTCCTCAACCCCATACTGCTTGCGCAATTTCTTCGCAATAATATTTTTGATATCACTCAGCCTTAATGGTTTTGCAAACGATTTAATCTCATAATCCTCAACAATATCTTTGTATATCAATGTGAAATCACTTCGTCCTGCCGGCTCAATAACAATTTTCTCAAAATCAGATTTTTCGCTGGCCGCCAACAAATAAAGAAGCGCTATGTCTGCCTGGTCAGAAATCCCAGTAACTGTTGATTGCCCTTTATTTTTCATTTTGCTCGCCATTTGCGCATAACATCCGAAGGCTCATATGTTCGGTTTGCATTTTTTATTGTTTCACGATTACTAATAATACCCATCAATTCCTCTGCATCAATTATTTTTATATAGCTAAACTCTTTCTTATTGCTATAAATATATTCGGCGGCACTTTTATTCACTTTTCCTGAAGTAACTATATAAAAACCGTCGAGGTGCACTCCCTCGCTACCCTTACTTGATGTTCCAAAATTAAAGCTATGAGAAAATGCCATTTTAATTTGATTTTGAATCGTTATAATGTTGCTGTTTTTATCTGGCTTTCCCTTGCAAACAAGATCGACACATTTTACTTGCACTCCAAATCTTTTTCGATGACGAAATATATCGGGATTTTCAAACCACACATCTATCCCCATCTCGGCGCTTCCGTGCATATCCTTAACATCTTCTGCAAAAATATAATTTAGAAGTGGAATTATAATCTTCTGACGCAATAAGTCCTCATTTTTGATGGACTTCAATATATCTATATTAATAGTATCTAGATTAATGTTTTTCTTCATGCATAAATGCCTTGATTTTCTGCTTCTTTATTTACTTATTCAATCTGCATGATGAATTATTATACCTCTTTTGCCTGTTTTAATCGCGAATACTTAGATAATATGGCATTCTTGCTATGCTGGTCGTCAGTTTTTCCCTCTTCAGCAGTATTGTTAATAATCGACAAAGCTATTTGTATCCCGCCCGTCCTTAAGAGAAGGCAACATTTCTTTTTTAATCTTTCGTTCTTTCGTTAATTTCGCTCCCTAAAGAACAACATCAAGGTTTTTATTCAAACCTCTTTATGTTAAAATCACATTCAGTTAACGAATTAAAGGAGGGGGTGTTTCCATGAAAGAATTTGTGGCAATTGAAGATTTAAACGAAGTGTTTGCTGATTTTAAGAGAAAATTAAATGGATATGTTTTAAGGCGTGCTAAAGAAGAAACTTTAAGGCTATCACCCAATAAAGCCAAGAGAATCATGGCTAAAGTATTAGATATTTATAAACAAAGAAAGCTAACAAATAAAATTCTTGATGACATCTTAAAATCCTCATAAGAAATTATATTTTGTTCTTTATGTTTTCCGTAAATATCAAGGAGAACTACTGATGTGTTAGTGATGGCCATCGAAACCTCCTGCGACGAGACCGCCGCCGCCGTCGTGCGCGACGGGCGGGAAGTTCTGTCCAGCGTCATCTCTTCGCAGACCGAGTTCCACAAAAAGTACGGCGGGATCGTGCCGGAGGTGGCCGCCCGCAAGCATATCGAGGTCATCTCGCCGGTCATCAAGGAAGCGATGGAGACGGCAAAAGCCGGCTTCCGCGAACTTGACGCGGTCGCCGTCACCTGCGGCCCCGGGCTGGTCGGCTCGCTCATCGTCGGGCTCTCCGCCGCCAAAGCGATCGCCTGGTCGATCAACAAGCCCCTCATCGGCGTCAACCATCTTGAGGGACATATCTATGCGAACTTTTTAAATCCCAACCTCAAACTTCAAACATCCAAACAAAAGGCAAAGGACAATCATCAAAAACCAAATTTCCCTTTTGTTTGCTTGCTGGTTTCCGGCGGTCACACAATGATTATCAAAGTTAACGGGCACGGAGTCTACCAGACCCTCGGCCGCACGCGCGACGACGCAGCGGGGGAAGCGTTCGACAAAGTGGCGCGGTTCCTCGGTCTCGGCTACCCGGGCGGGCCGGTCATCGACCGGCTGGCCAAAGAAGGCAACCCAAAGGCCGTGAAGTTCACCCGCCCCCTCCCCGACGGCTACGACTTCAGCTTCAGCGGGATCAAGACGGGTGTTGTCAACGTCAAGAGCCGTGACCCGGGACTCACGACCCGGGACATTGTTGCTTCCTTCCAGCAAGCCGTCGTCGATGTCCTGGTCGATAAAGCTGTCCGCGCCGCGCTGGACCACGGCTGTCAAACAATGACGCTCGCCGGCGGCGTTTCGGCAAATTCATTATTGAGAAGCCAGCTTGAAGCGCGCGGAGAAGACGCAGGCTTAAAGGTTGTCATCCCGCCCTTCGAATACTGCACCGACAACGCCGCCATGATCGCCAGCGCCGGATTTTATAAATACATCAATTCGTCATTCGTCATTCGTCATTCGTCATTATCCCTTGAAGCCGTTGCCAGTTTGCGCCTGGAGTAATATAGTAATATAATGGCGGTCATGCTTATGCTACTAACTGACCCGTCAGCGGCCGCGGCTTTTGGGTTCATCCTGGCGCTCCTCTGCTTGCTGCCGATCGTCATTCTCGCCTGCCGCAAAAAGCCGGGCGTGACGGCCAACAGCCATCTCAAGATAGTCGACCAGGTGGCCCACGAGATCAAAAGCCCGCTGGCGGCGATCATCGGCTACACCAGTTTGCTCAACGCCCGCCAGCTCGGCCCCCTGGGCGAACAGCAGGCCGAGCCGCTCCAGATCATCGACCACCAGTCGCGGCGCATCCTTGAGATCGTCCAGGACTGCCTCGACCTGACCCGGCTGGAAGCGCGGCAGTTGAAGTTCGAGACCAAGCCGGGCAGCCTGGCGGCGGCGGCCGCGCGGGCGCTCGACGAAACCGCCGCCCAGCTTAACGCCAAACGGGTCACCGTCGACCGCGAGTTCGACCCGCGCACGCCAACGGTGGCGATGAACGAAGAAAAGATCGTCCGCGTTTTCGCCAATCTGATCTCCAACGCGGTCAAATACTCGCGCGAGGGCGGGCGGATCGCGATCACGCTCGCGCCGCACAGGAACGGCGCGCTGGCCGCGGTCAGGGACGAAGGGCTGGGGATCGCGCCCGCCGACCTGCCGCATGTCTTTGAACCCTTCTTCAACCCCAACAAAGAGTCGGCCGCCCAGCGGGAGACCGGCATGGGGCTGGCGCTCTGCAAACTGATCGTGGAAAAAGGGCACGGCGGGCGGCTGTGGGGAACGTCCGAAGGCCCCGGCCGGGGCGCAACTTTTTCTTTTGCCCTCCCCCGGGCGGCTTGATATAATAACGTCATGCAGATCGACGTCGAACACGTGGCGCGGCTCGCCCGCCTCGGCCTTTCCGACGAGGAAAAAAAGCTGTTCGGCGAACAGCTCGCCGCCATCCTCACTTACGCCGACAATCTGAAAAAGCTCAACACCGACGGGGTGCCGCCAACCACCCACGCTATCCCGCTGAAGAACGTCTACCGCGCGGACAAGGCCGCTCCCTCCCCCGACCTGCCCGCGATCATGGCGGGCGCCCCCGACAAGGCGGACCGGATGTTCCGCGTGCCGAGGATCATCGAATGACCGCGCATGAGCTGGCGGCCCGGCTCGCCGGCCGTAAACTTTCTTCAGCCGAACTCACCCGGTCGTTTTTTGAACGGATCAAGAAGCTCGAGGAGCGGGTCAAAGCTTTTGTGACACTGGACGAGACCGGGGCGCTGGCGCAGGCGGCCGAGGCCGACCGCCGCTTAAAGAGCAAAGAGCATGTCACCCCCCTGACCGGCATCCCGATCGCTGTCAAAGACAATATGTGCACGAAGGGGCTGCGCACCACCTGTTCGTCAAAGATACTGACCGATTACCACCCGCCCTACGACGCCACCGTCGTAGCCAGGCTGAAGGCGGCCGGGGCGGTCATCATCGGCAAGACCAACCTCGACGAGTTCGCCATGGGCTCGTCGACGGAGAACTCGGCCTTCCAGATCACGCACAATCCCTGGAATCTCGCCGCGGTGCCGGGCGGCTCCTCGGGCGGCTCGGCGGCGGCGGTGGCGGCGGGGGAAGCGGTCATCGCCCTCGGCTCCGACACCGGCGGCTCGATCCGCCAGCCGGCCGCTTTCTGCGGCGTGGTCGGGCTCAAGCCGACCTACGGGCGGGTCTCGCGCTACGGGCTGGTCGCCTTCGCTTCGTCGCTCGACCAGATCGGCCCGATCACCCGGGACGTGACCGACTGCGCGCTGCTGCTGAATCTCTTGGCCGGCCACGACCCGCTCGATACGACATCGGTCGAGGCGCCGGTCCCCGACTACCGCCGGGTGCTGGCCGGCGGCATCAAAAAGCTGAAGGTCGGGCTGATCAGCGACCTGATGGGCAACGGGATCGACCGCGAGGTCAAGGCGGCGGTCAAAAAAGCGGCCGACCTGTTCGCCCGGCTCGGGGCAGAAGTCATTGAGGTCTCGCTCCCGACCTTAGAGTACGCCGTGGCGACTTATTATCTGATCGCTCCGGCCGAGGCAAGCTCCAATTTAGCGCGCTACGACGGCGTCAAGTTCGGCTACCGGAATAAAGAGGCCAAAGACCTGATCTCGATGTATTACAGCACCCGGCGCGAAGGCTTCGGCGCCGAGGTCAAGCGCCGGATCATGCTCGGCACTTACGCCCTCTCGGCCGGCTACTACGACGCATATTACCTGAAAGCGCTCAAGGTCAGAACGCTGATCAAACGCGACTTCGACCGGGCCTTTGACCGCTGCGACGCGCTCCTCTCGCCGGCCGCGCCGACCGTCGCCTTCAAGACCGGCGAGAAGACGGACGACCCCCTCTCGATGTACCTCTCCGACATCGCCACCATCCCGGTCAACCTGGCCGGGCTCCCCGCCCTGTCGCTCCCCTGCGGCTTCAGCCGGGGCCTGCCGATCGGGCTGCAGATCATTGGCCGGGCATTCGACGAGGAGACTATCCTGCGGGCGGCCTTCACTTACGAGCAGAACACCGAATGGCACAAAGCCCAAGCGAATGTTTAAACCGCTTAAATTAATCCCTTCATTATTTTTTATTTTTTATCTTTTATCTTTTATTTGTTTTTGCCGGGCCGAAACGCCGCAAAAATTCCCGCCGGTCTCGGGCACGATCTTCGGCCAGGTCTCGCCGGGGGTCCGCTCGGCCACCGTCAACGGCAAGCCGGTCCGGTTCGACGCCGACCAGAACTTTACCGCCGCCGTCCGGCTGCGGGCCGGCGAGAAATACCTGACGCTGGTCATCAACTACGACAACCTGCGCATCATCAAGAAATACCTGATCCTGCGCAAATCGGCGGTCAGCAACTTCAAGGTCTTCGTCCCCAAGGAAAAGATCGAGAAGTCGATCGCCGCGCTCAAGGCGTCGCGCCAGCTCGCCGCGCAGCAGCAGGCGGCCCGGCGGCGCGCCCGGCTGAAGGAACTGGCGGAAGAGCAGCGGCTGGCCGCGCTGGCCAAAGCCCATCGCCTGAAAGAGCTGGCCGCGGCGCGGGAAAAGGCGTGGCTCGACCAGACCGCCTCGCCGAAATTCTTCGCCAATGAATTCCGGGCGAGCGGGGAGGTCGGGGCGCTGCTCGACGAGATCAGCGCCGCCGGCTACGGCATCCCTTTCAAAACAAGGGAAAAGTCGCTGGCCAAGCTCAATGAACTCCTGGGCCTGCCCAACTTTTATGATCTGGTCATGAAAAAGAACAAATTCGTGCCGCTCACCCCGCTGCTCCGCTCGCTGATCGCCGAGACCGAGGCCTACCGCTACCGCCCTTTCACCCAACTGACGCCGTACCAGCGCAAGAAGCTGATGCTGCTCAACCGCCTGCTGATCGAGGCGCTCTTCGCCTCCGCGCCGCGACGCAGCACCTGGCTGGCGGCCCCGCCGATCCCCACCTTTACCAAGACCAAGCAGTATCTCTTCGTCTGGGAATTCAGCGAAGGGAAGCTCCTGGCCGTCAAACAAAAACAGGGCAGCTATTCCGCCGATATATATATTCCCGTTTCCAAGAATTGGCTAAACCTGAAAGGCTTGTCGGAAAAAGACCTGCAGGAGCTGATCGAGAAGCCGGTCGCATCCTTTAAAGAGAAAAAGAAGTAGCTTATAATGGCAAACATGAAACATGAAACGGTGATCGGGCTGGAGGTCCACGCCCAGCTCCTGACCGAGAGCAAAATGTTCTGCTCCTGCCCGAACAAATTCGGCGCGCCGCCCAACACCAACATCTGCCCGGTCTGCACCGGCCAGCCCGGTTCGCTCCCCGTGACCAACAAAAAAGCGGTCGAGCTGGCGATCAAGACGGCGCTCGCGCTCAACTGCCGGATCGAGCCGAGCTCGGTCTTCGCCCGCAAGCATTACTTCTATCCCGACCTCCCCAAAGACTACCAGATCTCCCAGTACGAACAGCCGCTGGCCACCGGCGGCTGGCTGGAGATCGAGATCGACGGCCAGGTCAAAAAGATCGGCATCACCCGGGTCCATCTCGAGGAAGACGCCGGCAAACTGGTCCACGTCGGGGCCGCCCGGATCATGGGAGCGGAGGAATCGCTGGTCGATTTCAACCGGACCGGGACCCCCCTGATGGAGATCGTCTCGGAACCCGACCTGCGCTCGCCCCGCGAAGCGGCGGCCTACACCGAAACGCTGGCCAACCTGCTCCGCTACCTCGGCGTCTGCGACGCCAAGATGGAGGAGGGCTCGCTCCGCTGCGACGCCAATCTCTCGCTCCGGCCGGCCGGGGAAACGAAATTCGGCACCAAGACCGAGGTCAAGAACATGAACTCGTTCCGGGCGATCGAGAAAGCGCTGGCCGCCGAAGAGAAAAGGCACGCGGAAGTGCTGGCGGAGGGCGGCCAGGTCGTCCAGGAAACGCGCTTTTTTGACGATGTGACCGAAACGACCAGCGGCATGCGCGGCAAGGAATTCGCCCACGATTACCGCTACTTCCCCGAACCGGACCTGGTGCCGCTCGAACCGCCGGCCAAATGGACCGAAGAAATAAAGAACGGCATTGGTGAATTGCCCCGCACGGTGATCGCCCGTTATATGAAAGAATATGAGCTCTCGCGGGAGTGGGCCGACTTCCTTGTCTATCATGAGCTGACCGGCTGCCTTGAGGGGGCATTGAAAATTTATAAGACCAAACCTTTTAATTATGCCAGGTGGCTGATAGTCGAGCTCCCTTCCTTTATCGCGGAGCTCAACAAAGAGGCCGCCGAGAAAAGCAATATCAATAAGGCGAAGAGCGAACTCCCCCATCCATGGGTGATCGAGGACGCGGCTGAAAAAGCGGCTGAAGATAATTATAAAAAAAACATCGAAGTCTCGGGTAAATCCCTGCCTAAATTGAACCTCACCCCGGCAAAACTCGCGGAGATCGAGAAATTGATCGACGGCGGGACGCTAAGCTATAAGATCGCCAAAACCGTCCTGTTTGCCGCCATCAAGACAGGAAAAGAGCTCGCCGCGATCATCGCGCAGCAGGGGCTGACCCAGATCAGCGATGAGGGGGAGCTCCTGAAAGTCGCGCGGGAAGTCGTCAAGAACAATCCCAGGCAGGCCGAGCAGTACAAGGGGGGCAAAGAAGCGGTGATGATGTTCTTTGTCGGCCAGATGATGAAGGCGACCAAAGGGCGGGCCAATCCGGAACTGGCCGCCAAAATGCTGAAGCAGGCGCTCAGCTGACAAACTTATGAGCGACATCGTTTATCAGGCGGGCAATTCCCTCTACCTCAACATCACCAACCGGTGCACCAACCAGTGCCCGTTCTGCGTCAGGTATAAAAGCCGGAAGTTCAACCGGAAACACCTTCTCTGGCTGGAAAAAGAGCCGGCGGCGGAAGAGCTGCTGGCCGCCGGCGGCGATATTTCCAAATACAAGCAGATCGTCTTCTGCGGCTACGGCGAGCCGACAATTCGGCTGGATATCATTAAGGCTGTCGCAGCCGAATTAAAATCAAAAATAAAAAATAAAAAATCAAAGACCATGGTCCGCCTGGACACCAACGGCCACGGGAACCTGTTCTGGGGGCGCAATATCCTGCCCGAGCTGAAAGGGCTGATCGATTCCGTTTCGGTCAGCCTGAACGCGGCCGACGCGGCGACGTACGATAAACTCTGCCATTCGGCTTACGGGCCAGCGGCTTACCCGGCGGTGATCGATTTTATCAAGGAAGCGAAAAAACACATCCCCGAGGTCGAGGCGTCGATTGTTGACCTGCCGGCGGTCGATAAAAAGAAAGCCCGGGCGCTCGCGGCCGGTTTGGGTGTAAAATTCAGGATCAGGCCGTATTACGAGGAGAGTTATGTCAGATAATTACGATCTCGCGGTCCTGGGCGGCGGACCGGCCGGCTACGCGGCGGCGCTCCGGGGGGCTCAGCTCGGCGCCAGGGTCTGCCTGATCGAGCAAGAGAAAGTGGGCGGCACCTGCCTGAATCAGGGCTGTATCCCGACCAAAGCGCTGATCGCCTGCACCTCGCTCTATGAGAAAATACAGAAAGCGGGAAGTTTCGGCATCACCGCCGGCGCGGCCGCCATCGACCTGGCCAAAGTCATCGAGCGAAAAGACGCTATCGTCTCAAAGATCGTCAAAGGCCTGCAAAAACTGATCGAGCAGAACAGGATCGAGATCATTCAGGGGGAAGGCAAGATCATCGCCCCGGATAGAATTGAAATAATAAAATCCGACGGTTATAAGTTATCAGTTATTGGTCATAAGTTAATAATTGCCACCGGCTCCGCCCCCGCCTCCCTCCCCGGCCTGAACTTCGATCACGACCGCTTCCTCTGCAGCGACGACGCGCTGGCGCTTAAAGAAACGCCGCGCCAGATCACGATCGTCGGCGGCGGGGTGATCGGCATTCACTTTGCCTCGATCTATAGCGCCCTCGGCGCCGAAGTCACTATCTATGAAGCGCTGCCGGAGATCCTGCCCGGTATCGACGAAGAAGTCGTCGCACTGATTAAAAGGATCTTGAGCCGGAAGAAAGTCAAGATCCTCACTAACACTCTGTACGATCCGGCTAAAGCTGATTCCAAGGCCCTGATCTGCGTCGGCCGCACGCCGAAGATCATGGGGTTCGAAGCGCTCGGCCTAAAAATGGACCGGCGGAGTGTTCGGGTCAACGAAAAGATGGAGACGAGCGTCAAAGGCGTCTCTGCCGCCGGCGACGTCTGCAGCAAAGTGATGCTGGCCCATGTCGCCTACGAGCAGGGCGTGGCCGCCGCGGAAAACGCGCTGGGCGGCAGCCGGACGTTCAGTTATAACTGTGTGCCGCTCGGCATCTATACCAACCCGGAGATCGGCGCGGTCGGGCTGACCGAAAAAGCGGCCCGCGAGCAAGGCTTGAACGTCAGCGTCGGCCGGTTCCCCTTCGGCGCGCTGGGGATCGCGCAGGCGCTGGGCGAGATCGAGGGCTTCATTAAGGTCGTGGCGGACGAGCAGAAGAAAATATTAGGCGTCCATATCATCGGACCGGAAGCGACCTCGCTGATCGGGACGGCTTGCCTCGCGCTCAAGAATAATTTATCGGCCGAACAGCTGGCGGAAACTTTCCAGGCCCACCCCTCTTATCCCGAAGGCCTGCAGGAAGCGGCGCTGAACATCTTCCGCCGCAGTCTGCATATCCCGAACTGAAGCCAACTTATTTCTGGATCAGGCTCCGGGCCGTCATGGCGGCCGGTTTTTCCAGCCCCAGCAGGTCAAGGACGGTCACGCCGATATCGGGGATGATCCCCGTCTCCCTCAACTTCACCTCGCGGCCCAGGACCCAGAACGGCACCGGGTTGAGCGAATGCTGGGTGCTGGGGACCGGCGCGTCGTCTTTTTGGAGCAGCATCTCGTCGCAGTTGCCGTGGTCGGCGGTGATGATGAAAACTCCCCCCTTGGCCAGCCAGGCGGGAACGAGCTTTTCCAGGCAGGCGGAAACGTGGCCGACCGCCGCGATCGCCGCCTGGAGATTGCCGGTGTGGCCGACCATGTCGCCGTTCTGGAAGTTGTGAACGATAAGGGAATGATCTTTTTCGGCCATGGCTTTGAGCGCGTAGTCGGTTTCAAGGTAGGCGGTCATCTCGGGGACGAGATCGTAGCGTTTGCCTTCCTCCGTCCGTTGTTTCAGCTCGAGGTCCTGCGCCAGGTGGCGCTCCTCGCCCGGGAAAGGTTCGGCGCGCCGGCCGGAGAACCAGGCGGTGACGTGGGCGAATTTTTCCGGGCCGGCCAGGCGCAGCTGCTTCAATTTATGGCGCGCGACGATCTCGCCGACCGTTTCGGGAATCTCTTTCTCGGGGAAAGCGGTCAGACCATGGAGACCGGGATAATACTCGGTCATGGCCACGAAGACGCACGGCTTGATCCTCTCCTGCAAAGCGCTGATCTCGCGATAAACCTGCTCGCCGATCGGCGCCGTCCCCTGCTTGTAATTAAAATAGCGCTTTTCGCTCTCGCAGAACGCGGCGGTCAGCTGGACCGTCCGGTCCTGGCGGAAGTTCCAGTAGACGACCGCGTCGCCCGGCCTGATCCCCTGGTAGCCGCCGATCACCGTCGGCCGGATAAATTCGTCGGTCTGCCCCCGGGCGTAAGAGGCGTTGACCGCCTCCCGGGCCGAGGCCGCCCCAAACTCCCCTTTGCCGCAGGCGACCGCCCGCAGAGCGATCAGTGTCTTGTCCCAGGCGGTGTCGCGGTCCATGGCCAGCTCCCGCCCCATGACGGTGCAGATCTTGGCGATCTGCCGCAGGCCGAGCGCGGTGATCTTGTCCTCAAGCATCTTGAGATAAACCTCGCCCGCGGCGGTCGGGCTGGTGTCGCGGCCATCGGTGAAAAGATGCAGGGCGACTTTTTTCAAGCCGCTCCGCTCGACCAGTTCCAGCAAAGCAAAAGTGTGCTTGAGGCTGCCGTGGACGGTGCCGCCGTGCCCCTGCAGTATCCCCATCAGGTGCAAGGTCGAATTGTTTTTGCGGCAAGTCTCGACCGCCGCCAGCAGCGCTTCGTTGGCGAAAAAACCGCCGTCCTTGATCGCCACGTTGATCCGCTCGATCGATTGGTAGACGACCCGGCCGGCCCCCATGTTCAGATGGTTGACCTCGGAGTTCCCCATCGTTCCCGCCGGCAGGCCGACCGCCAGGCCGGAGCACTCGAGCCGCGCGTAAGGGTGTTTTTCGAAAAGGGAATTAATGAAGGGGGAAAGGCCCGCCTGACCGGCGTCGAAGATCGCGTTTTTCTGGTCGTTCTCCCCCACCGCGAAGCCGTCGAGGATACAGAGGTAGACGGGTGTTGTCATAAAGGTATTATACTACAGCTGTAAAGCGGGTGGGAAACAGAATCCCCACACTGAAGTGTGGGGAATTATACCCCGGACTTTAGTCTGGGGTGCCAAACATCCTGGGTTCAGTTCTCCAGCAGGTCGTACTTGACCCAGCCGCGTTCGATGATCTTCTTGGTCACGTTGTTCTCGGGCACTTCGTAGATAATGACCGTCTCTTCGGTGTAGAGGTTCATCGTTTTGCACTTGGGACATTTGATCTCGACACGGCTTCCGTCCGCGACCTTGGCCAGCAGCCGGTGGCAAAATTTACATCTGAATTCTTTCATGGTTATTTATCACTTCCTATTTAGGTTGCCCCAACTGCCTTTCCAGAAAATCCAATGACCAGACATAATCCTTATAATCAACTTCGGCTAACTTACTCAAAAATCTCAAAGCTAGCTCTCTATCAATTTTCTTAAATTCAAAACTATGAACGATCACGCTCATAAGCTTTTTTCCCAAGGTCTCTTTTTCAACCAGCCTGGCATATGCTTCAAGCTGTTTGGCATCAAGTACCCCCACATCGGGGAAAGCCACGGCTTGCTCGACCGTCATCCGCCCAATTTTTTCGGGAGTTATCCGTTTCACTTCTTCGGCGGTCAGCGTCTTTATTACTTCAGGGGTAAGCGCTTCTACCGGAAGATTCTCGATCTGCGCGTTTTTTTGCAGTTTTTTCACGTCAGCCAGCGATATCCCGCCAGCGGCAAAGCGGAAGACCGGGCCGACGCCCGGCAGCTTACCCAGGGTTCCTCTAAGCGGGCCTTCCGCCCCAAACACGGCCCGGGCCGCGCGGGGATACCCTCTGCGCGCCAAACCAAGCGCCGCTCTTTCCAGGCCCGCCTGCAACCGGAAGCCGACCCGCTCCATTCTTATCGCCATTTTATCTGCCTCCTAAGTTCATCTTCGCCCCGTCATTTGTTTATCGGCCCCCCGTTTGAAAAATTTCACTTAATTTGTTAATATAACTAACAACACGTCCGCTAGAAACCTTTAAGTGACCGGCGGACTACGACACGGTCCGACTGCGCCGGACCTACAACTAACAACTTCCGGAGGCGTTAGCGTGTCCTTCAGATTCCTAGATTTCCCGGTCTACAAAGAAATCAAAAAATACATTGGAGATGTTTACTCGCTCTCCTCAAATTTCCCCAAAGACGAACAATTTGGCTTAACCAATCAATTGCGCCGGGCCGCGACCTCGATCGCCCTGAATTTGGCCGAAGGATCGGACCGGGGTTCGGACCAAGACTTTAAACGCTTCATCCAAATGGCCATTGGGTCGGTGAACGAAACGGTCGCAGTTTTAGATATTGCTCTTGAAATGGGCTTCATTAGCCAAGAAAATTACGCTATAATAATAAAGAAAGCTGAAAGCATTGTTAAGCAATTATCCGGTTTTCGGCAATCTTTAAAAGGCCGTTAGTTGTTAGTTGTAGCGAGGCCGCCGCAGGCGGACGAGCGTGTCGTAAGTTGTCAGTCGTAGTTCGCCGCAGGCGAACGTGTTGATACGCGGGAGTAGCTCAGTTGGTAGAGCATCACCTTGCCAAGGTGAGGGTCGCCGGTTCGAGCCCGGTCTCCCGCTTTTAACTTGTAACTTACGAACTTATAACCAATAACTGAAAGAATAACTGAAAGGGGAAATTTTATTATGGTCAGGTTAGGAGAAGAGTATTTTTTTGTCGGTGAACGGGCAAAAACAGGAGCACGGATCGAGGCGGTGCACGCCCGCCAGGTCCTCGATTCGCGGGGCAACCCGACCGTTGAGGTTGACGTGGCCCTGAAAGACGGCACGCTCGGACGGGCGGCGGTCCCCTCGGGCGCTTCGACCGGCGAGCACGAAGCGCTGGAACTGCGGGACAAGGACGACAAGCGCTACGGCGGAAAGGGAGTCTATACCGCGGTCAAGAACGTCAATGAAATAATCGCGCCCAAGGTCGTCGGGCTCCCCTCGCACCAGCAGTTGAAGATCGACAACCTGATGCTGGAACTTGACGGGACCGAGTTCAAGAGCAAGCTGGGCGCCAACGCGCTGCTCGGCGTCTCTCTCGCGGTCGCCCGGGCGGCTTCAATTTCCTACGGAGTGCCATTATTTAAGTACATCGGCGGCGATCAGGCCGTCACCCTCCCCGTACCCAACATGAACGTGATGAACGGCGGCGCCCACGCCGGCTGGAACTACGAGCTCCAGGAATTCATGATCTCGCCGGCCGGGGCCCAGTCCTACTCCGACGCCTTGCGGATCGGCGCCGAGGTCTATCAGGCCCTGAAAAAGGTACTGAAAGATAAAGGGCACCCCACCACCGTCGGCGACGAAGGCGGGTTTGCCCCCAAGCTGACGAAAAACGAGGAAGCGATCCAGGTCATCATCGAAGCGATCGAGCAGGCCGGCTATACGCCGGGCCAAGATGTTTATCTCTCGCTTGATCCCGCCTCAAGCGGATTTTACAAAGACGGCAAATACAGCCTGAAGAGCGAAGGCAAAGAGTTTTCGGCCGGAGAAATGGTCGACATGTATGAGCAATGGGTCGGGAAATACCCAATAATTTCCATCGAGGACGGCCTGGCGGAAGACGACTGGGACGGCTGGAAGATCATGACCGAAAGATTGGGGCAAAAGATCCAGCTGGTCGGCGACGATATTTTTGTCACCAACCCGGACTTCCTGAAGAAAGGGATCAAGCAAAAGTGCGGCAACTCGATCCTGATCAAGCTTAACCAGATCGGGACGCTGTCGGAAACACTCTACACAATGGAAGTCGCCAAAGCGGCCGGCTATACATATATGACCTCGCACCGGAGCGGCGAGACGGAAGATGCGACGATCGCCGACCTGGCGGTGGCCAGTAACTCCGGCCAGATCAAGACCGGCGCGCCGGCACGGTCGGAGCGGGTCTGTAAATATAATCAGTTGCTGCGGATCGAAGAAATACTCGGGGCTAAAGCGAAGTATATCGGACTGGCGGGGTTCAACCCGAAAGTCTGACAAGCAACCGCAACCTGACCCCGTTCGGGCTGTCCACTTCGAGGCCGGAGTTCGTGGGCGCCAATATTTGCGGCCGGACTTTCCCTTGAAGCGCGCTCCCCTCTCTGGGCGCCTTCAGCGCCTCTTTTCGCGCTTCCACTTCGCCCTCGAGCCGTGCCAATCGCATTTCGACGACCATCAGTCTTTTGTCCATTCGCCAGGCGGCGCTTCCTTCCGGCAATTTCCCCTTCTTTCCGGCCAAGCGCTGAAGTTGTTTCCGGGCGGCCCCGATCTCTTTGCCGATCTTGGCCAGATACTTCATGTATTTCCCCAGATCGCCTTTAACATATCTTCCGCACTTCAGTCTTAAATCGACGTCCTGGATCTCACGCCAAATCACCACATTACTTGAGCGCAGCTGCGCCAGCAATGAACGGCTTGTCAGTACTTTTTGGCCGGTCCAGTGGACCATTAGTCCAGTGCTCCCTTCTCTCAGCTTCAAAATACCGCCAGAATGGCGTTCAACCGCAATAGTTCGGACAATTTCTCCCGGTGATAAGCCAACCAGGGAACGGTCCTGTTCGGCCAGGTCATGCGCCATCCTATTGATTATTCTTATCTGCTCTATGTCTTTTGCCAGCCCCTTTGCCTTTTGCCCCAGCAACTCTAAACCAAGCTGCAAATCATAACCGCCATTATCTTTAAGCATCTCTCCCGGGGGAATTTCCCCTTGCCGGATGCCCGATAAAAGCTCGTCTATTTTGGCGCTCATATCATCGACACGTTTGGCAAAAAAATAAAGCTGCCTGCCTGTGAATTTCTCCTGCCCAAGACGTCCTTCTATCATCACCAGGCTTGTATACATATATGTCAGCAAGACCTGCCCCAGTTGTAAAAAAGTCGGCTGCGCATGCCAGTTGATCGCGCCCGGCCGGATAATCGGTCCTGTTTGCAGGCGGGGATTTTCCTGGATAATTATCCCCGGCTGTATCCTGGCCCCTGTTCGTATAACTTTGGCTAACGACATGGATTTATTATTGATTCCCGGCCCAACTTGTCCGACTGCCATTTAAAAAGTTGCCTCAAAATAATTATCTGCCTGGAGAACATTAAATTTCACCCAATCCCAACTTTTTTCAGATCTTGGGCGTGGAAGCCAAAAGCTGCCGGGCAGAGGGACACCCCGGTTCACCTTTTATCGGTTTAGCTCCAACTATCTGGAAGTTCACGGCTAACAGAGATGAACAGGGACCGGCGTCCCGGTCGCCGACAAATGCGCGGCGCGATATTGTTCGGCAAAGAGGTCCTTGATCTCGTGCCGGCCGGGATTTGCCGGGTCAAGCCGCAGTTCGGGTTCGGCTTTCAGATAGCCAAGGAAATAAGCCAGGTTGGAGACCAGCTGGCGCGGCCCCAGGGGCCCCTCCCGCTCGTTATAACAGTTCAGATAGATCATTTGCCTCGGCTCATCCATGTGCCGCCATTTCAAAACCGAATGATCGATCAGGGAAAAAGCGAACGGGTGGTTCTCGGCCCAATCCGCTCCTTCCAGTACACCGTCAACCACAAAACCTCTGACCACCGAACCGTTCTGCCGGTTGTATAGATGCGAGCAAAAGACCAGCGCCCGGCAAAATCCAGCCAAATCGGCTGACAGTCCTGCCCGATCGATCAATTCCTGCATCTCGACCGGGACCAGCGAAATATCGGTCCTAACAAGAACGCTCTTCTCTTTCGCCCTAAAACCGGCGCACAGTTCCTGAACGACCTGGAACGAAGGGGCGGAAGTTTCGGTGCCATGTTCAAAACCGAGCAGCGCCCGTTCCACGTGCGCCTGCCGGCCCAGCCGATAGCGGCCGACGCAGCTGGTCATTAAGCCTAAAGAAAGCGCCCTGAATGCCATGTTAATTCGGGTATCTATCGCCAGAGCCAGCGGGGAATTTCAGTTCTGGGATTAGATCCGCAGGGTCGAGGCAAGGAGTTTCTGGGTGTAGGGGTGGCGCGGGGTAGCCAGAACCTCGGCCGGGGGGCCGAGCTCGACAATCTCCCCTTCCTTCATGACCGCGATCCGGTCGCTCAAATAGCCGATGACTGACAGGTCGTGGGCGATAAAAAGATAGGTCAGCCCGATCGTCCGCTTCAGCTCTTTTAGCAACATCAATATTTCCGCCTGGACCGAAACGTCAAGCGACGAGACCGGCTCGTCGAGCACGAGGAATTGCGGTCGCGAAGCGAGGGCGCGGGCGATGCCGACCCGCTGGCGCTCGCCGCCGGAAAGCTCGTGCGGGTAACGCCCGGCGTATCCCTTCGGCAGCCTGACCATTTCCAGCAACTCATCGACTTTACTGCCGGTTTTATGAATTTTAATCGGCTCCGCGATCGCTTCACCGACGCGTATTCTCGGGTTAAGCGAGGTCTGCGGGTCCTGGAAAACGATCTGGCAATCGCGGCGGAGGTTGTCCAGGCCGTGATAAATGACCGAACCCGAAGTCGGCGCGATCAGCCGCAGGACCAGCCGGGCGAGCGTCGATTTTCCCGAGCCCGATTCGCCGACCAGGCCGAGCGTTTCGCCCTTAAAGATCCGCAGATCGATCCCGTTGACAGCGGTTAGCGGGCCGAATCTCTTAACGAGTTTGTTTATTCCGATCAGTTCATTCACGGTTAATTATCCTCAAGGCGTCGAGCAGCTTGCGCGTATAGGAAGATTGCGGGCGGGAAAGGACCGCGGCCACCGGGCCGGTCTCGACGACAGAGCCTTTGTTAATGACCAGAACGTCCCTGCAGAACGCCTTCACGATGCCGAAATTATGGGTGATAAAAATGACGGACAGGTTAAACTCCGCCTGCACCTCTTTTAACAGCTGGATGATCTCCAGCTGGATCGTGGTGTCGAGCGCGGTCGTCGGCTCGTCGGCGATCAGGAGCTGCGGCCGGCAGGCGAGCGCCATGGCGATCATCACCCGCTGGCGCATCCCGCCGGAAAACTGGTGCGGATAGTCATGGGCCCGCCGCTCCGCTTCCTTGATGTGGACCGCCTCGAGCCTTTTGACCGCCGCCGCCCAGGCCGCCGCGCGCCCCAGCCCCTGATGCAACCTGACCGCTTCGGCGATCTGCTCGCCGACCGTAAAAACCGGGTTGAGCGAAGTGAACGGGTCCTGGAAGATCATCGAGATCTTGGCGCCGCGGACGCGGACCATTTCAGCGTCTGATAATTTAAGCAGGTTTTTGCCGTCAAAAATTATTTCGCCGGACGTGATCCTCCCGGGCGGCGCGATCAATTTCATGAGCGCCAGGGCGATCGTCGATTTGCCGGAGCCGGACTCGCCCGCGATGCCAAGCGTGGCCCCCTTGGCCAGGCTAAAGCTGACGTTAGCGACCGCCTTAACGCCCGGATAAACTACCGATAAATTCCCCACAATTAATTGTGGGGAATTTTTTAAATTATTGTCTAACATCGAGCTTCTCCCTGATCCCTTCGCCGACAAAATAGAGCGAGAGGACGGTAACGAGGATCAGCAGGCCCGGGATGATCGCCAGCCAGGGGGCGTCGAACATATAAGCCTGGGAGTCCATCAGCATATTCCCCCAGGAGGCCATCGGCGGCTGGACGCCGAGCCCGAGAAAAGAGAGCGCCGACTCGGTCAGGATCGCCCCCGCCATCCCCAGCGTGCCGGCCACGATGATCGGCGCCTGGGCGTTGGGCAGGATATGGCGGAAGATGATGCGCCGGTCCGAACAGCCGATGGCGCGGGCCGCCTCGACGTACTGGAGCTCGCGGATACGCAGGAACTCGCCTCTGACCAGGCGGGCCACTCCCATCCAGGAGGTCAGGCCGATCACCACCATGACGTTATAAATGTTGGGCGTCAGCATCGCCTGGATCGCCAGGATGAGGAAGATCGAAGGGAACGCCAGCATCACGTCGACAAAGCGCATGATGACAGAATCGAAGAAGCCCCCATAATAGCCGGCCAGCGAACCGAAGAGCGTGCCGATCACGATCGAGATGAGGACGGCGACCAGTCCGACGGAAAGCGAAACGCGCGCGCCGAAAAGCGCCCGGCTGAAAAGGTCGCGGCCCAGGTCGTCGGTCCCGAAGAAATGGGAAAATGACGGCGGCAGGGTCTGGCTGGCCACGATCTCGTCAGGGCCATAGGGCGCGAGCAGCGGCGCCGCAGCCGCCAGCAGGACAAAAATCGCCAGGACCGTCAAACCAAAGATCACCAGTTTATTCTTTCCCATAGCGTATCCTCGGATCGACCAGAGAGTAGCCAAGGTCGGCCAGCAGATTGGCGATCACGATCAGCAAAGCGGAGAACATGACGATCCCCATGATCACCGGATAGTCGCGCTGGAAAATGGACTGCACGCCGAGCCGCCCCATCCCCGGCCAGGCGAAGATCGTCTCGATAATAAAGGCGCCGCCGAAAAGATCAGGCAAGGAAAGGCCGAGGATCGTCACGATCGGGATGAGCGCGTTGCGCAGGGCGTGTTTAAAAATTACCACTCTCTCGGGCAAGCCCTTCGCCCGGGCGGCGCGGATAAAATCCTGGCCCAGCACTTCGAGCATCGCCGAACGCTGGTAACGGGTCAGCCCCGCCAGGTTGCCGAGCGTCATGGTGAGGAGCGGCAGGATCAGGTTGCCAACCGCCGGGAACCAGTGCAGCTTGACCGAAAATAAGAGCATCAGCATCAGTCCGAGCCAAAACGTCGGCATCGCCATGCCGGTGAAGGAAAGGAAAGTGACTGTATTATCGAACCAGGAGCCTTTTCTGACGGCGGAAATGACACCCACAGGGATAGTTATGAGCAAAGTGATAAGGAACGCCGGGACCATGAGCAACAGCGTGACCGGCAAACGCTGGGCAATTTCGTAAATGACCGGCTGGCCGGTCGTGTAGCTCTGGCCGAAATCGAGCAGGCAGGCGTTCTTGAGCCAGAGGAAATACTGGATGTAAACCGGCTGGTCAAGCCCCCAGTTCGCCCGCACGCGGGCCAGCTCTTCCGGCCGGACGTTGGGGTCGATAAACAAGGCGGTCGGGTCGCCCGGCGCCAGGTGCATGACGAAGAAGGAGATGAGCGAAATGCCGATCAGGAGGGGAATAAGCTGAAGCAGCCTTTTGATAAAATACTTGCGCACCGGTTCATTTTAGTATATTAACTGAAATTTCTCCACTCCGGCGCCGATAATTTTGCGTGAGCGAGCTAAGTATTCCACCGCTGTCATATTCTCATGCCGAGCCTGCCGAGCCGCCCGTAAAAAAGACGGGAGCTGGCAGTGAAAGCCAGGTTCCGCAAAAACCGGTGACGGTCCGGCCAAAAGCCAAGGGCCTGTTGCAGGGGTTTGGATATTTCAATCCCGGCCTCGGTGCAATGTACGGCGCTTCGATCAATGCCTACGAAAACGCCTTAAATCATCCGGCTTACGGCGAAATGAAAGCCGAATACTCCCCGACCGTGATCACGGATGACAAGCCGGACCTTTCCTCTGTCTTTCATCACTGGTCTTTTTTTGTCGACCTGGGACAATTCCGCCTCGGGCACGATTTGAGCAATACTGACCAAACGCTGCTGCTGCGCGAAAGCTACCTGACCGACAACTTCTATCTGACCTACAATATCAGGGAATTAACGGTCGAAATGACGAAGCAAAACTACGGCTGGCTCAGCCTTTCGCTCTTGAGTTTCGGGGAAAAAGATAACCCGGTCTTTTTCACCCTCTGGCTCGATTATGCTCTGGACCGCTACAACTTTACTTTCAAGGGCTCGAGTTATTCATATTATCCCTACCCCACGCCCGAAAAGGACCTCAATTCCGAGGCCCTGCTCGGTTCGGGCGGCGGCTGGGGGCACCGGATCGCCGCCGACATCGTTCTGACGAGTTCGGAGGGCCGGCCGGGCCGCGGCGAATTCGCCTGGTTCTTATCGCTGCAAACGGGCTACAACTTCGGCCAGCTGAGCGATGCCGCCAACGGCTGGCGGAGCCGGTTGTCCGCCTGGACCACCGGCATTTCCTTCGGGGTGCAGTTCAATCACACCGGCGCGCAGACAAAATATGTGGATTGTCCCGAGCAGGATACTGGTCACGGACCCGACGGCGACTATTGCGATCTGACCAGGGACTATTACGACTATTAGGCCGCCCGCCCCTACTTTCTGATATAAACCTTCTCGAGATGCAGGAACAACCCCGCCGGCCCGGGCTTTGACAAACCACCCACCCGCTCCCCGACACCGGTCACGATCTTCGGGTACCAGAGGAAGATATACGGCTGGTCGGCGGCGATCAGGTCCCAGAGCCGCCGGTAGACCGCCCGCCGCCGGTTTCTGGCAATGGTCGTCCGCCCCTGCTCCAGCAGCTTGTCGGCTGCGGGATTTTTATACTTTACGAAATTAAACCCTTTCGGATACTGGCTGGAGTGCCAGATCGCATAAGCGTCGGGATCGAGCCCGAGCGACCAGCCCATGATCACCGCCTCAAAATCTTTGGGATCTTTCGGCGCGTTGACGATCTTGAGCAGGGCCGACCATTCAAGGACGCGGACATTGACCTTGACGCCGACCTTTTTGTATTGCTGCTGGAGGATGACCGCCGCTTTTTCCCGCTCTTTATTCCCCTGGTTGACGAGAATGGTGAACTCGAGATTCTCTTTGCCCGCCTCTTTCAACAGGCGTCTGGCCTTCTCCGGATCGTAATCATATTTCGGCACCCGGTCGGAATACGCCCAGGAGACCGGGGCCGACGGGGCGTAGGCCGGTGAAGCGAGTCCCCGGAAGATCAGGCCGACCAGCTGTTTCTTGTCGGTGGCGTAAGCCAGCGCCTGCCGGACGCGCCGGTCGGCGAACTTGGGATTGGCCAGATTGAAACCAAGGTAAGTGTAGAGCAGCGCGTCATATTCATAAACGTTGACCCCTCTGGCCGCCTTCATCCGCGTGTAGTCTTTGGGCGGGATGTCGGCCTCGTCGATCTCGCCGGCCTCCAGGGCGACCAGGCGCGAATTCGCGTCCGGGATCTCTTTGTAAACGATCTGTTTGAGAAGCGGTTTGCCCAAATAGTAGCCGGAATTGCGCTCGACCGTCACGCGGTCGCCGGCGCGCCACTCCTTGAAGATGAACGGCCCGGTGCCGACGGGGCGGCGGTTAAACCTGGCCCTGTTAATGTCTTTATCGGCCAGCAAATGTTTGGGGATAATGCCGATCCCCGCGTTGATCAGGAACGGAGCGAACGGCTGCGGCAGGAGCGCCTGGACGGTGTGCCGATCAACGACGCGGAACTCGATCGGCTTGCCGTCGATGATGAAATCGCTCCGGCGGACGGAGTTGACCTTGGGGTTAAGGATCGAATCAAAAGTGAATTTGACGTCCGCAGCCGTAAATGGAACGCCGTCATGCCACCTGACATTTTTGCGCAGATGGAAAGTCCAGGTTTTGCCATCCGGAGAAACCGCCCAGCGCTCCGCCAGGTCGGGGACCATCTCCAGCTTTTCGTTAACGGTCACCAGCCCGCTGAAGATCGCGCCTTCGACCGCCGAGGAAACGCTGTCGGTGGAGAGGATCGGGTTGAGGACGGAGACTTCGCCCCCGAGGCTGAAGCGAAGGGCTCCCTCAGGATCAGGGAGTGACAGGGAGTGGCAGGGATGAGCAAGGATGAGCAGGGAAAACATTAAAACTATGCTTTTTGCCCTGGACATATTAATAGTTTGTTGTCTTGTTCTGAAAATAATCATAATAATTGATCCAGGTGCCTGTTTTTTCTTTGGCCCTGAGGGATTGGATCAGCCTTTTCAAAATATAAATAGTTTTGCCGACTAACGAGTCGAGC
Organism: Candidatus Saganbacteria bacterium; assembly: GCA_016939335.1. Lineage (GTDB taxonomy): Bacteria > Margulisbacteria > WOR-1 > O2-12-FULL-45-9 > XYB2-FULL-48-7 > JAFGHC01. The sequence continues at coordinate 29,491 of JAFGHC010000027.1, forward strand.
GCATCAAACTCCTCTCGGGAAATCAATCTATCATCGAAACAGTCCCTGATGTCACCAAGCAACTCGGCGGCAGAATCATGCGAAATAGAAAGATATGACATGTATTTCTTGATCGACCCTTTGCCATAACCTTCTTGAATATTTTGTTTGATCGACCTGGCGGCGTCACGCATTTGAGAAACCCTGCGCATTTCTATTTTCGGGAACTTCGTAGTAATCTCATGAACCATCTTTCTCAATTTATAAGCATTTTGCCAGGCGATCAGCTTTTCGTACCCTTTCCCCTCCACAGTCTTACCCTCCCTGCTAATCCCTCCTCATCCCCGTTCCTCCCCGTCACTCCTATAAATTAGTAAGCTCGAGGACTTTCGCGATCCCATTTTTCTTGTAGCCGGTCAGCGCGTAGACCTGCGTCGCGTCGGTATAATTGTAAATGATCTTCCCCATGACATCGCCGTCGGCATACTCTTGGCCGGTGAACGGGTTCTTGGGCACGGCGGCCATATACCCTCCTCCCATCAAATAGTTCCGGCAGAGCGATTCGAGCGGGAGATTGTAAGCGATCGGGTAAACATTGTTGTCCATCTGGTAAGCTTCGATCGCCAGCTGGACCGTGTGCATGACCCCCTTGACCCCCGCCTCCTTCGCCCGGTCGCGCGCGCCGAGCAGGTTCGGCGCCAGAAAGACCGCCAGCAGCCCGATGATGCCGATAACGACCAGGATTTCTACAAGAGTAAAACCTTTTCTCATGATCACCTCCGATTATACTCCAAACTACTGCAAACTTGAAACCAGATCCGTGAGCGGCAAAAACATCGCCAGCACCACCACGCCCACTATCAGGCCAACGCCTAAAGTCATGGCCGGCTCGAGCAGCGCGGTGAAACGCTTGAGCAGCAACTCGCGCTCGCCCGCCTGAAAAGCGGCCACGCTCAAGAGCAAACGGTCCATCTGGCCGGTGGCTTCTCCCAACTTCAACAACTGCCGAGCCTCGGGCGGCCAGGGGCCGCCGCGCAAAGCGGCGCTCAAACTCGCCCCGTTCTCGATCTGCCGGGCGGCCGCCTGCAACGCCGCTTTCATCGCCTGGCTATCGAGCGACTCGCCGGTCACCCGTAGCGCCTCGAGCAGCGGCGCGCCGCCCTGCAAGAGTGAGCCGAGCGTTCCGCAACTCTGGAGCGTCAGCTCCTGCCGGTAGAGACGGCCGAAAAGCGGCGTTTTGAGAATAAAGCGCTCCAGCCATAACGGGCGGCGGTTTTTCAAGTTAATAAGCGCTGCCCCGCCAGCAACCGCCGCCAGCAAAAAAACCGGCCAAAGCGCGGTGAATCCCCCGCTCACCTGAAGAATGAGGCTGGTTATAAGCGGCAGTGACCGGCCGCTCTCGGTCAACAGCGAATTGAGGCCGGGCAGAACAAAGACGATCAGCACCAGGACCGACAGCAAACTGATCAGCGTGACAAACGCCGGATAAACGAGTGCCGCGGCCAGTTTGGCATCGAGGTCTGCTTTGACCGTGTAATCGGCCGCCAGCCGGCCCAGACAACCCTCAAGGTCTCCCGCGTGTTCAGCCGCCTTTAATGCTCCGGCCGCCGGCGGCGGCAACAGTTCGCGCGCCGCTTCGCTTAAGGGCAAGCCGTGGTTGAGTTTTTCGATCGCCAGGTCCAGCGCCTGGGTGTGTTTTCTGACCGGCGGCAAGCCGCGCGCCACCGACAGGGCGGCGAGTAACGGCAGGCCGGCGGAGAGCAGCGAGCGAAGGTGCGAACAGAAGTCGGCGGTCTGGCGTTTGTTCAACATGAATGACTATTTAAAAATCATCTGTTTCAACAGCTCGATCATCTCATTGATGATTTTCTTAACTCTTGCGATTTCGCCCGCTTTGATCTTATCTTTTTGAAAAAGATGCATAATAGCGCGTGAATGCGTGGATAGTTTGTTCATCACAGCTGGGCTTTTTAGAATCATTTGCCTATTTTTACCCATTATTTCTTCCAAAATCGTAAAAGCCCGCATGATTTGAATTGAACGTTGAATGGCGACCGGAGATCTTAGAACAACTGATACCATATTGGCGCCGTTACGCGTGAAAACATAGGGCAGATACCGGCGGCCACCCCAACTTGAGGTCGCAATTTGCGACCTCAAGAATTTATATTCAGGCCCCGTTAATTGGAACATAAAATCAGCTGGAAATCTTTCGGAGTTCCGCTTAACTCTTTCCACCAGTTTTTTCGTGGGAATACAATATATTTTGGCTAAGTCAACGTCCAAGATCACTCTCTGTCCTCTTATTTCAATTATCATCGACTGTATCTCCCTCGTTTCAACAATATCTGACATGATTTCCCTCCCAGAAGTCTCATTTAGCGACTTCTGAATTGAGGGAAGCAATTTTATTGCCAGAAAGAAGAGAAATTTTGTAGCTGTTTTTTTATGATAAAATCGGGGAAAACAGAAAAAGCAAGATTTCTGGACCGGCGGGATTTCGTCAGTTACTTTTGAATTCGGGGGAAAAGCGGCGCCCCTTTGACGACTTTCTCGCCGCTGAGGTTAATCTGGGCCTTGATTTTTTCCGCGGTTTCGGGCATGAATGGAGCGATCAGCGCCGTGACCAGCGTGAGAACCTCGACCAGGTTAACCAGCACCAGCGCCAACCGCTCTTTCTCTCCGTTCTTGGCCAGCGTCCAGGGCGCCTGTTTTTCAATGTAAACGTTGGCCCGGGAGATCAGCGTCCAGATCGCCGTCAGGGCGTCCGAAAACGCCAACTCATCCATATATTTATCGACCAGCCCAGGGGTCTCTTTGATCAGGCCGATCAATTCCCGGCTCAAATCGTCCATGACCGCGGATTTCGGACTTGGAACTTGTGACTCGCAGTATTTCTCCACCATCGTCAGCGTCCGGCTCAAGAGGTTCCCCAGATCATTGGCCAGATCAGCATTATACCGGTTGATGAAAGAATTCATGGAAAAGTCGCCGTCAACGCCGAACGGCACTTCGCGCAGGATGAAATAGCGGACGGCGTCGACCCCGTACTCCGCGCTCAAGGCGAGCGGATCGACCACGTTGCCGCGGCTCTTGCTCATTTTTGCCCCTTCGACCGTCCACCAGCCGTGCCCGAAAATTTTTTTCGGCAAAGGCAGCCCCAGCGCCAGCAGCAGGCAAGGCCAGGTCACGGCGTGGAAACGGACGATCTCCTTCCCCATCAGATGGACGTCGGCCGGCCAGAACTTGCGGAAGAGGCCGTCATCGGCGCTCAAATAACCGAGGGCGGAAACGTAGTTGATCAGCGCGTCGAACCAGACGTAGACGACATGGCGCGGGTCCTCGGGCACGACGATCCCCCAGGGAAAAGCGGTGCGCGTGACCGAAAGGTCTTTCAGCCCCTGTTTGACGAACTGAACAATCTCGTTGCGGCGCGGCTCGGGCCGGATAAAATCTGGGTTGGCCTCGATGTGCCGCAGCAGCGGTTCCTGGTATTTGGAAAGCCGGAAGTAGTAGGTCTCTTCGCGCAGCCGGTCGGCCGGCCGGCCGCAGTCGGGGCAGAGCCGGCGCTCCTCCATGTCCTCGGCCAGGTCGGACTCGTTCCAATAAGTTTCGCAGGGGACGCAGTACCACCCCTCGTATTCGCCCTTGTAGATATCGCCCTGTCTGAGCAGCCGGCCGAAGATCTTCTGGACGGCCGTTTCGTGCTTCCGGTCGGTGGTGCGGATGAAGTCGTCATAGCTGATGCCCAGTTTGTCCCAGGCGTCCCGGAAGCGGACGACTATCTTATCGACATATTCCTGAGGCGACAGGTTGTTTTGTTCGGCCGCTTTCCAGACCTTCTGGCCGTGCTCGTCAGTGCCGGTGAGAAAATGGACGTCGCAGCCCGCCGCCCGCTTGTGGCGCGCCAGCACGTCGGCGGCGATCGTCGTGTAGGCGTGGCCGAGATGCGGCACGTCGTTGACGTAATAAAGGGGGGTCGTCAGGTAAAACTTTTCCTTCATAATGTCATTATAAGCTTTTTTGGAAATAAAGTGAAATTTTCCGCCACCCCGCCCGATATATACCTGGCAGTATAAGTGCGATCAATTTATGGTCCAACAAACTATAAGGGGGTGAAAATAAATGACATACGTAAGCGCACTAATTCCATCCTTAACTCTGGCCGCCGGGCTGAATAAAAAGGGAGAGGGCTCATCGGTCAAAGCGATCGCCGGCGAGGTCGTAAAGATACTGGAGAACGACGGCACTGACAACGCCTCTGTTAAAGCGGCTGATTATCTTAAAGGGCAAACAACCAGCGCCGAGAAACAGGGGAAAGTACTGGAAGAGGTCAGGAAAGCCCTGATCGCTACCGGTGAATATGACAATAACTCCATCAACACTGTCATTGGCGATATTCGCAATCGGCTCCGCTCTGCTTCGGCGCCAAAAGCGGAGGAAGTAAGACCGGCGGCGGCCGCCGCCAGCGGAGAGCTTAAGGGCGAGATCGTCAGCATCACCAAGACCGGCTCGTTCGGCGGCGACGGATCGCCGCAGGTGAACATCAAGGTCAAGATCGAGAACCTGCCGGCAGGCGCTCACACCTTGAGCGGTTTCCTTCGGACCAATAAAGATTGGCCGGCGGGCGGCTGCACCACCGGCGGCAAGAGCTCCGGGACGTTCACTTTCCAGGCGTACCTCCATCCGGGCAATCAGTCGAGCCCGTTCTATATCGAGGTTGCCGATAAATACGGCAAAAAGCTCGGCCGGATCCCTGAAGGGGATTACGACACTCTGAAAGTTCGTTTCCCGAGGTAGCATCATAATTAGAGGAGGGAGACATCGGTCTCCCTCCCTTATCACAGGAATGACCGTAATTTATGACCTTGGCAATTTCCGATACTACCAGCGCCCTGTTGCTGGCTTATCATTTAGAAAAAAAAGATAGTTCGTCGGCTTCTTCTCCCCCCGGTGAAGAAGGGGCGCATCTGGTCAGAAAAGCTTCCCCCTCTGCCCCGGCGGAAGGGACGCACCTTGTTAGGAAAACCGCCTCCTCTGCCCCGTCGGACGTCGACATTCTGGTCAATCAGGCCTTTTATCTCCCCGGCTACTCCAAGGTCGCGCTGGTCCGCGCCAATAGCGAAATCGCGGCCGGCAAATTCAAACTTACCGAAACCAGCAGCAATAAAACCGTTCACGAAGGCGCGCTAAAAAGATATGGAACATATGCCCGCTGGGGCAATGAGTTTTATTACTTCGCTGATTTTTCTTCACTCAACAAAGAAGGAACGTATAAATTAACGGCCGAATGGCCGGGGCATCAGGCCTCCGCTGCTGTTGTCATCAAAAAATCGGAATTGAGCCGCGCGACAGGCAATGCGGCCGGGTTTTTTTATTTTCAGCGCTGCGGCGCGGCGATTCCCGGCTGGCACGGGCCCTGCCATACCAATGATCCAGAGGGGACGGCCGGCGGCTGGCACGACGCGGGAGATTATAATAAATACATTTACACCCAGTGGCAGCCGGCTTGGGCGCTTCTCGATCTTTACCAGAAAACAAAGGACCGGAAATATCTGGCCGAAGCTAAATGGGGAGAGGATTTTTTGGCCAAAATGGTCAGGCCCGACGGGAGCATGTGGAGCGCCGTCTTCGGCGGCTGGGACTGGACCAGGCCGGAACAGGGCAATACCAGGGAGCTGACGTCAGCTCAATGGGGCGACCCGACCTGGGCAGTAGCGGCCAACAGCGCGACTTTCGCTAAGATGGCCGCTTATACTTCCGGCACGGAGCACGAGAAGTTCCTCCGCCTGGCCAAACAGACCAACCAGTATTTCCGTCAGCATTTCCGGTTCGGGCACATCCCGCGCGGCGAAGACCTTCAGGGGCTCGGCGGAATCGTCCTCAGCGACCTTTTGCTCCACGAACAGACAGGCGACGGCTCATATTTGGCCGACGCCGAAAAGAACGTCCGCCTGATCCTGGCGCACCAGGACCGGCGCGGCTTCTTCTTTACCGACAGCAACAGGCAAGAACCTTTCTGGGACGACTACATGACCTATTTCTTTGTCGAGGCGCTCGGCGATTACGCCCGCCGTTTCCCGCGCCGCGAGCTGACCGGCCAGATCAAGGCCGCCCTGCGCAACCTGGCCGATAACCAGTTGAAATTCCTCTCCTCCCGCACTCCTTTCCGCCAGATGCAAATGCTCGACCCTCTCGACCAGCACCCGCCGAACGGCGAGGTTTTTGAGAACTTTTTCGACAAGAAGATCGAAGGCTGGATCCGCGGGGCCAATAGCTACTACCTGTCGTCGGCCAACGCGGCGATGATCGCCTATTCCCTGCTCGGCAAGCCGGAGTACAAGGAGATCGCCATTAACCAGCTGAACTGGGTGCTCGGGGTCAATCCTTATGGCATTTCTTTCATGGAGGGGAGCTGCGTCAGGTGCACTAAGAACGGTCATCACCGTTATGACACTTTACCCGGGCACGCCAATGGGATTGTGCCGGGCGGGATCACCAACGGTCTGGCCAGCAACAACGGAGAAGATTATTTTTACGACGCTCTGGGCAAGACCTGGGCGAGCAATGAGACCTGGCTGCCGCATAACGCCTGGTTCATCATGCTCGGCTTAAAACTTTCCGCTTATCTTGATGAGGCGGCCGCCGCTTCCAGCCTGACCGTCAACAGTGATAGCGCCAACGCTGAAAAAAAACCGCCGGCCGCCCCGGAACCGGTCGTGATCAGCGCTTCCGGCCTTCTCCCCAACATCACTTTCCAGTCGGTAGTCAGGAATGGAACGCTCAAAGAGAACGGCGATTCGATCGGCGTTGATATCAGGTTCCGGTTCACCAACATTCCTCCGGCGGTCGTTTCTCTCAAGGGAAATATATATACCAGCGGCATCTGGCCGCAGGGAGAAGTTAAGGTCGAACGGGGGAAAAGCGACTATATTTTCAAGGCCTTCCTGTACAAATTGAACCGTTTCAGCGGTTTTTTTATCCAGGGTTTCGACCGGACAGGAAAAAGAATCTTTCAAAGCGATTCATTCCCGATCGAACTACCTCCCAAGAAATAAGCTCTACTCCCCGACCGGGAACAGGATCCTGATCTCCGCCATGTTGGAAAGAACGCTGTTCAGCTTCTTCGGCACCTCGCCGGTCAGATAATAGGGTTCGAATGGGTGAAATTTTTCCCGTTTTTTCACGATAAATATACGTGGAGATCATTATCAAATGACCGGTCGTATCAGTACATCTTTAGAAAAAGCTCGGGCGACAGGCCGTTCTCTAACTCGCTACGCCCGGCGGCTTTTATTGCCTTTAGGCATAGCGGCCGGCCTGGCCGGCCTTGGAACAGTCGCTACGCTCGCCAAATTCACCAAAGACGAATCGTTTAAAGGGGCAGTGTATCACCCATATGTTCCCGAAGTCCGGCCATTGATCAAAAACGTTCTCCCTCTCCCGGAAACATTGAGCAAGCTAACCGCCCAGGGCGCTCTCTCGGAAAGCGATCTTTACAACCTGGCCGACAGAGCTCATCAGCAACTATATGAAATGAGAGATAAAACCGGGAGGCTCACGAACGATGACGCTGACAGTCTCGTCAAAATCGCGCGCGCCATCGATCAAGCCAATACGCAACATCTTGACGCGGACAATCAATGGCTGGCAGTTATTACGCGGATTAAAATCGCAGAGACGCTATTTTTATCATTAAAGGGAGAGAGCTTTTATTCGCCAAAGTGCGGACCTTATATCGATCTTGCCATGGATATCGCTTCACAAAATTATGGGCGGCTTGCCGCCTTCCCGCGTTCGGCAGAAATTTTAGGGCTTAAAAGAATAGATGATCCGCGACTGATCCCGGTTATAATCAATGACATCCTTTATGCGGCGCTCCATCTGTCCGAGACGCGTCCCTTGCCTATTTGCGAAAAAGAAGGAAACTCCCCCGACCGGTTCGGGCAATTTGACGAATATGTCAGGGGTATAATTTTCCGGGGTGACGGAGGGGCCGACATGACCTTGGAAGAACAAAAGGATATCGCGCTCACTTATCTCGAACAAAGAATGAGGAACGGCTATTGGTACAAGGGGAAAGCCCAGGCGGCTAACCGTTATTATCAAGAACTGGTCGGGGGCCGCCTGGTCCGCATCGACATAGAAAACCTGAAGATAGTCTCCACGGCGCGCAAGGCGTTGCGCAAAAAAGTTCCGCTTTTTAAGGAAAGCTGCGCGGCACACGAGTGCCCCCCGACCCTGCTGGCGACCATCGCGCTTTATAATAATTTATTTAAGGCGCGCTTCCCTGTCTATCGGGTAGCTGACGGGCTTAGTATCTTTTCCTCATCTACGTCAGAAGCTTCCCTGGCCTCAAAAGCGGCAAAATGGGCGCGGGGAAAATGGAGCGAACCACTTAAAGGCATTGCCTTTCAAGACCGGTTTACAGACTTTATATCGGGAGTGTTCCTGGGCGCCTGCGGGACAACGGGCCTGATGCAAGTTCGCGCCTGCCCTCTTCAGTTTCAACACATAAAGAATATTAGAGAAGATGACTTATGGGGGAGATTGGCCGCACCTGCCGATGACTGGTCCAACCAGCGAATAAATTATGCTTTATATTTTAAGGATAAATATTCGATCGAAGCCGGGGCCGCGCTTTGGGGACAGATGCTCAAGAGACTGGAACAAATTGAACTGGCCGGGCAGCCGCAGTCAGTCAGCCTGCCTAAAATGGCTCATTTCAAAAACGGAAATTGGCGGCTAAATTATTCTCCCGACCAATCTTTCTTCGGTCCGGACTTCTTTTCGTCATTATTTGAGGCCACCTACGGAAGGTTTCATTCTGGAGAATATCTCTATTCCGGCTTAATCGACCCCCCTAAGGCCGACGTTCCCGCCTATGCAACAGATTACATAGATCCGGCGACATATTTGTTCAACGTATATTTTTTGCCCAATGCCCGCCCTTTTTCCGCGCTCCATCGCGTTATTCTTCAATCAGGTCTCTTCCGGGCAGGTAAAGGGCTTTTTGTGGGCCTAACTCGAATTAATCAATTGGAACAATTGGACAAGGCTCTTTTATCCGGCGACGAGTACCTAGCCAAGGCGGCCGAAAGAACTATTTGCGCAATAAGCGCGGATGCTTCTCACCCGCAATTCAAGGAAAAAGCGATTGCCATAAGAGAGAATAGGAATTTAGCTTGTAATTTTTCAATAGAATGAACCGTACGACCAATTTACTTTGCCAGATCAAACCGGTCAAGCGGCTTTTTGGCCGTTGGCCGCTGAGCGGAAACAGCGTCACAATCTCGAATACGTCGGCAATAAAGTGAAATTTGCCGGGCGCGGAGAGGATATATAATCAGCCTGCGTCAAGTTGAAAGGAGCAGCTCATGTCCGATTCGCTCGCCGGCCCCGTGCCGGCCAAGGTCCCGGTCTACCGCCTGGTCCCCGCCGAGCAAAGAAAAAGAAAGCGGGGGAACGAAAAGGAGCGGCTCGGCACGGCCAGCGCCATGATCAAGGTCTATTCGCACGACGTGCTGGCCGCCGCGGAAGAAGGCCGCAAGACCAGGCTGCTCTGCCAGATCACCGCTACGGTCCCAAGCAAAACGGGCCGGTCCGCCGATCAGGTCGAGGAGGTATTCGACCTGGATCACCGCGAAGCCGCCCCCTACATAAAAGCTTCGACGACCTTCCCGGACACCTGCAGTATCTATACGCTGATAATCAAACGGCCGGCCGATCCCCGCAATATAAATTTCCTGAAATAGCCCGGCTCGCCAAGCTACGGGTTAACCGGAAACAGGATCCTGATCTCCGCCACGTTGGAGAGCGCGTTATTCAGCTTCTCCGGGACCCCGCCGGTCAAATAATAGTCGGGAAATTCGCAAACCGGCAGCGGCCGCCACCGGCCGGACGGATCGTCCTTCAGCTTGACGTCCACCAGGAAACGGTCGAGCAAACGCGCCTCCCAATCGTCCTTAAAGAGATCGGCCGCCAGGTAATCGGGTTTGATGAACGCGCGGAAGAGCGGCGCCCGCCCCTCGAGCGACGGTTCGCCGTCGAGCGGGGCGACGACCAGCCACTGCGGCGCACCGTAAGCGTATTTAAGGGCGGCCGCGTGACCGGCGGGGATGATCTGGAAGCCGCCCAGGCTGCCGAGCGGCGAAGTGGAAACGTCGAGCACCCCCGCGTGATTGGCCCTGACCCGGCCGGCCGAAGCGTATTTGCTCCCCTCGAACCGCCCGATCCCCCGCGCGGGAAAAACGACGCTGCCGACCTCCCTGGTCTCGCCGTTGAAATATGCGACGACGACCCGGCCGCCGGCCCGGTTCTCGATCTCGATCTCTCTGGGATAATCGACCGGGACCTCAACGATGAGGTAGATCCTGTCCTCGGGCCAGGGGACGTAACCGGGCGGGACCGGCTGATAAACGTAACCGGCGCGGTGGACCATTACCCGGTTGCCGACCAGCGGCGCGTACTCGCCGCCGAAGATCCCCGTGCCGGCCGGAATATCGGTGTAGATCGAAGCGTCGGCGCTGAAATATGACCGGTAATCACGGGGCGGGCTGTAAAACTCCTTCGGCAGCAGGCTGAAAATGACCGCGCGCCCGTCGGCCTCGGTCGAGGTCTTCAGGTGGATGGCGTTGACCGCCGTGGCGGCCACCTGGCCGTCGGGCACCCAGCGGGCCGCGGCGTAGCCGTGCGGATTGGTCTGGACCGTCGGAGCGACGACCTTGCCCAACCGCTGCCAATTCTTGCCGCGGTCGGCGCTGACCTCGACCGTTCCGCCGGCCTGGTTCCAGACCTTGATCCGGTAGATCTCCTTGAGCTTGAGAACGGGCGCAGCTTCCGGACTGGCAGCTTCGGGTGTAACTTGAGCCAAACAGACAGCCGAAAGCAGACAGCCGAAAGCAGACAGCAGGAGAAGTCGCCGCATCAGGCGTTGAGGAACTCGATCAGGGTCCGCACCGGCACCCCAGTCGCCCCCTCGGGAAGATAGCCGCGACCCTTGTCGAGAAAAGCGGTCCCGGCGATGTCGAGATGCGCCCAGGGTGTGTCACCGACAAACTTGGCAAGGAAAGCGGCGCCGCTGGAAGGGGAAGCTTTGCCGGTCCCCGAAGTGTTCTTTAAATCAGCCACCTTGCTCTTAAGCGCTTCCTTATACTCATCATAAAGCGGCAGCTGCCACATCCGCTGGCCGCAGCGGTTGCCGGTCTTGATGATCTCGTCCAGCAACACCTGGTCGTTCCCCATGATCCCGGTGGCGGCGTCGCCCAGCGCCGTGCTGCAGCCGCCGGTCAGCGTCGCCACGTCGATGATCCTGGTGGCGCCATGCTTTTTGGCGTAAGTTATCGCGTCAGCCAGGATCAGCCTGCCCTCGGCATCGGTGTTGGTGATCTCGATCGTGCAGCCGGAGAGCGAATCGATCACGTCACCCGGCTTGCTCGCGTGGCCGGAGGGCATGTTCTCGGTCAGCGGAATGATCCCGAGGACGTTCTTCTTCGGCTTGAGGTCGGCCAGCAGGCTCATCACGCCCAGCACCGCCGCCGCCCCCGCCATGTCGGACTTCATCTCTTCCATATTTTTTGACGGCTTGAGCGAGATGCCGCCCGAGTCAAAGGTGATCCCTTTGCCGATCAGGGCGAGCTTTTCTTTGGCGCCCGGTTTGCCGCGATATTCCAGGGTCACGAAGCGCGGCGGCTGATCGGATCCTTTGGCCACCGACCAGAGCGCTCCCATCCCCGCCGCCTTCGGGTCAAGCGACGCGAACTTCAAACCGTTGATCTTCGCGATACGCTGCGCCAGTTGGGCAAAAGCGGCCGGCGTCATCCGGTTGGACGGTTCGTTAACCAGGTCGCGCGCGTGGTTTTCCGCTTCGGCGATGATCAGGCCAAGCCTGGCGCCGCGGGTAAAAGCCCCGATCTTTTTCGCGTCTTTGTCGATGAGGACCAATTGACCGACCTTGAACTCGGGAGCTTCCTTTTCTTTGGCGTAGCCGGTAAATTCGTAAAGCCCGAGGACCGAGCCCTCGACCACGGCTTTGGCCGCCGCTTCGGGAACGAGACAATCGCAGCCGGAACCGAGGACGATCGAAGCGACCGTTCTGGCTTTCGTTTCCTTCGCCCGTTTGATAATCGCGGCCGCGGCGGCCCGCACCGCTTCGAGGTCCAGCTTATCCCGCCGGCCGAGACCGGCGACCGCGACCTTGCCGGCTTTCCCGTCACCGCAATGGATAACGGTCGTGGCCGCCAGTTTGCCGGTGATCTCGCCGTCACGCATCAGCCGAGAGATCAAACCGTTCAACTCTTTATCGGCGGCGGCCGCCGCGCCCGACGGCCTCTTTTCGCCCTCGAAGACGCCGACCGCCAGCAGGTCGCACTGACAGCCGGCTAACGATCTATGCTCGACGCTTATCTTCATCTAGAACTTGACCTTGGGCGCCTCTTTGGCTCCCTGGGCCGCCTCGAAAAAAGTTTTCTCCCGGTCAAAGCCGAACAGGCCGACCAGGGTGACCGTCGGAAAACTCCTGGCCGTCGTGTTATAGCTCCGGACCGCGTCGTTATACCTCATCCGGGAAACGGCGATCCGGTTCTCGGTGCCGGCCAGCTCGTCCTGCAGGGCGCGGAAATTTTCCGAAGCGCGCAGCTGCGGATAGTTCTCGGCCACGGCGATCAGCCGGCCGAGAAAACCTTCCATTTCGTTGGCCGCTTTGACCTTTTCGGAGCCGTTCCGGGCGCCGGCCCAGGCCGAGCGCGCCGCCGCAACGTTCTCGAACAGCGTTTTCTCGTGCCGGGCGTACCCTTTGACCGTCGCGACCAGGTTGGGGACCAGATCATAGCGCCGCTGGAGCTGCGTCTCCACCTGACCCCAGTTCTGCTTGACCTCCTGGTCTTTGCCGACCAGGCCGTTATAAATACCGACTGTCCAGAAACCGAGCAATAAGACGACTACCAGGATGCCGATTAACCACTTAGACATAGAAAACCCTCCTTTTAATGACGAATTACGAATGTCGAATTACGAATTATTGTGTCCGCCTCTGGCGGACTTTAATTAATGTGCCGAAGGCACACCTTCATTCGTCATTCGTAATTAGTAATTCGTAATTCTACCAGGACCTCCCCGCTCCCCCGCCCCCGCTGCTGCCGCCGCCAAAGCCGCCGAAGCCGCCTCCGCCGCCGCCAAAACCTCCGCCGCTGAACGACCCGCCGATCCAACCGCCCCAGCCGCCGCGAAAAAATCGTAAATATGATACCATAAATCCGAGCACCGCTCCAAGCGCGGCGCCGCCCGGCCCGCCGAGAAAGAACCCGAAGAGCGCGCCGATGAGCGCGCCGGCTATGCCGGCCAGCAGACCGTGCAAGAAGATCGTGAAGACCGCAATGATCAGCACCGCGGCCGAGATGACCGCGTCATTTGACCCCCAGTCATCCCGGCTTGTTTTTCGGGCCGGCCGGTACTGCTCGCCCATTTCCTGCTTGGCGCCGGCCGCGATCTGTTCGCTCAAAGCGGCCGCCACATTATAAAGCCCTTCGCCGAATTGCCCCGCCTTGAAATAAGGAATGCCGAATTTGTCGAGGATCGCGCCGGCTTTGGCGTCGTTGATCACCCCTTCGAGCCCGTAGCCGACCTCGATCTCGATCCGCCGCTCGTCTTTGGCCAGCAGGATGAGCAGGCCGTTGTCTTTCCCTTTCTGGCCGGGGCGCCACTGCTCGAACAGTCTGACCGCGTAGGTCTTGGGATCAAGCGGCTCAACCGACTTGACGATCGCCACCGCCAGCTGCGCCGAAGTCTTCTCCGCCAGTTCGCGGCAGAGCCCTTCGAGTTTGGCTTCGGCCTGGGCGTCAAGCAGGCCGGCGTAATCGTTGACAAAGCCGGTGGGACGGGGAAAAACTGGTTCAGCCGCCGGCACCGCGGCAACCAGCAAAAAAGCGGCCGATAAAGCGGTAACTAGTCTCAATAATGGCTTCATCTTGTTTTTTACTTCTAACTTATTACTTTTTACTTAAAAAAGATCGCCAGTTCGCGGTCAGCCGCCTCGGGCGAGTCGGAGCCGTGGACCAGGTTCTTGATGATCCCGTCCTCGTTGATGACCGCCGCTTCCTTGAGGTCGCCGCGGACGGTGCCGCGCTCGGCCGCCAGCGGGTCGGTGTCGCCCATCAGCCGGCGCAGGGCGGCGATCGCCCCCTCGCCGCTGACCAGGCAGGCGACCACCGGGCCGGAGGTGATGAACTTGATGAGGCCGGGGTAGAATTTCTTGCCGAGATGGGGCCGGTAGAGCTCGGCCGCCTGGGCGGGGGTCAGGACCAGCTGTTTTTTCTCTGCGACCGCCAGGCCGGCGCCGCTCACTCTCTTTAAGATCGTTTCCGCCAAGCCGCGGGCCACCCCGTCAGGCTTTATCATGAAGAAGGTTTTTTCTCGCACGCTTGATCTCCTCTCTCACCCGCACCGCGGCCGTGCCGCCCGGCAGATCGCGGCTGGCGATGCTGCTTTCGGCCGAGAGGATGCGCGTGACATCATAGGTGAAGACGGGCGAGAACTGCTTGAGCTGCGTGAGCGAGAGGTATTCCAGCTGCATGTTCGATTCCTCGCAGTAGGCGACGATCTTGCCGACGATCGCGTGGGCCTCGCGGAACGGCACCCCCTGCCGCACTAAATAATAGGCCAGGTCGGTCGCCGTCAGGTAGCCCTTGCGGGCGGCGGCGGTCATCACCTCGCAGTTAAAACTGGCGCCGGCCAGCATCTCGCAATAGATCGAGAGGACCCGGCGGACCGTGTCGGCGGTGTCAAAGAGCGGCTCCTTGTCCTCCTGCAGGTCGCGGTTGTAGGCGAGCGGCAGCCCCTTGAGCATGGTCAGCAGCCCGAGCAGATGGCCGAAGACCCGCCCCGTTTTGCCGCGGGAAAGCTCGGCCACGTCGGGATTTTTTTTCTGCGGCATGATCGAGGAGCCGGTGGTGTAGCGGTCGGAGAGCTCGACGAAATCGAATTCGTAGGTCGACCAGATGACCAGTTCCTCCGAGAGGCGCGAAATGTGCGTCAGGAGGAGCGCCCCGGCCGCGACGAATTCGACGATAAAATCGCGGTCGGAGACGGCGTCCAGGCTGTTGCGCGAGACGCGCGAGAAGCCAAGCTCCTTGGCGAGCGCGTCGCGGTCGATCGGAAAGCCGGCGCCGGCCAGCGCCCCCGAACCGAGCGTCAGGCAATCGGCCGCCCGCCCGGCCGCCAGGAAGCGCTCCTTGTCGCGCTGGAGCATCTCGTAATAGGCCATCAGGTGGTGCGAGAGCAGGACCGGCTGCGCCCGCTGCAGGTGGGTGTAGCCGGGCATCACCACCTTGAGGTGCTTCTCGGCCAGGTCGACGATGACCGTCTGCAGCTTATTGATCAGCAGGACGATCTCGGTCGTTTCGTACTTGACGTACATGCGGGCGTCGGTCACCACCTGGTCGTTGCGGCTGCGGCCGGAATGGAGCTTTTTGCCGACCTCGCCGATCCGCTCGATCAGGAGGGTCTCGATGTTCATGTGGATGTCTTCCAGCTCGGGCCGCAGCGGCAGCCGGCCGCTTTCGATCCCTTTCATGATCTCTTCCAGCGCCCTGATGATCTTTTTCGCTTCGGCGGCGGAGAGGATGTGCGGCTTGACCAGCGCCCGCGCGTAGGCGATGCTCTGAACGATATCCTGCTTGTAAAGGCGGCGGTCGTAGGCGACCGAACTGCTGAATTCTTCCGCCGACTTCGCCAGCGGCTCGCGGAACCGCCCCCCCCACGCCTTTTTGTTGACTGCCATTTTTTTACCTTCCCTTCCTCAATAACGCGGCAACCTTGAGCGGCAGGCCGAAAAGGTTGATAAAGCCCTCGGCGTCCTTCTGGTTATAAACTGACTCCTTTTCAAAGCTGGCCAGGTCGGGCCGGTAAAGCGAGCGCGCCGCGCGCCGGCCGACGACGCCGCAGCTCCCCTTGAAAAGCTTGAGGCGGACGGTGCCGCTGACATTTTTCTGCGTCCGGCCGATGAAAGCGTCGAGCGCCTCCTTGAGCGGCGTGAACCACTGGCCGTTATAGACCAGTTCGGCGTATTTCTGGGCGAGCTGCTGTTTGAAGTGCATCGTGTCGCGGTCGAGCGTCAGCGTTTCCAGCGCCTGGTGCGCGGCGTAGAGGACGGTGCCGCCCGGCGTCTCGTAAACGCCGCGCGACTTGATGCCGACCAGCCGGTTCTCGACGATATCGACCCGGCCGACCCCGTGGCGCCCGGCGATCCGGTTGAGCGTCTGGATCAGCTTAACCGGAGTTAACCGCTTGCCGCTCACGGCTACCGGCTTGCCGCTGACAAACTCTATCTCAACGTACTCGGGCCGGTTGGGCGCTTTTTCCGGCGGGTTCGTCAGCAGGAACATTTCTTCTTGCGGCTCGAACCAGGGGTCCTCCAGGACGCCCCCTTCGTAGCTGATATGCCAGAGGTTCCGGTCGGAGGAATACGGTCTCTTCCGGGTGACGGGGACCGGGATATTGTGCCGCTCGGCGTACTCGATCTCTTCCTCGCGGCCGCCGAGCTCCCACTCACGCCAGGGGGCGATGATCTTGAGCTCCGGCGCCAGCGCCTTGAAGGCAAGCTCGAAGCGGACCTGGTCGTTCCCCTTGCCGGTCGCGCCGTGAGCCACGGCGTCGGCCTTCTCTTTTTTGGCGATCTCCACCTGCCGCTGGGCGATCAGCGGCCGGGCGACCGACGTCCCCAAGAGGTACTGGTTCTCATAGACCGCGCCCGCCTTGAGCATCGGGAAAACGAAGTCGCGGGCGAATTCCTCTTTCAGGTCCTCGAGATAAACTTTCGACGCTCCCGTCTTGAGCGCTTTCGCCCTTAAGTTCTTCAGTTCCTCCGCCTGCCCGACATCCGCCGCATAGGCGATGACCTCGCAGCCGTAATTGTCCTTCAGCCACTTGATCATGATGGAAGTGTCGAGCCCGCCGGAATACGCCAGGACCACTTTTTTGATCTTGCTCATGGTTGCTCCTTAACGGTTTTCCAGATAGAGTGCCAGCTGTTTATCGCCGAGCAGTTTGACCAGGATCGCCTTCTGGACGTGGAGGCGGTTCTCCGCCTGGTCGAACACGACCGAATTCGGCCCGTCGATCACCTGGTCGGTGACTTCTTCGCCGCGGTGGGCGGGGAGGCAGTGCATGAAGATGTAATCGGGTTTGGCCAGACCGACCAGGGCTGAATTGATCTGAAAATCCCTGAATTCGGCTTTCCGCTTTCGGCTTTCGGCTTCCTGCCCCATCGAGGTCCAGACGTCGGTATAGATGACGTCGGCGCCCTGCGCGGCAATGACCGGATCATTAAGGATATCGATCTCAATGCCCGCCTTCCTGGCATCGGCAAAGGCCTGGTCGACGATCTTTTCGTTGGGTTCGTAACCCCTGGGGGTGGCGACCGTCAAATTGATGCCAACCTTGGCGGAAGCCGACATCAGCGAGTGGCAGACATTGTTGCCGTCGCCGATATAAGCCATTTTCAGGCCTTTCAGGTCGCGCCCTTTTTTTTCGATCACCGTAAAAACGTCGGCCAGCGCCTGGCAGGGATGAAGGAGGTCGGAGAGCGCGTTGATCACCGGCACGCTGGCGTATTTGGCCAGTTCGCTGACCTTATCATGGGCAAAAGTGCGGATGAGGATGGCGTCGGCAAAGCGGGAGAGCGTCCGCGCCACGTCGCCGACCGACTCCCGGGTGCCGAGGCCGATCGCCTCCTGGTCGAGGTTGATCGCCAGCCCCCCGAGCTGCCACATGCCGACCTCAAAAGAGACCCGGGTGCGCGTGCTCGGTTTTTCGAAGATCATCGCCAGCGACTTGGCCCAGAGGTACTCGTGTTTGACCTTGTTCTTCTGCTTATCCTTCAGGTCGGCGGCCAGGTTCAGTATTTCCTCAACCTGGCGGGCGGACAGATCGTGGATTGATATGAAGTCCTTCATGATCAGGACTATAATATAGCACAAAGAGGGGAAAAAGACAAAGCAGGGTTATTGGGCCAGAAGTTCTCCTGTCAGCCGCCGCAGGACGCTGGTCTCAAGGTTGACCTGGAAAGGATCGGCGGCCGCTTGCCGCGCCGACAGGTTGAGCGTCACCCCTTGAGGGCCAGGCTGGGTCAGGTCGAGGCTTTGCAGGACATACTTTAAATAAGCTTTGACAATGTCGCCGTCCGCCTTATAACCGAGCAGCGACAACTGTTTCGCCAGGTCGCGCCGGACGACCGGCAGCGCGGCCAGCTTATCGGCCGGTATTGTCAGATCAAGCGCGGCCAGCTCCGCCAGGGAAATATCATAAGTGCCGGGATGAGCCTTGCTGGCTGTGGCCAGGATCGCTTCCGCCGCTCTGATCTGCTGTTCATCGCCCTCGGTCTTGATCGGGCCGGAAATGGCGTAGCTGCCGACCGTTCCTTCATCGCTGACCCAGCCGTTGCCGGTCGCCAGCATGGCAAAGTGCTGCCGCTCGCCGAAGACCTTGATATCGGCAAAAGTCCGGCTGCCGACCACTTCACCGGTCAGTGGATTGACGATATTGACGCGCCGGCGGTTGCTGCAGACCACTTCAAACCGGGTGCGGCTGCCGCTGGTATCCTCGGGGAGATGGTGTTTTGCGCGGTAGCGGCCGATCGCGTCAGCCACCGCTTCCAGCAATTCCTCGTCCAGCTCGGCATAGTTGCCGACCTCCAGCCGGTCGAGCGAACCTAACGCTCCCAGAAGCCTGGTCAGCGCGCGGTTGCCCGGCTGGTCGGCCAGCGCCCGCCGTTCTTCAAAAGAAAGCTGGTCATAATTTCTGGCCGCCTGAAGTATCCCGAGGAAGGCTTGCGCCCGCGTCAGGCTGACGGTCCGGCCGTTAACTTCGATCCGCTTGGCAACTTCGCTGAAATACGGGATCTCGGTATCCTGGTCCCTGACAGCCAGAACGCCGGAACCGTCGCGCCGGGCGCCCAGGTCGTGAAAGGCGTTGATGATGTCGCCCCGCGTCCATTTCCTGCCGATCCACCGGTCGGTGCCGAGAGTCTTGCCGGCCGTTTCCATAAAAATAAATGTCAAAAACCCAACTCCCACACCGGCCACCGCCTGGCCTCCAAAGCCGAACGGTCTGGCCACTTTGGCCGCCGCCAGACCGGCCGAAGCGGCAATATACGCGGTCAAAGCCTGGACAGCGACCGCCAGGGCGGCGTAAGCTTTGGTCGCGGCGTCGCTCGAAGACAAATGCTCCCGATGTTCGACTGTCGAAGAAAGGGCCGCCAGGCCGGCCGCCAGCGCTCCGCCGAGCTTGACCGGGGATATTTTTGTAGCCGCGCCGGCCGTATTTTCCAAGACCTTTAGTCCGGTAAAAAACACAAAGTACCCCTCCACCGCCCCAGCTGCCACCTTGACCGCCTTGCCCGCTCCTTCTTTACGTATCTCGTCCCAATGTATGGCAATATCGAGCGCGATGATCACCGCCATCATCGGACCGTGCTGGCGGAGGAAACCGTTAACTTTCATCCCGATCCGGTTTTTAAGCTCGGCCAGTTCCGCTTTTTTCTGCTTGAGGACGAACTTGTCCAGACCGCCCGATTTTATCTCCCGCTGCAAAGCCCTGGCCCGGTAATAATCGGCCTGCAAATCTTTTTCGAACGCCTGTTTGGCCGCGGCTTTATGTTCGAACTCGGCCCATTCCTTCTCCCAGGCGGCCGCGGCAACCCGGCGCGCTTCGGCTTTTTCGGCGGCGCTGACGGGGAGCTTGTCGATCCTGGCCAGCGCGGCAGCGCGGGCCTGCTCAAAGGCCGCTTTAGCCGACATGGTTATTACTGGCGGGGCATCGGTCTTTGCCACTTCATAAACCAGTTTGTCGCCGTCAACGATAAACCTGACGAACAACCCGTCACGATTACTTTGGTCGATCAGGCCGGACCGGTTCTGGCCGGCGATCGGCCGGGGGTCAGCGAGCGCGCGGCCGAGCGGGTGCACCAAGCCATAAGCCTTGCCCTGATTATCGTAGCGGACTTCCACGATCAGATTGCGGCGCTGCGGGTTCAATTTTTTGCCGGCCTCGCCGTACTCCATTAAGACCGCTTTTTCGCGGTTGAAATAAACATCGAGGTTGGCCGAGCTCCCGGGCAGCTCGATCGTGCCGAAACCGGCGGTGACCGTCAGACCGCGGTAGTAAACCCCCGCCCGGCCTCTGGTGATCTGCGTCAGATCGACCGTCACATATTCCACGCCGCCGAGCTCGTAAACGGCTGGCCGGAACCGCTGGAGATACTGCCGCCCGAGCACCGTTTCTTTCAGCCGGCTCGTCTCGACCCGGAGATCAAAGGGGCTTTCATTCAACTCTTTCATCAGATCGGCCAGCGCTGTTTTCATCGTCTCCGGCGGAACGTTCTCGTCCGCCAGGAGGTAAAACTCCTCGGAGCCGGGACCGTGGCGATAAAGAGTGATCCCTTTCTCCGCCAGGCCGGCCCGGCTCGCCGCCTGGGCGAACCTGACCTCGACGACGGCATCCATCATCGCCTCACCGATAAAACCGAGCGAGCGGAAAGCGCCAACAGAGTTGCCGTCAAAAAAGGCGAAACGGACCCGGCGCCCGCCCCGGAGCAGCGCCGTCGCGTCGGCGCCCAGTTGCGTATTGTCGCGCAAGCCGGAGTGGGGTTCGACATAACGGCTACCCGCCGGCGCCTGGACCGCCCGGCTCTCTTCTTTGATCCGGTCATAATTGGGCAGGCGGAAAGCCGGGGTGAATGTTTCGAGGTAGCCGCTTTCCTGCCGGCCGACCCGGAATTCACGGCCAAAGCGCCCCGCGCTCGCCTCGGGGCGGTTCAGATAATAAATTTCTTCCCGCAGGCCGCGGTAGACGGCCTTATCGGAGATCCCGCCGGCCAGTTCGGCGGCATCGTAAACCAGAATGCCGGGAGTGACCAGCGTCTGTTTCCCCAAATTGGCGGCCGTCAAGCGGACCGTCCTTTTTTTATAAACAAAGTCAAGCCGGTCGGTAACTTTCACATCGCGGCTGATCGCTTCGGCGGTCGCGGCGTCGGGAACGAGCAGGGCAAAATGCGGCCCGTCGCGGACGATCACAATCTCCTTGGCCGGGAGGCCGTGAGATTCAGCCACCCGGCGCAGATGCTTGCTGAAACCCACCAGATAATAATCGCCGGCATCATGGGAAACAGTGTCATTGATGTATTTCAGTCCCGAAAGATTGACCACCAGCCAGCGGGCCGGCCGGCCGGCGGCGAGCATTTTTTGGGTGTGAAAAACGTGAGCGTCCGAAGAGAACGCGCCGGTCCGGTCAAGCTTGAAAACCGGCTCGCCGACCCCGGCCGCCTTGCCATATGAAGTGACCGGCGGCGGCGTGATCGGGACATATTTTAACTGCGGCGCTCCCGTTGCCGGATTTGCCCCTCCCCCCCCGCCAGTTTGCGGCTGTCTGGCAGCGCCGGGCGCTTCCGTCGGCCGGTAAGGATCAGTTCTATTAACACTCATTTCTGCCATGTTTTTGCCTTATTTATAACAAAAAAGGAAGCCGTGAATGGCTTCCATTAATAGCAAACGCTACCGAATGTCAGGCTCATTCAGATGGCTCTTCTTTCATTAATATAATCGTAATAAATAGGCAAATTCTTGCATAAATAAGGGGAAAATATAAACTAGGAGGGGGCTAAATTTCTTGCGGGATCACTACGCCCAGCTTGGCCAGAACAGCCGCCGCATCATCCCCCACCATGCGCAGGAGCTCCATGTGAACTGTCGGTTCAAAAGCGTCGGCCCCTTTTTTCTCAACCGTCATGATCCCATGCCGGCTGTATCTTCCCTCTCCGCCCGCATCAAGCTGTCTGGTCAGCAACGGCGTAATGATGACGCTTTTTTTGCCGATCTCCCTAACTTCGGGAAACGCTTGAGGGTTAACTGCGGAAACAGCCGTCGGCCGGCCCGAGAACGAGCCGAAAACGTAAAATTTTACGCAGTCGCCTTGAGGGACATAAAAAGAATGGCCCTCCGCCAGCGCGATCGCCTGAAGATCGGACAGCCCGCCACCCCGCTCGAAACTGGCCGAGAGTTTGCCGAACAAGTACTCAAGGTCCTGCCCGATCCGCTTATAAAGCGCTTTTGCGGTCGGTATTCCCATGAGCAGTCTGGCTTCATGACCGTGTAAAATGCCGATCCGCGCCGCCAGGTGCCGGAACTCCGGCTCAAGATGTGATAATCTCGACATTGTTCCGAACCCAAAACCAGCAAACAGCCGGCAGCCCTCACCGGAGCCCACTGAACGCAACATCGTTCCCTCCTAAAAATGACCGGACGCTTCATTAGATTATCGAGAGGAGAGCGGGGAAATTTCAGGGGATTTAGGGGGAGCTTTAGGGGAGCGGGAACAGCGGGACAGCGGAATAAAAGAAAAGACAAAAGCAACTCTTTTGCCGTCTATTTTTTAGTCCTCTTTCCCCCTCTCTCGCTATCTTGCTATCTTGCTATCTCGCTATCCCCCTACTTGATCTGGCTCTCCGTCTTGGCCGTCAGGTCGAGCGTGTAGATCCCGCTCTGCTCGCCGACCTTGCTGTAAACGACCTTGCTGGCGGCGGCCGCCATGCCTATGCGCGGCACCGCGCCGTGGAAACTGGCCATGACCTCGGTCGTGGCCGGCGTGCCGGCGCCGGTGTCGACGCTGCAGTAGCTGCCGCCGGCGATCCCGTAAACAATGTTGGCGTTGACCGACGAGATCTGCGGCAGGTCGACCGACGCGGCGGCGGCCAGGTTGGTGGTGGTCGCGCCGTCGGTCAGGGAGAGGATCGTCTCGCCGCCAACGGTGTGCACATAGGCGATCCGGGTGCCGAACTTCCAGCTGACGAACGAGGCGCCGGTCAGGCCGCCCGCCACCGTGGTGTCGCCCGTGCCGTCGAGATTGACGGTGTGGACCTCGGTCGCGGTGCAGTAAACGATCTTTTTGGCGTCACTGGACCAGTCGAAAGCGACGATCCCCGGCACGAACTTGAGCTCGACCCGGTCAAGTCCCGTGTGGGTGGAAGTTGAGATATTCTGAATGATGACGTTGCCGTACAGGCCGCCGCTCAACTCCGTCGAATAAGCGACGTAGCTGCCGACCGGCGCGCAGGTCAGCCCGTAAGCCGAGGTCGCCGTCACATCAAGCAGCGCCGTCTCGCTCGCCCCGGCGGCGGTCATGGTAGCCAGGTTCTCGGTATAGCGCGTGCCGGTCTGCGAGCCAAGCACGTCCTTGTCGACCGTTTGCAACCCTTTGACAAAAATTATGTCGCCGCCGGCCGTAAAGCTCGGGCGGTAGTAAAAGTAAGTGCTCTCCGTGCGGTTGCCGCACCCGGACAGACCGGCCGCCGCCAGCAGCAGGAGCGACCCGATCACGAGGCCCGGGCAGAATTTTCTTGACATAAATTATCCTCCTCGCTACGCATACATGACCGGCGGTTCGGCGCCGGGCGGGGTCTTGAACGGTTTCGGTCTCTCTTTCGGCCCGATCTTGCCCGCCAGGGCAAGCCCCAGCACTTCGTCCATCTCTTTGACAAAATTGATCTTGAGATCGGCCGGGAGCTCTTTGCTGATCTCTTCCAGGTCCTTTTTGTTCTCTTTGGGGATTATAACACTTTTGATGCCGGCACGCCTGGCCGCCAGCAATTTTTCTTTCAGGCCGCCGATCGGCAGGATCTTGCCGCGCAGGGTGATCTCGCCGGTCATCGCCACGTCGCGGCGCACCGGGACGCCGGAGAGCGCCGAAGTCAGCGCCGTAGCGATCGTGATGCCGGCCGAGGGACCATCCTTGGGGACCGCTCCCTCGGGCACGTGGATATGAACGTCAAATTTGCGGTAAAAGTTATCCTCAAGGCCCAGCTCGGCGGCCCGGGAGCGGACAAAGCTCATCGCCGCCTTGGCCGACTCCTGCATCACGTCGCCGAGCTGGCCGGTCAGCGTCAGGCCGCCCCGCCCCGGCATGACGGTGACCTCGACCGGGATGGTGTCGCCGCCGACCTCGGTCCAGACCAGGCCGGTCGCCGTCCCCACCTGGTCTTTTTCTTCGGCCAGGCCGAAACGAAAGCGCGGCGCACCCAGGTATGTTTCAATGTCAGATTTCTTGATCACGAACCTGGCCGTTTCTTTGCCTTTGACGATCCGGGTGGCGATCTTGCGCAGGACCGTGGCGATCTCGCGTTCGAGGTTCCTGACGCCCGCTTCCCGGGTGTATTCCCTGATCACTTCCAGCAGGGCGTCTTCCTCGAACTGCGCCTGGTTTTTCTTCAGGCCGTGGCGCTCCAGCTCGCGCGGCACCAGGAAGCCCCGGCAGATGCCGAGTTTTTCCTCTTCCGTGTACCCCGACATCTCGATCACTTCCATCCGGTCCTGGAGCGGGCGGGGGATCGGCTCGCGGGTGTTGGCGGTCGTGATGAAAAAGACGTCGGAAAGGTCAAAGGCGACTTCCAGGTAATGGTCGGAGAATTCTTTGTTCATCTCGGGGTCGAGCACCTCGAGCAGCGCCGCCGCCGGGTCGCCGCGGAAATCGGCCCCCAGCTTGTCGATCTCGTCGAGCAGGAAGACCGGGTTGCTCACTCCGATCTTGTGGATCGACTGGATGACGCGCCCGGGGAGCGAGCCGACATAAGTCCGCCGGTGGCCGCGGACCTCGGCCTCGTCGCGCACCCCGCCCAGGGCGACCCGCGTGAACTTGCGACCCATTGACCGGGCGATCGAGCGGGCGACCGACGTCTTGCCGACGCCGGGCGGGCCGACCAGACAGAGGATCGTGCCGCCGATCTTGCCGGTCAGCTGCAGGACGGCGAAATATTCGAGGATCCGTTCCTTGACCTTGCCCAAGCCGTAATGATCTTCGTTGAGGATCTTTTCAACTTCGGCGATATCAAGCTTGCTCTTGGTCCGTTTTTTCCAGGGGAGCTCGACCAGCCAGTCAAGATAGGTGCGGAGCACCGCCGCTTCCGAGGCCATCGGCGGCATCTGTTCCAGGTGCTCCAGTTCCTTGGCCGCCTTGGCTTTGACCTCCGGCGGCAGCCTGGCGTCGTTGACCTTCTTGCGCAATTCGGCCAGCTCGGGCTGGCCGCTTTCCTCGTCCTCGCCCAGTTCCTCCTGGATCGCCCGCATCTTCTCTTTGAGATAATATTCCTTCTGGACCTTCTCGATCTGCCGGCGGACCTTGCCCTGCAGTTTTTTCTCAACTTTCAGGACCTCGATCTCTTTGTCGAGGACCTCGGAGAGCTTCTTAAGCCTTTTTTCGGCCGCCAGCGCCTCAAGGATCGCCTGTTTTTCCTCGATCTTTAGCGTCAGGTAAGAGGAGATCAGGTCGGCCAGCCGGCCCGGGTTGTCGACGTTGACGATCGACATCAGGGTTTCCGACGGGATGCGGCGGTTGAGCTTGACGTACTCCTCGAACTGCTTGACCACCACGCGCACCAGCGCTTCGGCCTCGGGGGTGAATTCCTCGCTTTCGGGCAGGCGGGTGACGGCGGCGCGGAAGTACGGGGTTTCCTGGACGAATTTCTCGAGGCGGACCCGGCAGATCCCCTCGACCAGCACCTTGGTGGTGTCGTCGGGGAGCGCCAGCATCTGGACGATCTCGGCCAGCGTGCCGATCGGGCAAAGGTCCTTCGGCCCAGGCTCCTCGACCTCTTCGCTCTTCTGGGTGGCAAAGACGACCGTCTTTTCCTTGGCCAGCGTGTTTTCCAGCGCCTTGACCGACTTGCTGCGGCCGATGAAGAGCGGAACGATCATTTGGGGGAAGACGACCATGTTGCGCAGAGGGATCAGCGGGAGCGCTTCCTTCCACGCCGCCGATTTTTCGGTTTTTTTAGACTTTTGGTCTACCATAACTT
The DNA here is from genome assembly GCA_016939335.1 of Candidatus Saganbacteria bacterium. Taxonomy (GTDB): domain Bacteria; phylum Margulisbacteria; class WOR-1; order O2-12-FULL-45-9; family XYB2-FULL-48-7; genus JAFGHC01. Next base: position 55,304 of record JAFGHC010000027.1, read on the forward strand.
ATTTAAATCCGAAATTCGAATCTCGAAATCCGAAATAAGCCCGAAATCCGAAATAAGCCCGAAATCCGAACATCAAAATCCGAAACGGCCTCGAAATTCGAAATTATAATTTCCTTCGAATTTCGTATTTCGGATTTCGAATTTAACTCTTCTTTTTCTCGAGCCCCTTGCCGCTGCCCTTGATCGAAGTGATGACCTCGTCGACCAGGCCGTACTTGACCGCTTCGTCGGCGCCCATGAAGAAGTCGCGGTCGGTGTCCTTCTCGACTTTGGCCAGCGGCTGGCCGGTGTGTTTGGCCATGATCTCGTTGAGCAGTTTTTTCATCCGTAAAATTTCCATCGTCTGGATCTCGATGTCGGTGGCGGCCCCCTGCGCCCCGCCGAGCGGCTGGTGGATCATGATCCGCGCGTTGGGGAGCGCGTAGCGCTTGCCCTTAGCTCCCGCGCAGAGCAGCAGCGCCCCCATCGAGGCGGCCTGCCCGATGCAGATCGTCGAGACCGGCGTCGAAAGGTACTGGATGGTGTCGTAGATCGCCAGCCCGGCCGTGACCACGCCGCCCGGGGAATTGATGTACATGTAGGTGTCTTTGTTCGCGTCTTCCGACTGCAGGAAGAGGAGCTGGGCAATGATGAGGTTGGACACCTCATCGTCAACCACCCCGCCGATAAAAATAATCCTTTCCTTTAATAAGCGGGAAAAAATGTCGAACGCCCGTTCGCCGCGCGCCCCCTGCTCGACCACCATCGGGACCAGTTGCGCTTTTTCGTTCATGGCCTGACCTCCTCTTTCTTGGCTGCTTTAACGCTGGCGTGCCCGATCAGCCAGTCCAGCGACTTTTTGCGCAGCAAATAATCCCTGATATAAGCGCGGCCGGTCTCATTAAGCTGCCGTTCGGCCGCCGCGCTCTCCTCCCCGTAAGCGGCGGCCATGTTTTTGATCTCCTCGCTCATGTCCGCTTCGGTCACTTCGATCTTTTCGGCCGCGGCGACCGCCTTGAGCACGAGCTTCCCTTTGACCCTGATCTCCGCCGGCTGTCTCAACTCGTCGCGCAGCGCCCCGGCCTCTTTCTTGGCCCCCTGCAGGTACTGCTCGAGGGTCAGGCCGCTCTGCGCCAGCGACGTCTTGAGCTCGTCGAGCATGATGTCGATCTCCCGCTCGGCCAGCGCCGGCGGGATGTCGACCCTGGCGCCGGCGCCGGCCGCCGCGATCGCCTGGTTGCGCAGGTCGGCCTCGGCTTCGGCCGCTTTCTCCCCGGCCATCGCCCGCTGCAGCTCGGCTTTCAGCTCGGCCAGCGTGCCGTAGCGGCTGACCTTTTTGGCGAAGTCGTCGTCAAGAGGAAGCAGTTCTTTTTTGCCGTCGGGGCCGGCGGCCGCCAGCCGGTCCTGCAGGCGGCCGAGGGCCGCGAGGACGTCGCTTTCGGCGACGGCGCCCGGCTTCTTTTCCAGCTTCAGTCCCTGGTACTTGCCGAGCTTGACCTCGGGATAGACCTCGACGTTCAGCTTGAAAATGAACGGTTTGCCTTTTTCCTGCTGGGTGATCTCCACGTTCGGGTAGTCGACCGGCTCGAGCTTGCACTCGTCAATAATGGCGGGATAGAGGCCGGCGATCAGCGCTTGGGCGGCGCGCTGCTGGACCGCCTCTAAATTAAGCGCCCCGGCCAGTATCCGGCGGGGGGCTTTGCCCGGCCGGAAGCCGGCGATCCTGATCTCTTTGCCGGCCTCGGCCATGGCCTGTTCGTAGCTTTTCTGGAAAGCGGCGTAGTCCTCTTCGATCTCGAGGAAGACCTTGTTGCCTTCGCGTTTTTGCGAGAGGATCTTCATTGGTGAAAATATTATACTATACTTCCCTGCGGTTGCGCAAACTTAACCTCTCAACTCATCATCCAGGCCTTCTTCTCTTAGAAAGAGAAGAAGGAGTCGCTTTTCGGAGCGAAACCACCTCTCTCTTTTTAAGAGAGGGGGTCGGGGGGTGAGTTAAAAAACTTTTCATGATATAATAAAAATAATGACCAAGCACAAAGAATTAAATAAATGGGTCAAAGAATGCGCCGAGCTGTGCAAGCCGGACAAGATCGTCTGGTGCGACGGCTCGCTTGAGGAAAAAGAACGGCTGGAAAAACTCGCTTTCAAGAGCGGCGAGCTGATCAAGTTGAGCCAGCAGAAGCTCCCCGGCTGCACCTATCACCGGACCGCGCAGAACGACGTCGCCCGGACCGAGCATTTAACTTACATCTGCACGAAGCACAAGCAGGGCGCCGGCCCGACCAACAACTGGCTGCCGCCGGAAGAGGGCTACCGGCGCGCCGGCGAGATCTTCAAGGAATCAATGAAGGGGCGGACGATGTACGTCATCCCTTATTCGATGGGGCCGGTCGGCTCCCCTTTTTCCAAGATCGGCGTCGAGCTGACCGACAGCATCTATGTCGTCCTCAACATGCGGATCATGACCCGGATGGGCAAGGCCGTGCTCGATCAGCTGGAAAAGAGCGGCGGCGACTTCACCCGCTGTCTGCACGGCAAGGCCGATCTTGACGTCGACCGGCGGCTGATCCTCCACTTCCCGGAAGACAACACGATCTGGAGCGTCGGCTCCGGCTACGGCGGCAACGTCCTGCTCGGCAAGAAATGCCTTTCGCTCCGGATCGGCAGTTACCTCGGCCGGGCCGAGGGCTGGCTGGCCGAGCATATGCTGATCATGGGGGTCGAAGAGCCATCCGGCGCGATCACTTACATCGCCGCCGCTTTTCCCTCCGCCTGCGGCAAAACGAACCTGGCAATGCTCCTGCCGCCGGAAGGGCTGAAGCGGAAAGGTTACCGGATCTGGACGGTCGGCGACGACATCGCCTGGATGCGGATCGATACCGACGGCAAGCTCTGGGCCGTTAATCCGGAATACGGCCTCTTCGGCGTGGCGCCGGGGACCAATACCAAAACGAATCCCAATATCATGGCAGCGATCAAGAAGGGGACGATCTACACCAATGTGCTCCTCAAGAAAGACAAGACCGTCTGGTGGGAAGGGGGCGACCCGCCCGTGCCGGCTTCGGGAACCAACTGGCAGGGAAAACAATGGAAGCCCGGCCTGGTCGACGAGAACCGTCAGCCGATGCTGGCCGCCCATCCCAACGCCCGGTTCACCGTGCCGATCCAGAACGTCCCGTCGGTCACCAACCGGCTGGAGCACCACCACGGCGTGCCGATCGCGGCGATCATTTTCGGCGGCCGGCGCGCCCGGCTGGCCCCGCTCGTCTACGAAGCGTTCAGCTGGCAGCACGGCGTTTTTGTCGGCGCCACGATGGCGTCGGAGCGGACCGCCGCGCAGTTTGGCGCCCAGGGTGAAGTCCGCCGCGACCCGATGGCGATGCTCCCGTTCTGCGGCTACAACATGGGCGATTACTTCCGGCACTGGCTGGCGCTGGGGAAGAAGATGGTCGCCCCGCCGAAGATCTTCAACGTCAACTGGTTCCGCAAGGACAAGGACGGCAAATTTCTCTGGCCGGGGTTTGGCGAGAACCTGCGCGTCCTCGAGTGGATCATCAGCCGCTGCAAGGGCGAAGTGGACGCGGTCAGGACGCCGATCGGCTGCCTGCCGCACGAGAACGACATCGACATGACCGGCCTGCGCATCCCGCGCGAGAACATGAACAAGCTCCTCGCCATCAGCAAGGCCGACTGGAAAGAAGAAGCGGCCAGCATCGCCGAGTTCTTCAAGACTTTCGGCAAAGACCTGCCCAGAGAGATGGGCTCCGAGCTCGCCGCGCTGCAAAAAAGACTACGCTAATCCCTTTTCGATCGCCGTTAGAAAATAATCCTTTTTGAAATACTCTCGTTCCGCCCGATCGCTTAAAAATGGCGCGACGTCGTTTAGTATCTTATGGAAATCGGTTTGAGCTATCTTTTCTCTCAACAACGCCTTCAGGGCGTTCGCGTCCAAATTAAAGCGCCCGCCCTCGGTTTGTTCGGCCGCGGCCGAGAGCAGAGCACAATTAACCGGGGTTTTCCTGGCCAAAAACCAGAGCAGATCGTAATAATCGCGCCCTTTGGCGTATTGGCGGAAAAGGAACGCGTGCAGTTTGGCAGCGAACAGCGAAGGCAAATCGTAGCTTCTGACCTTAAAAAGAAAATTTTTGTTGACCAGGGAAATTTCCGTCAGATACCCCGCCGGAGGGTTGGCGTCGATCTCCAATTTAATGAACAGTTTCTCCGCTTTGTGGCTAGTCAAACCGAGATCAAATAACAGGCCCTTGAACCGGATAAATTCGCCCAGGACATTCTTCTCTTTTTTATCGGCCGACGCCTCCACGTCAAAACCGTTCAGGCCAAGCTCACGCTTGAGGGCGGCCAGCAGACGGTCAAAGCGGAAGCCGTCCTTCTTGACCAAACAAAAATCAAGGTCTTCGGAAAAGCGCGGCAGATCATAGAGCACCCGCAAGGCGGTGCCGCCGACAAAAGCCAGGTTGGCAAAATAGCCCTGCCGGTCCATGATCTGCAGGATCAACTCCTGGAGAAATTCGCGGGCGGCATTATATTTTTCTTCGCGCGAGCCCAGGCCGGCAAGTTTGGCCGCCAAAACATCTTTCATCGCCAGCCCTCCGCGAGGTCCTGCAGTTTTTTTACTCCGTAGCGGGCCGCGTAAGCGGTTAATTTGCGCTTATTAAGAACGGGCCTGTTTTGCAGGCGCAATGAATCGCGCAAATAACCGGCCGGATTTTTACCGAGAGCGTTAAGATTTAAGTAAAGATAATCGAGCAGCGCTTTTTCCGGTTCGGCGATAAAGTACGGGAAGCCGGACTCGTCGCGCGCCTGCCGAAAGCCGAAATAAGCGTGTTTCTTCAAATGGCGATAGCTAAAAAAACCTTCTTCGTTGGCGAACTCCGCCGTCTTGCGGGCGGTGACTGAAGTGACAGAGACAGTCTTTTCGGGGATCAGTTTATAATAACTTAACGCGGTTTCCAGGCTGATATATGACGGCTGGTACAGAGTGGCGGCGATCAATTCCCTGGACAGCGCCGCCCCCCGCTCCTCCCGGCTCAAAGCATACAGCCCTTTGCGCAAACTGACGATCAAACCCCGTTTTTTCCAGCGGAGCAATTGGTTCCGCAGCGCTTGCGGATCGGCCGCGAATAGCTTAGCCACGTCTCCGCTGAACAGCGGGCTCTTTTTGACCTTTTGCTTGAACTCCTCGAATCTCATCGTTTCTCCTAATAATCATTTTTGATTATTTGCGGAAATGATAATATGAAGCGGTAAGCCTGTCAAGAGGATAAATTGAGTGAAGTTTCCCCGGAATTTGGCCAAAGCGAATAAGATTGAAACCACACACTAAAGTGTGTGGAATTTATCGTCGATAATTATTCCCCATA
>JAFGHC010000028.1 GCA_016939335.1 Candidatus Saganbacteria bacterium
GGGAATAATTATCGACGATAAATTCCACACACTTTAGTGTGTGGTTTCAATCTTATTCGCTTTGGCCAAATTCCGGGGAAACTCCACTTCGGATTAGATTTACAATTTTGTAATTTCCCCGCAAGTTACCTCGTGGCAATAAGATTGCTTGCTCTTTTGTGACCCCGGCCAAAATTAATCAAAGGGGAAGTGCCATGAAAAAACCGGTTGTCTGCTTGTTCGGGCTCCTGGTTTCCGTAATCGCCGCTTCGGGCGCGGGGGCGACGCCTTCGACCCAGATCTGGAACCCGTCGGCCGATATCCAGGTACAGGGGACCTGGCACCTCGGGATAGACGATTATTTTACGGTCGAAGACCGGACTTCGGGCGGCTATAATTATCCGACCGATCTGGGTTTGACTTATGGCTTGCTGCCCGGATTGGAAGTCGGGATCGATGAGCTCTCCCCGCAAGCGGTTCCCGGCAGCCAGCTGGTCTTTAATGCCAAGTACGGAATGGCCGAGAATGGTCCCTTGCCCGCGCTGGCGGTCGGCGGCTACGGTTTCGGCCTGCTCAAGGGCCAGACCGACCAGAACATCGTCTATGGAGTTGCGGCTAAAACTTTTGCTCTCGGGCGGCTTTCGGCCGGTTATTTTCAAGGCAATTCCGGCACGATCGGCGGCGACAACGGCGGCGTGATCCTGACCTGGGATAAAGCGCTGACCGATAAGATCTGGGCCTGCGTCGATTACGCGGGCGGCAATTCGGCCCTGGGCGCGCTGTTCGGCGGCTTTTCTTACGCCTTTGCGCCCAATACATCGGTGGTCCTGGCTTACGGCAAATACAATAACGGCGCCAAGCCGACGATCACGACCCAGCTTGACATAAATTTATAGGGGGGTTTTTGTTTCCCCATATAAGGGGGTTTTTGTTTCCCCACACTAAAGTGTGGGGAATAATAAAATAAATCCCCATACTTCAGTATGGGGATTCGAAGACGAACAGAGGAGGAGAAAAATGGTAAATTCCGGAGATACCGCCTGGGTCCTGATCTCGGCCGCGCTGGTCATTCTGATGACTCCGGCGGTCGGTTTCTTTTACGGGGGGATGGTGCGGAAGAAAAGCATTTTATCCACGCTGATGATGTGTTTTGCCGCGTTGTTTCTGATCAGTATCCAGTGGGTCCTTTTTGGCTATACCCTGGCGTTTGGGCCGACCAAGGCCGGCCTGATCGGCGGGCTCAAGTGGCTCGGTCTGCTCGGCGTCGGCCAGGCGCCGAATGTTGCTTATGCGGCGACGATCCCGGCGCTGGCCTTTATGTTCTTCCAGGCGGCCTTCGCCATCGTGACGCCGTCGCTCATCGTCGGCAGTTTTGTGGAAAGGATCAAGTTCGGCGCCTTCCTGATCTTTACCGGTTTGTGGGCCACGCTGGTCTATGATCCGGTCTGCCACTGGGTCTGGGGCGCCGGCGGCTGGTTGCGTACTCTGGGCGTCCTCGATTTCGCCGGCGGAACGGTGGTGCACATAACCGCCGGATTTTCCGCCCTGGCCATCGCCCTGGTCATCGGAAAACGTATCGGCTACGGCAAGGACAACATGGAGCCGAGCAATATTCCGCTGGTGGTCTTGGGTGCGATCTTGCTCTGGTTCGGCTGGTTCGGTTTTAACGGCGGCTCGGCGCTGGCGGCCAACGGCTTGGCGGTCCAGACGGTGGTAGTCACCAACACGGCCGGCGCGGCCGCGGCCATTGTTTGGATGATCTTGAGCTGGCTGCATCGCCGCCCCAGCGTCCTGGGTGTTGCCACCGGCGCAGTGGTAGGTTTGGCGGCGATCACCCCGGCTTCCGGTTTTGTTACGCCGCTGGCGGCGATCCTGATCGGCGGAATTGCCGCGGCGATCTCTTATTATGCGATCGTTTTAAGGATGAAGTTCCGCATTGACGAATCGCTGGATGTCTTTGCCTGTCATGGCCTGGGGAGTTTTTGGGGCGTCATTGCCACGGGGATCTTTGCCAGCAAGCTGGCCAATCCCGCCGGCGCCAACGGCTTGCTCTGCGGCAATCCGCTGCAGTTAGGGACGCAATTTTTTGGAGCAACGACGGTCGCGGTCTTTGCGTTCATTGCGACTTATGTCTTGGCCACCCTGATCGATCTTGTTGTCGGTCTGCGGGTCGGCGTCAACGAAGAGCTGGTCGGGCTCGACATTTCCCAACATGCCGAGAGCGCGCTCTAGGGGAGGGTTTGAAATGAAAAAAATCGAAGCGGTCATCAGGTCGGAAAAGCTGGAGGAGCTGCGGGAGGCGCTTGACGCCAAGGGGCTGTCCTCGATGACGGTGACCGAGGTCAAGGGACGAGGAGCGCAAAAGGGGATAACCCTCGAATGGCGGGTCGGGGAATACCGGGTCGAGTTCATCCCCAAGATCAAGGTCGAGCTGGTGGTTGACGACAAGGCGGTGGAAACCGTGATTTCAACCATCACGGCGGTCTGCTCGACCGGCAAGGTCGGTGACGGCAAGATCTTTATTTCACCGGTCGAGGACGTGGTCAGGATCAGGACCGGGGAAAGGGCCGAAAAGGCCCTTTAATAATACAATAATGTAGATAATAAGTCTAGAAATATACAAAATTGTATATATTTTTAGCTTCTACTCGTGGCAATAACTTTGCTAACAAAATAATTATAAAGGGGGTAAGTGTATGGCAACAAAAGAGGATATCTTAAAACAGGTCAAGGATAACGGGGTGGAGTTCATCCGGCTCTGGTTCACGGACATTAACGGGATCTTGAAGAGTTTCGCCATTGGCCCGGAGGAACTGGAGGGGGCGCTGACGCAGGGGATGGGTTTTGACGGTTCCTCGATCACCGGGTTCCAGGACATCGAAGAATCGGACATGATCGCCATGCCGGACATAGACACTTTCGCGATCCTCCCCTGGCGGCCGGAAGACAAGCCGGTGGCCAGGATGATCTGCGACGTGCTCCAGCCGGCCGCCGGCAAGCACAAACCGTACGAGGGCGATCCCCGCTATGTGCTTAAACGGGCGCTGGAAAAGATGAAAAAGCTCGGCTTCGACCATTTCTACGTCGGCCCGGAGCTGGAATATTTCTACTTTAAGAATTCGGCCGGGACCGAGATCCTGGACGAAGGCGGCTACTTCGACCTGACCCCGCTCGATATGGCCTCGAACCTCCGCCGGGAAACGGTCTTCGCCCTCCGCAAACTCGGCATCGTCGTCGAATACAGCCACCACGAGGTCGCCCCGTCACAGCATGAGATCGACATGCGCTACGCCGACGCCCTGAATATGGCGGACAATACGGTCACCTATCGCTTAACGGTCAAGGAGATCGCCTCCAAGAACGGCGTCTATGCCACGTTCATGCCGAAGCCGATCTTCGGCCAGAACGGGAGCGGCATGCATTGCCACCAGTCGCTCTTCAAAGGGAAGACCAACGCTTTCTTTGATCCCAATGACAAATATAACCTTTCGGCGGTGGGCAAGTCATACATTGCCGGCATCCTGAAACACGCCCCGGAAATGATCGCGGTCCTGGCACCGTGGGTCAATTCTTACAAGCGGCTGGTCCCCGGTTATGAAGCCCCGGTCTATATCGCCTGGTCGCGCCGGAACCGGTCGGCCCTGATCCGCGTCCCCGGTTATCAGCCGGGCAAGGAAGCGGCGACCAGAATGGAGCTGCGTTGCCCGGATCCTTCCGGCAATCCGTACCTGCAGTTCGCGGTCATGCTCCAGGCAGGGCTCAAAGGGATCGAGGAGGGGTATAAACTGGCGGAACCGATGGAGCTCAACCTGTATCATCTGGACGATGAAGAAAGGGCGGAGCGCGGGATCAAATCATTGCCGGCCAGCCTGGGCGAAGCGATCGGCATCACCGAAAAGAGCGAACTGATGCGCGAGGCGCTGGGCGACCATTGTTTCGAACGCTTCATTTCGATCAAGAAGAAAGAATGGGACGAATTCCGCATCCAGGTGACCGAATACGAAGTAAGGAAGTATTTACCGATCTTGTAATCAAAGGTGTCTTTAAGCTTAATGTTTTGGGGCGGGATCTTTGAGACACCTTTGTATCCCGCCCCTTACATAAGGTGTCAAAATGTGGCGAAATGAAGAAGCGAAACAGCGAACCGGACTGTACGATCCGCGCTTCGAGCACGACAGCTGCGGCGTCGGGTTCGTGGTCAATATCAAAGGGGTTAAATCCCACGCGATCGTCCGCCAGGGACTCGCTGTTCTTGAGCGCCTGGCGCATCGCGGCGCCGTCGGCGCTGACCCCGAGACCGGCGACGGCGCCGGGATCCTCATCCAGCTTCCCCATGAGCTCTTCAAAGTAAGCCGTCCCGGCGCTTACGGCGCGGGCCTGGTCTTTTTGCCCCGGAACAAAAGGCTGCGCGGCATCTGCAAAGAGGTCTTCGCCCGGATCATCGAGCAGGAAGGGCAGGTACTCCTCGGCTGGCGCAGCGTGCCGGTCGATGACTCGGAGATCGGCGCGACCGCCAAAGCGACCCAGCCGGTCATGGAGCAGGTACTGATCGGCAAAGGGAAAGCGGTCAACACCCGGCTCGATCTGGAACGGAAGCTTTACCGGATCCGCCGGGAAGTGGAAAAAGAGATCCAGGCCGCAGGGTTCTATATCACCAACCTTTCCACCCGCACCATCGCGTACAAGGGGCTGCTCATGCCCCGCCAGCTGGGGAATTATTTCCTCGACCTGAAAGACCCCGAACTGAAGAGCGCCATTGCGTTGGTCCATTCGCGCTACAGCACCAACACTTTCCCCGCCTGGGACCTGGCCCAGCCGTTCCGGTTCCTGGCGCACAACGGCGAGATCAACACGCTGCGCGGGAATATCAACTGGATGCGGGCCCGGGGGATCGACGTCATCCGTCCCGGCGGCAGCGATTCGGCCTGCCTGGACAATGTTTTTGAACTGCTGACACTCTCCGGCCGCTCCCTGCCTCATGCCATGATGATGCTCATCCCCGGCGCCTGGGAGCAGAATAAAATGATGAGCAAAGAGGTCAGGGACTTTTACAAATATCATGCCTGCTTCATGGAGCCGTGGGACGGCCCGGCGGCCATTGCCTTTACCGACGGGAAACATGTCGGCGCGGTGCTGGACCGCAACGGCCTCCGCCCGGCGCGTTATCTTGTCACCAAAGACGGGACGGTGGTCATGGCGTCGGAAGTCGGCGTCCTGGAGCTCGCCCCGGAAGCGATCGAGCGCGCGGGGCGGCTGGAGCCGGGGAAGATGCTCTACATCGACACCGAAGCGGGCCGGATCGTGGAGGACGAGGAGATCAAGGAAGAGATCTACAGCCGCCGTTTCTACGGCCAGTGGCTCAAGGAGAACCTGGTCGAGCTGGACGACCTGCACCGGGTCGGCGCGGCCGATGAAGAAGGGCTGAATGTTAAGCAATTGCTCAAGGCCTTCGGCTACACCCGCGAGGACCTCAAGGCGGTCATCCGGCCGATGGCGGAAAAAGGGAAGGAGCCGGTCGGCTCGATGGGCAACGACACGCCGCCGGCGGTCCTCGCGGTCCGCCCGCAGCTGCTTTACAACTACTTCAAACAGCTCTTCGCGCAGGTGACCAACCCGGCGATCGACCCGATCCGCGAGGAACTGGTGATGAGCCTCGAGTCTTACGTCGGCCCGCAGCAGGATATTTTGAAAGAGACTCCCGAGCACTGCCATAAACTGCGGGTCAAGGAGCCGATCCTGGCCAATGAGGAGCTGGAGCGGATCCGCCAGATCCGCAAGAACGGGTTCCGGACAAAAACGGTAAGTTTGTTATTCCCCACACCTGCCTGCCGGCAGGCACGGCTTAAGCGCGGGGAATTGACCAAAGCTTTAGACAGAGTCTGCGCCGAGGCCGAACAGGCGATCGGGGAAGGTTATTCGTTCATCGTCCTTAGCGACCGCGGCGTGAGCGAAACACAGCCGGCCCTGCCGCTGCTGCTGGCGGTCGGCGCCGTTCACCATCACCTGGTCCGCAAGGCGCTGCGGACGAAGGCCGGACTGATCGTCGAAAGCGGGGAGCCGCGCGAGGTCCACCATTTCGCGCTCCTCTTCGGCTACGGGGCGGAGCTGATCAATCCTTATCTGGCTTACCGGGCGGTCGGGCTCCTCTGCGAACAGGGGGAGCTGGTCCTCGACGCCGTGACCGCCGTCAACAATTACCGCCACGCGGTCAACAAGGGGATCATGAAGGTCCTCTCCAAGATGGGGATCTCGACGCTCAACAGTTACCGCGGCGCGCAGATCTTTGAGGCGCTCGGGATCGGCGAGGCGGTGGTCGGCCAGTGCTTTGAGGGAACGCCGTCGCGGATCGGCGGGATCGGTTTTGCCGAGATTGAAACAGAAACGCTGCTGCGGCACCGGCAAGCTTTCGGGCCAGATGAGCTGCTGGAGAGCGGCGGCATTTACCAGTGGCGCCGGGACGGGGAACCTCATCTCTGGCGGCCGGAGACCATTTCCGCCCTGCAGGACGCGGCCAGGAACAACGATTATCGTCGTTACAAAGAATTCGCCGCCCTGGTCAACGATCAGTCCGGCGCGCCGATCACTCTGCGCAGTCTGTTGAAATTCAAGCCGGGCTCGCCCATTCCGCTTGACGAAGTCGAGCCGCTCGAAAATATCCTCAAGCGCTTTGCCGCCGGCGCGATGAGTTTCGGCTCGATCAGCGGCGCGGCGCACGAAACGATCGCCCGGGCGATGAACCTGATCGGCGGAAAGTCCAACACCGGCGAGGGGGGCGAGGACCCGGCCCGGTTCAAAGATGACCGGCGGAGCGCGATCAAGCAGATCGCTTCCGGCCGCTTCGGGGTGACGGCCAATTATCTGGTCAACGCTGATGAAATTCAGATCAAGATCGCCCAGGGGGCCAAGCCGGGGGAGGGGGGGCAGCTCCCCGGCCATAAGGTGAGCGGGATCATTGCCAAGACCCGCTACACGACGCCGGGGGTCACTTTGATCTCGCCGCCGCCGCATCACGACATTTATTCGATCGAGGACCTGGCGCAGCTGATCTTTGACCTGAAGAACGTCAACCCGCGGGCGCGGATCTCGGTCAAGCTGGTCTCGGAAGTCGGGGTCGGCACCGTCGCCATGGGGGTGGCCAAGGGGGATGCCGACATGATCCTGATCTCGGGCGGCGACGGCGGGACGGGGGCGTCTCCGCTCAGTTCCATCCGGCACGCCGGGCTCCCGTGGGAACTCGGCCTGTCCGAAACCCATCAAACTCTGCTCCTGAACGGCCTGCGCGGCCGCGTCCGCCTGCAGACCGACGGCCAGCTCCGGACCGGACGCGATGTCGCGATCGCGGCGCTGCTCGGCGCCGAGGAATTCGGTTTTGCCACGCCGGCGCTGGTCGTTTCCGGCTGCGTCATGCTCCGCCACTGCCACCTCAATAATTGTTCCGTCGGCGTGGCGACCCAGGACGAGGCACTGGTGCAAAGATTCCGGGGCAGGCCGGAATATATCGTCAATTATTTCCGCTTCGTGGCGCAGGAGCTGCGCGAGACCATGGCGGAGCTCGGCGTGCGCTCGGTCGGCGAACTGGTCGGCCGGACCGATCTGCTGGAAGTTAATGAGGCAACTCTGCCCTGGAAAGCCAAGGGCTTGGACCTTTCCAGGATTCTCTGGCAGCCGGAAACCAGGCAGCGTGATTCTCTGGTCCCCGGGCGGCCTGAAGTTCTTGACCATAAACTGGTCGAGCTTGCCGGACCGGCTCTGGCGGAAGGCAAACCGGTCAAGCGCGAGCTCCCGATAAAAAACTCCGACCGCGCGACCGGCGCTCTGTTGAGCGGCGAATTGGTCAGGCGCCGCGGCGAAGCCGGGCTGCCGGACGGCACCGTTCATTTCAAGTTCAAAGGGGTGGCGGGACAGAGCTTCGGCGCCTGGCTGGCGCCGGGGATCACGCTGGAGCTCGAGGGGATGACCAACGATTATGTCGGCAAGGGGCTCTCCGGCGGCAGGATCATAATTTACAACCGGCAAGAGAACGGCATCATCATCGGCAACACTACCTTTTACGGCGCGATCGCGGGCGAAGCGTACATCCGCGGCGCGGCGGGCGAGCGCTTCTGCATCCGCAATTCCGGGCTGAACGCGGTGGTCGAGGGGGTGGGGGACCACGGCTGTGAATATATGACCGGCGGGCGGGTCGTGATTCTGGGCCGGACCGGCCGGAACTTTGCCGCCGGGATGTCGGGCGGGATCGCTTACATCTACGACCGGGAGGGCGATTTTGCCGACCGGTGCAATTTAAACATGGTCGAGCTGGAAACTTTGAAGCACGATGACATTAAAGTGGTCAAGACACTGCTGGAGAACCATTTTAAATACACCCGCAGCCCGCTCGCCCGGCTGATTTTGGACGATTTTACCAAAGAGAAACGGCGCTTTATCAAGGTCATGCCGCTCGAATACAAACGGGTCCTGGCGGAATACAAGTTGACCGAGGCGGAAGCGGCTGAAGAGCTGCTGGAGGTTTCCGATGGGTAAGCCGCGCGGCTTTCTGGAAGTTAAAAGAAAAGAGACCGAATACCGCCCTGTCTGTGAGCGGGTGCAGGACTACGCGGAGGTCGTTCGGCCGCGGCCGGACGATGTCTCACGCGCGCAGGCCTCACGCTGCATGGATTGCGGAACACCTTTTTGCCACTGGGGCTGCCCGCTCGGCAATTACATTCCCGAATGGAATGATCTGATGTTCAACGGGCAGTGGGGGCGCGCGTTTGCGCTGCTGAACGCGACCAATGAACTGCCGGAAGTGACCGGCCGGATCTGCCCGGCCCCGTGCGAATTCGCCTGTGTGCTGGGGATCAATGATGACGCGGTGACCATCCGCGACAACGAACTGGCGATCGTCGAGCAGGCTTTTGAGAATGGTTTGGTCAGGCCGCAGCCGCCCGCGGTCCGCACCGGCAAGCGGGTGGCGGTGGTCGGTTCCGGGCCGGCGGGGCTGGCCTGTGCCGCGCGGCTGAACAGGTTTGGCCATGCGGTCACGGTCTTTGAGCGCGACGATAAAGTCGGGGGGCTTATGCGCTACGGCATCCCCGATTTCAAGCTTGAAAAACGCGTGCTTGACCGCCGCCTCGCGCTCTGGCAGAAAGAGGGGATCGAGTTCAAAACCGGCGTCACCGCCGGAGCTAAAGAGCTCAAGGGTTTTGACGCGGCGGTGCTGGCCGGCGGTTCGCGCGTGCCGCGCGACCTCAAAATACCGGGCCGGGAACTGGCCGGCGTCCATTTTGCCCTCGATTATTTGGTCCGCGCCAACCGCGGTGAGCGTGAGGAGGCCCGGGGGAAAAAAGTGGCGGTCATCGGCGGCGGCGACACCGGCGCTGACTGCGTCGGGACGGCGAACCGGCAGGGAGCGGCGTCCGTGGTCCAGATCGAACTGCTCCCCAGGCCGCCGCAAGCCAGGCCTCCGGACCAACCCTGGCCGAGCTATCCGATGATCCTGAAAACCTCGACCAGCCACGGGGAAGGGTGCGAACGGCTCTGGTCGGTTTCCACGAAGGAAGTCAAAAGTCAAAAGTCAAAAGTCAAAAGTTTAGCCTGCGTTAAGGTTGACAATAAGTTGAAGGAAATCCCTGGAACGGAATTCGAGATCGAAGCGGACCTGGTGGTCCTGGCGCTCGGTTTCCTGCGTCCCGAACCGGTCAGCGGGCTGGCGCTGGAACTCGACCAGCGCGGCAACGTCAAGACCGGCGGGAATTATCAAACTTCGCTCCCGGGGATCTTTGCGGCCGGCGACATGCGGCGCGGTCAGTCGCTGGTGGTCTGGGCGGTCCATGAGGGGAGGGAGGCGGCCGGGGCGGTCGAGCGGTACCTGAAGGAGGAACAATGAAAGCAATCCTGGCCCTGGAGGACGGCACGATATTCGAGGGGAGATCGTTCGGCGCCGCGGGGGAGAAGACCGGCGAGGTCGTGTTCAATACCTCCATGACCGGTTATCAGGAGGTCCTGACCGATCCTTCGTATGCGGGGCAGATCGTGGCCATGACCTACCCGTTGATCGGCAACTACGGGATCAACCCGGATGATTTTGAGTCGGCAAAGCCCCACCTTTCCGGCTTTGCCGTCCGCGAAGCCAGCCGGACCGTCAGCAACTGGCGGGCCGGGATGAGCCTGGGTGATTTTCTCAAAAAACAGAGGATCATCGGCATTGAAGGGATCGATACGCGGGCCTTGGCCCTGCACATCCGTTCCGCCGGGGCGATGAAAGGGATAATCTCGACTAAAGACCTTGATAAAGAAAGTTTGATAAAAAAAGCCAAAGCTTCCCCGGGCCTGGTCGGGCGCGACCTGGTCAAAAAAGTCACCTGCCAAAAAACTTATGAGTGGAACCGGCAGGGGAAGTACAGGGTCGTCCTGCTTGACTGCGGAGCCAAATACAATATCATGCGCGAGCTGGCGGCCAGGGACTGCCGGGTTTGGGTTGTCCCCGCCCGGACCACGGCGAAAGAGATACTGGCCCTGAAACCTGACGGCGTGGTGCTCTCCAACGGGCCGGGAGACCCGGCGGCGGTAACTTACGTGGTGGAGACGGTCCGGCAGCTCATCGGCAAAGTGCCGCTGTTCGGTATTTGCCTGGGCCATCAGATGCTGGGGCTGGCGCTGGGCGGCGAAACGTTCAAATTGAAGTTCGGCCACCGCGGCGCCAACCATCCGGTCATGGACCTGCGCACCCGCAAAGTCGAGATCACCACCCAGAACCACGGCTTTTGCGTCGAGCTGGGCGCTCTCGACCAGCAGCAGGTCGAATTGACCCATCTTAACTTGAACGACGGGACGCTGGAGGGATTGCGGCACAAAAAATATCCGGCGTTTTCCGTTCAGTACCATCCCGAAGCGTCCGCCGGGCCGCATGACAGCAAATACCTGTTCGCCGAATTCATCAGGGAGATGGCCAATGCCAAGAAGAAATGACCTCAAAAGCATTTTGATCATCGGTTCGGGGCCGATCGTCATCGGCCAGGCCTGCGAATTCGATTATTCCGGCGTGCAGGCCTGCAAAGCGCTGAAAGCGGATGGCTATAAAGTGATCCTGGTGAACAGCAATCCGGCGACCATCATGACCGACCCGGAACTGGCCGACCGCACCTACCTCGAGCCGATCGATCCTGATTTCGTGGAAAAAATAATCGAACGGGAGCGGCCGGATGCCGTCCTGCCGACGCTGGGCGGCCAGACGGCCCTGAATTGCGCCGTGGCGCTCTGGGACAAAGGGGTCTTCCAGAAATACAAGGTCGAAATGATCGGGGCCAGAGCGGAGGTGATCAAGAAAGCGGAAGACCGCGAACAGTTCAAGGAAGCGATGCAGAAAATCGGCCTCGGCGTGCCCAAGAGCGGTGAAGCTCATAATTATCGGGAGGCGGTCGGGGTCGTGGAGCGGATCGGTTTTCCGGTGATCATCCGCCCCGGGTTCACCCTGGGCGGGGCCGGCGGAGGCGTGGCTTATAACATTGATGAGTTCGAGGTGATCGCCAACCGCGGCCTGGAAGCCAGTCCGATCAGCGAGATACTGATCGAGGAATCGGTCATCGGCTGGAAAGAGTACGAAATGGAGGTCATGCGCGACCTCAACGACAACGCCGTCATCATCTGTTCGATCGAGAACTTTGACCCGATGGGGGTGCATACGGGTGATTCGATCACGGTCGCCCCCGCGCAGACGCTGACCGACAGGGAATACCAGATAATGCGTGATGCCTCGCTCGCGGTCATCCGCGAGATCGGGGTGGCGACGGGGGGGAGCAACATCCAGTTCGCCGTCAATCCCGGCGACGGGCGGCTGGTGGTGATCGAGATGAACCCGCGCGTTTCGCGCTCTTCCGCCCTGGCCTCCAAGGCCACCGGTTTTCCCATCGCCAAGATAGCGGCCAAACTGGCGGTCGGCTACACGCTCGACGAGATACCCAATGACATTACCCGGAAAACACCGGCCTGCTTTGAGCCCACGCTCGATTACTGCGTGGTCAAGATCCCGCGCTTCACCTTCGAGAAATTTCCGGGGGCTGACCCGGTGCTGACCACGGCCATGAAGTCGGTGGGGGAGACGATGTCGATCGGGCGGACCTTCAAAGAGGCGCTGCAGAAGGGGTTGCGGTCGCTGGAGATCAAAGTTTCCGGCCTGGATGACTTGGCCAGGCCGCCTGCCCGGGACGAGCTGGAACGCCAGCTCCGTTTTCCCGGCGCGTCCAGGATATTTTATGTCAAGCACGCGCTGCAGGTCGGCTTGAGCCTCGACCAGATTTACGGCCTGACGGGGATCGACCGCTGGTTCTTAAGCAACATAAAGGAACTGGTTGACTTCGAAAATAAGCTCAAAGCCTGCAGGGCTAAAAAGATCCCGACGGAGCTTCTGCGCCAGGCCAAGGTCATGGGTTTCTCAGATCCCCAGCTGGCAAAATTCTGGGGGATGAAAGAAGGAGAGGTTTTTCGGCTGCGCAAGGAGAGGAAAGTTATGCCGGAATTCAAGCTGGTCGATACCTGCGCCGCCGAATTCGAGGCGTTCACCCCTTATTATTACTCGACCTACTCATGATTTTGGCTTTCTGTTATAATGATTTTACGCAATGAACAAAATATTGCATAAAGAAAAGCTTAATGACAGCGTCTCCCGGATCACGGTCGAGGCGCCGCACATCGCCCGGGCCGCCAAGCCGGGCCAGTTCGTCGTCATCATTCCCAGAGAGAACGCCGAGCGGATCCCGCTCACCATTGCCGGCACCGATGCCGATAACGGGACGGTCGCGATCATCTTCCAGATCGTCGGCGCGACGACCAAGATCCTCGATTCGCTCAAAGAGGGAGAAGAAGTCGCTCATCTTCTGGGCCCGCTCGGGACGCCGTCGCACATCGAGAAGTTCGGCACGGTGGCAGTGATTGGCGGCGGCGTGGGGATCGCCGAGATCTATCCGGCGGTGAAAGCGCTGAAAGCGGTTGGCAATGAAGTGATTACGATTATCGGCGCGAGGAACAAGGACCTTTTAATATATGAGACGGAACTCAGGGCGCAAAGCACGGAACTCAGGGTGACGACCGATGACGGCTCGGCCGGCCGTAAAGGTTTTGTCTCTGATGAATTAAAAGATTTGATAGCTTCAGGCAAGAAGATCGATCTGGTGGTAGCTGTCGGCCCGGTGCCGATGATGAGGGTTTGCTGCGACATTACCAGGGAGCACAGGATCAAGACGGTCGTTTCCCTCAACCCGCTGATGCTTGACGCCACCGGCATGTGCGGCATCTGCCGCGTCACCGTGGCCGGCCAGACGAAATTCGCCTGCGTCGACGGCCCGGAATTCGACGGGCACCAGGTCGATTTTGCCGAACTGACGGCGCGGCTCGGCTCCTACAAGGACGTTGAAAAAAAAGCTTACGATCATGTGTGCAGGCTTCTGGGGAGTCGGGGGCAGGGAGCAGCGTGATGGCGGAGAAAAAGCAGCGTTTACACATGAAAGAGCGGTCGGTCGCGGAGCGGACCCGCGATTTTCAGGAAGTGCCGCTCGGTTACACGCCGGAAGAGGCGATAGCAGAAGCCAAGCGCTGTATCAATTGCCAGAACCCGCTCTGTGTCAAAGGCTGCCCGGTCGAGGTCAAGATCCCCGAGTTCATTGAACTTGTCGCCGAAGGCAAGTTTGACGAAGCGGCCAAAAAGATCAAGGAGACGAACGCCCTGCCGGCGATTTGCGGCCGCGTTTGCCCGCAGGAAGAGCAATGCGAGCTGAAGTGCATTCTCGGCGTCAAAGGCGAGCCGGTGGCCGTCGGTACGCTCGAGAGATTTGTGGCGGACTGGGAGAGGGAACACATTCAACTTCAAACATCCAACATCCAACTTCCAAACAATAAACAAATACCAAATAGTAGATCACAAAAGATCGCGGTGGTGGGGTCGGGGCCGGCGGGGCTGACGTGCGCCGGCGACCTGGCGCGGCTCGGCTATCAGGTCACGATCTTTGAGTCGCTGCACGTCACCGGCGGCGTTTTAACGTACGGTATCCCGGAGTTCCGCCTGCCGAAAAAGATCGTCGAGCTGGAAGTCGAATACGTCAAATCGCTCGGCGCCGCGGTCAGGACCGATATGCTGATCGGCAACGTCTACACGGTCGCAGAGCTGTTGAAAGAATATCAGGCGGTCTTTATCGGTTCCGGCGCCGGTCTGCCGAAGTTCATGGGGATACCGGGCGAGAACCTCGACGGCGTCTATTCCGCCAATGAGTATCTTTTCCGCGTCAACATGATGAAGGCCTGGAAGTTCCCGGACAGCTTAACGCCGGTCAAGATCGGCAAAAAAGTCGCCGTTGTCGGCGGCGGCAACGTGGCGATGGACTCGGCCCGCGTTTCTTTGCGCCTGGGCGCCGAAGCAGTGACCATCCTTTACCGCCGGACGCAGGAGGAGATGCCGGCCCGCGCCGAAGAGATCAAGCGGGCGGTGGAGGAGGGCGTCGTCTTCAAGCTCCTGACCTTGCCGGTCGAATACCATGCCAATAGAGAAGGGTGGGTGGCCGAAGCGGAATGCCGGCGGATGAAACTGGGCGAACCCGACGCTTCGGGCCGGCGCCGCCCGGTCGAGGTCCCCAATTCTGCCTTCCGCCTGCCGGTCGATACGGTCATCGTCGCGATCGGCAATTCGCCCAACCCGCTCATCCCGCTCCGCACCCCGCAGCTCAAGACCGAAAAATGGGGCGGGGTGATCGTCACACCGGAAGGCCTGACCTCGCTGCCGGGCGTTTACGCCGGCGGCGACATCGCGCGCGGCGCGGCCACGGTCATCTCGGCGATGGGCGACGGCAAACGGGCCGCTAGAGCGATTGACAACCTTTTGCGCAAATCACAAATTACAAACCACAAATAACAAACAATATTCAAATTACAAGCCTCAATCATCAAAACTGGCCACGCTTTTTAAGTCATTGTAATTTGGTAAATTGTAATTTTTTTGTTATTTGATGCTTGCGATTTGTTATTTATTGCGTCTTTCCTTTCAGCCCCCCAGAGTGTATAATTTTGCCCATGAAAATCGGCTTGGGCCAGATCAATCCGACCGTCGGTGATCTGGCGGGCAACAGCGCCAGAATAATTGACCTGATCGATGAAGCGCGGCACGAAAAAGCCGATCTGGTCGTCTTCCCCGAGCTATGCCTCACCGGTTATCCCCCCGAAGACCTGCTGCTCAAACCCAAGTTTATCGCTGACAACCAGTCTGCTCTGGAGCAGGTTGCCCGGGCGGCGCGCGGCCTGGCCGTTTTTCTCGGCTTTGTCCATCAGGATAAAGGCGCCCTGTACAACGCCGCGGCTTTTATCGATGACGGCGTGATCAAAGAGATTTATCACAAAATGCACCTGCCCAACTACGGGGTTTTCGACGAAAAACGCTATTTCCGGGAAGGGAATAAAAGCTCGGTCGTCGATTGCCGCGGCCAGAAGATCGGCCTCGGCATTTGCGAGGACATCTGGGCGGAGAAAGGCCCTTACGAAGAAGAGGTCGGGCTGGGAGCCGATGTTATTTTGAACATTAACGCTTCCCCTTATCATCTCGGCAAGGTCCGGGAGCGGGAAGCGCTGCTCAAACAGCGGGCGGAAAAATACCAGGCAGCTTTCGTTTATGTCAATCTGGTCGGCGGGCAGGACGAGCTGGTCTTTGACGGCGGCAGCATGGTCTGCGACCCGCGCGGCCGGCTGATCGCCGCCTGCGACCAGTTCCGGGAGGAACTGCTCTTTGTCGACCTGGAGCGCGACCGCTTGGAGAACTGGCGCTGGCTGGAGGCGGAAGAGGAAATTTACCGGGCGCTCCTCACCGGCCTGCGCGATTACGTGCTGAAGAACGGCTTTGGCCAGGTCCTGCTCGGCCTTTCCGGCGGGATCGACTCGGCGCTGACGCTGGCGCTGGCCGCCGAGGCGCTGGGCAAGGAGCGGGTGCACGCCGTCTTTATGCCGTCGCAGTACACCGCGGAACAAAGTTACCGGGACGCCAGGGCCGTTGCCGCGAACCTGGGCGTGGAACTGGCGGAGATACCGATCAAGGAGGTTTTTGCCGGTTACCTCAACGTCCTGCAGCCGAATTTTATGGGCCGTCCGGCCGATCTGACCGAAGAAAACCTGCAAGCCCGCATCCGCGGCAACTATCTGATGGCCCTGTCCAACAAGTTCGGCTGGCTGGTGCTGGCCACCGGCAACAAATCGGAGATGTCGACCGGCTACTGCACGCTTTACGGCGACATGGCCGGCGGCTTTGCCGTTCTCAAAGATGTGCCGAAGACCCTGGTCTACCAACTGGCCAACTGGCTCAATAAAAAGCGGCCGGTCATCCCCGAAGCGATCATCAAGCGGGCGCCGACCGCCGAGCTCAAGCCGGGCCAGACCGACCAGGACGTTCTTCCCCCTTACGAAGTGCTTGACCCGATCATGCAGGCTTACGTTGAGGAAAACAAGAGCGCGGCGGAGATCGCGGCCCTCGGTTTTGACGCGCCGACCGTGGCGCGGGTCGTGGCGCTGATCGACCGCTCGGAGTACAAGCGGCGCCAGGCGCCGCCCGGCCCGCGCCTCACGCCGCGGGCGTTCGGCAAGGACTGGCGGCTGCCGATCACCAATCATTATAAGGAATAAGGGGCAAGATTAAGTGGACGAGCAGCGGGAAAAAATCGCTCTGTACTTGAAACTGAAGGGGCTGGCGCTGTTCGCCATTTTCGCGATCAACGCCGCGGAGTTCATGTACGGGGCGATCGGCGCGGTCGCTTATTTTTCCGGCCTGCTCGCTCTGGCCGCGGCCGGTTGCGGCGGGGCGCTCCTCTGGTCAACGCTGGGGCGCGGCTGGGTTGCGGCGCCCATGGTCCATGCTTCGCTGGTGACCGACCTGCTGGCGATCCTGGCCGGCCTTTATTTCAACGGCGGGCCGCAGACCACCTGGGGCTTCCTGCCGGTGGTAGTGATCCTGATCGCCGGTTACCTGTTCGACCTCCGCGTGGCCTTACTCTACGGTGTGAGCTCCTTTGTTGCCCTGTGTTCGTTCTTTGTTATGGAGGGGCTGAATTTCCTGCCGCATCAGTTTTCTTATCCCGTCCCCTACGAGTACTGGCGCAGCTTTAATTACCAGTCCGATTATCTTTTGGGGGTCGGCCTCCTGTTCGCGGTCTCGGCGGTCGTCAGCAGTTATTTTGGCCGGACGCTGCGCCGCTCGAACGAGCATCTCAAGGAGGTCCTGGCGGTGACGGAGTCGGCGCGCGTCGCCGCGGAAGCGTCGCGCAAGTCGATGATGAACGTCATGGCCGAGCTGGCCAACGCCCGCTTGGAACTGGAACAGCGGGTGCGTGAACGCACCAGGGAGCTGGAGGACATCAGGGATAATCTGGAGAAAAACGTCGAGGAGCGGACGCGCGACCTGGAAGCCGCGCGCCGGGCCACGCTGCACATGCTCAAAGACCTGAAAGAGGACATGGGCAAGCTGGAAGTGGTCGACCGGATGAAAACGGAGTTCCTGGCGATGGTCAGCCATGAACTGCGCACGCCGCTGACGCCGATCAAGGGCTATCTCTCGCTGATGCTGTCGAGCAAGATGGGGGAGCTTTCGCAGCAGCAAAGGGACGCGCTCACGGTCCTCGCGCGCCAGAGCGACCATCTTCAGAACCTGGTCGAGAGCCTGCTCGATATTTCGCGCCTTGAACTGGGCAAACCGATCCCGATCGTCAGGGTGCCGCTTGGCGTCCGCCAGGTGATGGACGAGGTGCTGGGAGCGGTGCGGATCATGGCCGAAAGCCGCGGGCTGAACATCACCCTGGAGCTGGCCGGCAATCTCCCGACCATCGTCGCCGACGAGATCAAGCTGAAGCGGGTGATCGCCAACCTGGTCGGCAATTCCGTAAAATTCACCCCCAAGGGGGGCGAGGTCAAGGTGAGCGCTTTCCCGGACGGGGCGAACGTGCGGATCGAGGTGAGCGACAACGGCATCGGCATCCCGCAGGACCTGCTGAAAAAAGTTTTCGAGAAGTTTTTCCAGATCGACAGCGCTTATACGCGGGCGGCCGGCGGCATCGGCATGGGGCTGGCGATCGCCCGGGAGCTGGTCGAACTGCACGGCGGCAAGATCTGGGCGGAATCGGCCGGGCCGGGCAAAGGGGCCAAATTTGTAGTATTATTACCAATTGGAGGGGGTAACTGGCTAATGGCGAAAAAGATCCTGATTATCGAAGATTACCCGGCCACGTCGAAAATGATCGCCGACCTGATGCGGATGGAAGGGTTTGAGCCGCTGGTCGCGGGCGACGGGATCTCCGGGTTCAACAAGGCGATCGTCGAGCGTCCCGACCTGGTCCTGCTCGATGTCATGCTGCCGGAGATGAACGGCTTCGAGGTTTGCGAGAAACTGAAAAAAAATCCCGTTACCGCCGCGATACCGGTGGTGATCGTTTCGGTGCGCGCGACCGACAGCAACATCAGGGAAGGGACGGCGCTGGGGGCCGACGCCTACATCCCCAAGCCGTTCGATCCCTTCAAGCTGGTGGAACTGGTCAAGCAGCTGGTGGGGGAAAAATAGAGCCGGAGAGCTCGGAAAGGGTGCGGTCATGGTCGAAAGAAGACGGGTCGTGGTGACGGGGATCGGGGTCGTTTCGCCGGCGGGGATCGGCAAGGAGAAGTTCTGGGAGGGCGTCAGCCGAGGCAAGAACTGCATTGACCGGATAACTTTTTTCGACCCCAAGGACCATCCGTCGCAGGTTGCGGCGGAGATCAGGGATTTTGACCCTACGGACTATCTTTCTCCCCAAGAATTACATCATGTGCATCGCTCAACTCCTTTAGCGATTGCTGCGACGGCGGAAGCATTAAGGGGCAGTAAAATAAGCGAGAGCGATTACCGGGAGATTGGGGTGGTTATAGGGTCAGGGGCCGGAGGACTGGGATATGGCGAACAGCAGATAATGAAATATTATAGAGATGGATACAAGAGAATGAGCCCTCATGCTTCGACTGGAACTTTTGTCGGGATGATCTCTTCCGATGTTTCCATTCGTTTCGGCTTGAATGGCATGAGTACTGTTGTCTCGACCGGCTGCACCAGCGCTAACGATGCGATGGGGAGCGCGCTTAATCTTATCAGGTTTGGGCTAGCAGATATTTTGATCACTGGCGGTGCGGAAGCCTGCGTTACCCCGGCGATTGTAGCGGCGTTTGCAAGGTTAGGAGCGTTATCGATTAAGTGGAATGCTGAGCCGAAACGGGCGTCTCGCCCGTTCAATGCTGATCGTGACGGTTTTGTAATGGGCGAAGGTGCCTGGATCTTTGTTTTTGAGGAATTAAAACGAGCACTGAAAAGAGGCGCGGTAATTTATGCTGAAGTGGCTGGCTATGCCGCGACATGCGATGCCTATCACAAAACTGTGCCGGAGCCGACAGGTGCGTTCTTGGCTAAAGCAATGGAAAACGCCATGAAAGATGCAGCCCTGGCGAAAGAACAGATCGATTATATAAATCTTCACGGAACATCGACTATTTTAAACGATAAGACAGAAACAGCGGCGATCAAGTTGTGCTTTGGACGACGGGCGTATTCAATCCCTTGCAGTTCCCTGAAGTCTATGATAGGACATCCTCAAGGTGCGAGTGGAGCGGCTGGGGCGGCAGCTTCCATTATGTCCATGATTAATAATTTTATTGTTCCTACTATAAATTATGAGAGGCCAGATCCGGAATGTGATCTTGATTATGTGCCTAATAAGGGCAGAGCGGCGAAAGTTGATACGGTCATGGTTAATTCTATCGGATTCGGCTCGAAAAATTCAATAATAATTTTGAAAAAATATTCATAACACAGCTGTCAAATATGAAGGTAATTTATGTTAGTTGAACCGGTTGTCGAGAATTCTTTTTTGGCGGCCGGCTTGGATTTATACCGTAGGGGGAGGAAGGTGGCGGCTGAACAGGAATTTGAGCGTGCGCTTGGTGCTGATCCCGAGACATCTTATTTGTTAGTAGGCTTATGCTCAACAGCAAGGTTAAGCCCCAAATTGACAAAAAAGATCATGGCGATTGCCAGGCGAACGGACCCCGGCATTCATGAGGATGGTTCCATGGAATCAGGCGTGCCTTATCTTGAACACATCGTTAGGAAAAGTGATTTTATCTATAGCGGCCCGGCAAAATTCTTAGCTAAAGAAATAATTGAAATGGGGTTGAAATCCGGCAAAATAATTGACGTTGGGACAGGGCCCGGCCCTTTTGCAATCGCTTTGAGACTGCGGCTGGCGGAAAGCTTTCAAATAATTGGTTATGATGTTTCTGACGCTATGCTGAAAATCGCCGAAGGCCGGATAACCGGCTTGGGCCTTAATATAGGATTAAAAAGAGGGCCGATCATTGAGCCGGCAAAAGAGCTGACAGGGGACAATGCTTTGCCGTTTACTGATGAATCAATCGATATTATTATCAGCCACGGCTCGATGCACCATTGGGGGGGAGGGGTGAGCAGCCCAGAGAGCGTGGAGGTTATGCTTCAGGAATTGATTAGAATATTAAAGCCGGGAGGGCGAATATTTCTTTTTGACATTAATCCGGCAGGGATAGGTACAAAATTTATAGTTAAAAGCAAGCTGCTGAAATTACTCAGGAGGGATTATCAACATGAGGCTTTTAAACATTCGGCTGAGCATAGTTTGAGCGCTGAACAAATCGGGAACTTACTAAGAAACATAAAAATAGGGCATAATCTTTATAAGATATACCCTGCCGTGCCGCTGTTCCCTGCCGGTTTCATTTTTCATGTTTTGGATATTAAAAAGCAGGGGGCAAGATGACCTTTAATTCGATTGCTTCGTTTGCTGGCTTCTTTATCGTTTTTGCTCTCGGGCTTTTAATCCTGTTAAGAGGCAATCAATCGCGCGTGTCGATTGTTTATGCTTTATTTTTATTTAGTATTGCAGTCTGGGCCTTGGGGATATTCGGTTTAATAACTTCAGTTGACGGGGCTAATGCTTGGATTTGGATGAGGGTCTTAAACCTTGGCTTTATTTTCATACCGGTTTTATTTATCCACTCAACTTTTTTGTTGCTTAGATTGCCGGGGCAATGGTTGCTTCCCGTCAGCTATCTTTTGACTTTCTTGTTTTACTTGCCATTGTCTCTGACGCCGTTATTTACCAGAGATATTGCCAAGACGACATATTATTATGTGGCAGTGCCAGGGGAATTATTCCCGGCCTTTCTTGTTTTTTTAGTCGGCTTGTGGCTTTATGGATTTTATTTATTATTCAGGGATTATCAGGTTCAAAAAGGGAGCGGGCGCAACAGAACGCTTTATGTCTTGCTAGCCTCAATAATTGTTCTTGCGGGAGGGCTGGCAGTTCTACCCGCCTTGGCCGGACAGAGCATTTATCCGATTTGGAATCTAACTAATATTATTTATGGGGGCATGATTGCTTATGCCATCCTTAAATACCGCCTGATGGATATCACTCTGGTCATCAAAAAGACCACCGCCTACAGCCTGGTTGCCTCGGCGCTCACTTTTTTCTACGTTTTCGTCGTGCTGTCCCTGGAGTACGTTTCCCGCGCCGTGTTCGGCTATTATTCGTTCTGGTCGGCCGTCTTCGCTTCGCTCATCATTGCGGTCACTTTTACCCCCTTCCGCGAAAGACTGCAGGGGCTGGTCGACCGGTTTTTCTTCCGCCAGACGATCGAGTACCAGAAGATCATCAGGGAAGTCACGCATTTAATTGCTTCGGTTATAAATCTGAATACGCTCTTCCGGCTGATCGACCGGACGGTCGTCCGGGCGCTCTGCATCCGGAGTGTCGCGATCATGCTGAGCGAAGAGGACGGCCGGTATTTCCGGGTCGAGAAAACCAACGGCCATTCCCATGAGCTGCTTAACCACCAGCTGCCGGCCAGCCATCCGCTGATCGCTTTTTTCTCGGAGAAAAAGGACGCGGTGGTGCTCGATGAGATCAAGGAAGCGCTGGAGAGAGACGTCCCGGACGCAGCGCGGGGGAAATTGCGGGCCATCGCCGACGAATTCCTGGTCTTTGCGGCGGAAGTGGCGATCCCGGCCTTCTCCCGCGGCAGGCTGGTCGGCATCCTCCTGCTGGGCGAGAAGCTGTCGGGCGAGCCCTACAGCTCCGAAGACCTCGACCTGCTGCTGACCATGGCCTCCGAGGCCGGCATCGCCATCGAGAACGCCAAGCTTTACCGCGACATCACCGAAACGCGCGACTACCTCAACAGCATCGTCCAGGGGAGCGAGGACGCCATTTTCACTCTTAACCTGAAGGGGAACGTCCTCTCCTGGAACAAAGGAGCGGAGAACATTTTTGGCTACAAATACGACGAGGTCTTTGGCCGGCGGCCGCCTTTCTTCAGCGAAAAAGAAGCGCTCGACTGGATCGGGCGGGTCAAGGCGGGCGAACCGATCAAAGCGGCCGAGATAATCGAAAAGAGCAAACAGGGAACAGGCCTCGACCTACTGTTGACTCTCTCCCCGGTTCGCGACGCCGCCGACAATATGATCGCCGTCTCGGCCATCGTCAAGGACATTTCCCAGCTGCGCCGCCTCGACCTGGCCAAGCAGGAATTCCTTTATTCGGTCAGCAACGAACTGCGCGCGCCGCTGACGCCGATCCAGGTTTATCTCGCGCAGCTGCAGCGGGGCGAGCTGGGGGGGCTGACCGACAAGCAGAAAGAAGCTCTGGCCGTAATCACCGGCCAGAGCAATCACCTGCACAATCTGATCGACAGCGTGATCGATATCTCCCGGATCGAGGCCGGCCGGCCGCTCGAGATCGCGCAGGAACCGGTTTTTCTCGATGAGGTCGTCCGTGAGGCCAGCGACAGTAATCAGCCGGCTTACCGGGCCAAAGGGATCAGGCTGGAAACCGAATCCCCGCCGGCGAGGATCGCCCTGATGGCCGATCACATCAAGCTGCTGCGGGTGATGGAGAACCTGCTGGGCAACGCTTACAAATTCACGCCGAGCGGCGGCACGGTCAGGATCGCGGTCAGGGAAGAAAACAAGCAGGCGTTGGTCGCGGTCAGCGATACCGGCATCGGCCTGGCGGCGGAGCACCGGGAAAAGATCTTTGAGAAGTTCTATCAGGTCAACAGCGAATATACCCGCGCGACCGGCGGCATCGGCATGGGGCTGACGATCGCGCGCGAGATCGTCGAAGCGCACGGCGGGCGGATCTGGGCGGAATCGGCAGGCCTGGGCCGCGGGTTGAAATTGACTTTCACTTTGCCGATCGCTTAGGACTGAACGTTCAATCGAACAGCATGAACACTTATCCGGGACAGAGCGGCCAATTTTTGAGGATCGTCCGCAATATGGACGTGATCCTGCGCGGCCTGGCGCTGCCCATGATCTTTGTGCTGGTGCTGATCGTTTTTTTCTGCGGCTTGCCTTACCCCGTGCTGCCGCTCGGCCTGCTGCTGATCGTTTACACGCTGGTCGGCGGCGCGGCGCTCTGGCTGATCGAACGGGACCGGTGGCCGGCGCGGCACGTTCTTTTCGTTCTGCTCTGTATCGATTGCCTGCTGGCGGGCGCGGCCATGTACTACACGGGCGGGATCGAGAGTTTTATGCCCCAGGTCATGATGATCATTGCCGTGCTGGCCGGCTTGCTCCTGCCGCCCTGGCAGATCGCGGCGCTGGTGGCGGCCTGCTGGCTGGTTTACGCCGCGGAGCTCTGGCTGGAAATTAACCGGCTGGTGCCGCATATCACGATCTTTAAGCATTTCATTGAACCGGCCGCTTACGCCGGCTCCGTTTATTTGCGCGTCATTCCGCTGGCCAACCTGCTGGTCCTGACGGCGCTGGCCGTCATGGCTTACCTGGCGGCCCGCCTGCTGGAGACGCGCGAGCAGAAGATCGGGATGCTGAACCGGCGGCTGGAGGACAGCGCGCGGCAGCTGCGCAAAAAAGGGGAGGAAAGAACGGCGCTGAACGAGCAGTTGAACCGCAAAGTGCGGGAGCAGGAAAGCTTGCAGGCCAAGCTGGAAGAAATGGTCGCGTCCCGGACCGGCGAACTGCAGGCCAAGATCAGCGCCATGAGCCGGGTCGAGGCGCAACTAAAGGATAATTTAGCCGAATTAGAGAAGGTCAATTATCTGGCCATCGGGCGGGAATTGTCGATGATCGAGCTGGAAGAGGAAGTTAATTTGCTTCTGCGCGAGCTGGGCCGGCCGGCGAAATATTAACAGGAGCGCAAGTTTGAACGAAGATAAGCGGACCGGACGGAAAACTAAAGAAGAGAATCTCAGATATATTGATATCGTCTTAAACAACGACTGGATCGCGCGCCGCGCACTGCTGCCGATGCTGTTCGCCATGATGCTGATCTTCCTTTCTTTTGGCGTCCCGTATCCGCTTCTGCCGCTCTCGCTGCTGATGGCGATTTATTTCATCGGCAGCGGGGCGGTGATCTATGTGATCAGCCGGGGGTGGGGCCGTCCGCTGGTCAATTATTTTTTGCTGCTTTGCTGGCTTGATCTGATCGCGGCGGTCGCCATGTACTATACCGGCGGGGCCGAAAGCTTCATCTTCCCGATCTTCACGGTCATCGCGATCCTGGCCGCGCTGACGCTGCCGCTCTGGCAGATCGCGGCGGTGGTCATTTGCGCCGGAGTTTTTTATTCGGCGGAGCTTTTGATCGAGTTTAACGGCTGGCTGCCCCACGTCGCGATCTTCAAAGAGTTCATGCCGCCCGCCGGTTACGCGGAGTCCGCGTATTTTCTGGTCATTCCGCTCGTCAATTTCACGGTGCTGGTGGCGATCGCCGGCCTGGTTTATAGGCTGGCGCAGCAATTGAACGGACACTGGCGGATTTTGACCGGGCTGAACCGGGAACTGGCGGACAAGGAAGGGCTGCTGCGGCAGGAGGACGAGGCCAAAAGCTTGCTCGGCCGCCAGCTGGACGGCAAGAGCGGCGAGCTGGAGGCGCTGCGGCTCAACCTGGAAAAGATAGTGGAAGAACGGGCCGAGGAATTAAAGGCCAAGATCGGCGAGATGGACCGGGCCGAGAGCGAATTGAAGGCCAGGATGGCCGAACTGCAGGACTTTCGCGGGCTGATCGACGGCCGCGAGCGCCGGATGAGCGAGCTGCGGACGGAGAGCGACGCCCTGCGGCGGGAACTGGGCCGGCCGCCCAAATACACTTAATTTACCCCATTAGACAAAGTTGCCGCGACCTGCTAAAATTTCCGGGATGGCGCCGATCATCACACACGATCCGCGATCCGATTTCCTGAGGGCGGCTTCGCTGGGCCTGGAGGTGGCGGTGGCCGTTTTTTTGGGGGCGTTCGTCGGCTACGAGGCCGACCGGCATTTCCAGAGCGGCCCCTGGCTGATGGTCGCCGGGGTCGTTGTCGGTTCGCTCGCCGGTCTCTGGAATGCTTACAAGTTAGCGGGTAAAAATGAACGCGCTTGAACATCTGGCGCAAAAGCCGGTCTGGCCGCTGCAGGTCGGCGGGCTGGACCTGACGGTCACGAATGGCGTCGTCACGGTCTGGCTGGCCGCCCTGATCGTTTTTGGCTGCTATTTTTATCTTTCCCGCCGGCTGACCCTGGTCCCCGGCCGGGCGCAGAACCTGGCGGAAGCCGTCATTTTTTTCCTGCGGGACGAAGTTGCCGTCCAGATCGGCCGCGGCCGCGACGCCTGGCTCCCTTTTCTGATCGCGCTCTTCTCTTTTATTTTGGCCAACAATCTGCTCGGCCTGGTCCCGGCCATGTCGAGCGCCACCGGGAACATCAACACCACCGCCGCCCTGGCGCTGACCGTCTTTGTGGTCGTTCAGGCGGCCGGGATCGCCAGCCACGGGCCGGCCGGCTACTTCCGGTCACTGATCCCGCCCGGAGTGCCGCTGGCGGTCGCCATTTTCCTGGTGCCGGTCGAGATCATCAGCCAGCTGGCCAAGCCGTTCTCTCTGGCCGTCCGGTTGTTCGCCAACATGTTCGCCGGCCACGCGGTCATGCTGATGCTCCTCTCGCTGATCTTCGTTTTCAAGAGCTACCTGGTCCTGCCGCTGCCGGTCATCGGCAACACGCTGGTGCTGGCGTTCGAGATCTTTGTCGCGCTGATCCAGGCGTTCATTTTCACTTATCTGTCGGCGCTCTACATCGCGACGGCGCTGGAAGGGCATTAGGGGAGAAATGACGAATTACGAATGACGAATGCCGAATTGAGGTATTTGATTAAGATCCGGATTTTAATTATACATTAATTCGTAATTCGAAATTCGGCATTCGGAATTAAACAGGGAACAAGGAGGTCGGTAAACATGGATCCAAGAACAGCAGCATATCTGGCAGCGGGGCTCGGGATGGGGATCGCGGCGCTCGGCACGGCGCTGGGGGTCGGCTGGTTATCTTCAAAGGCGCTGGAGGGGATGGCGCGTCAGCCGGAAGCGACGAACAATATCAGGACGAGCATGATCCTGGCGATCGCGTTCGTCGAGGCGATCGCGCTCTACGCGCTGGTCGTGGCGCTGATCCTGGCGACCAAGGCCTAGTTGAGAAGTATTCCCCACACTTAAGTGTGGGGAATTAGGGGTTTATTTTTCATGCTGGAATTCGAACCGGGATTATTCATCTGGACGGTCGTCTCGTTCGGTTTGCTGGTCGTCCTTTTATACAGGGTCGCCCTGCCGCCGCTCCTCGGCTTTCTGGCCGAGCGGGAGCGGCTGATCGCCGGCCAGCTGGCCGAGGCGGCCGCCGGCCAGAAGCAGGCCGAACAGCTGGTGGCGGAGCATAAGCGTGAGCTGGCCGAGGTCCACCGGCGGGCGGAGGAGATAGTGGCGAAAGCCAGGGACGAGGGACGGGCGGCGCGGGACGAGATCCTTGCCAGGGCCAGCGGCGAGGCCGACCGCGTCCTTGCCCGCGCGCAGCTGGACCTGGAACGGGAGCGGACGGAGATCATGACGCGGGCGAGGACGGAGATCGTTGATCTGGTCGCGGCGGCCGCCGGCAAGGTCATCAGGCGGAAGCTATCCGCGGCCGAGGACCGGGCCCTGATCGAAAGATCACTGACGGAGAGCCGGGGATGAAAACGATCGACGCGGAGAAACTTTACGAACTGGCCGGCGGCCGGGCGGTCGCCCTCGAAGAGGAGCTACATCTTTTCAAGGATAAATTGCTCAAGAACCTGGAGTGGCGGCAGTTCCTGGCCGGCCCGGCGCCGCTGAAAGCCAAAAAAGAGGTCGTCGCGGCCATGATGCCCGGGTCGTCGCCGCTGCTGCGCCGTCTGGTTGAACTTTTATTCCGGGAGCGGCTGACCGGCAAGCTCCCGTGGCTGGCGGAGCGTTTTTCCGCGGTGGTCTCCGAGCGGCTCGGGTTTTGTTACGTGGAAGTCCGTCACGCGCACCGGCTGAACGAAGAGGAAAAGAAGAGGATCTTTTCGCTGATCGAAAGCGGCTGCCGCGTCCGCTTCGTGCCGGACAGAGCGGTGATCGGCGGCGTGAAGGTCCGCTGGCAGGACGGGCGTTACTTTGACGCCTCCCTGGCCGGCGATCTGTCAGACTTAAAGGAGGCCTGCCTTGCCTGAAGACCTTTCGGCAATAATCAGGAAACGGATCGAGGCGTTCTCGCCCCGGGCGCGGGTCGGCGAGGTCGGCCGCGTCGTCGAATCGCTCGACGGGATCGTCCGGATCCAGGGGCTGTCGTCGGCGATGGCGGGCGAAATGGTCGAATTTTCTAATAAATACATGGGCATGGTCTTTAACCTGGAGCGTGAAGATGTCCTTGCCGTGCTGCTCGGCCCGCACACCGCGGTCCGCGAAGGCGATACCGCCCGCTCGACCGGGCGGGTGATGGAGGTCCCGGTCGGCGACGCTTTGATCGGCCGGGTCGTGGACGGCCTCGGCGAGCCGATCGACGGGCTGGGCCCGGTCAAATCAGGCAAGTTCCGGCCGGTCGAACGGCTGGCGCCGGGGGTCGTCGACCGGCTGCCGGTCATTCAGCCGCTGCAGACCGGCTATAAATTAATTGACGCGCTGATCCCGATCGGCCGCGGCCAGCGCGAGCTGATCATCGGCGACCGGGTGACGGGCAAGTCGGTCATGGCGCTCGACACGATCCTGAGCCAGAAAGGGCAGAACGTGATCTGCGTTTACGTCGCCATCGGCCAGAAGGAATCGACCGTCGTCCAGCTGATCGAGACATTGAAAGAGTACGACGCGCTCGCTTACACGATCGTCGTCTCCGCCGGCGCTTCCGATCCGGCCTCGCTGCAGTACCTGGCCCCGTACGCCGGCTGCGCCATGGCGGAGGAATTCATGTTCTCCGGGCGCGACGCGCTGATCGTTTACGACGATCTGACCAAGCACGCCCAGGCTTACCGGATGATCTCTCTGCTGCTCCGCCGGCCGCCGGGGCGCGAGGCCTATCCGGGCGATGTCTTTTACCTCCATGCTCGCCTGCTGGAGCGGGCGGCCAAGCTGAAACAGGAGCTCGGCGGCGGGTCGCTGACCGCTTTGCCGCTGATCGAGACGCAGCTCGGCGACGTCACCGCTTACATCCCGACCAACGTCATCTCGATCACCGACGGGCAGATCTTTCTGGAGACCGACCTGTTCAACGCCGGCGTCCGCCCGGCGGTCAACGTCGGGATCTCGGTCTCACGCGTCGGCGGCAAAGCGCAGGTCCCGGCCATGCGCAAGATCGCGGGGCGCCTCCGCCTCGACCTGGCCCAGTACCGGGAAAAACAGGCGTTCTCGCTCTTCGCGACCGAAGTCGACGAAGAGACCAAGCGGCAGCTGCACCGCGGCGCGCTGATGGTCGAGGTACTGAAACAGGGCAAATACCAGCCGCTGCCGGTCGAAGACCAGGTGATCGTGATCTATGCCGCGGCCCAAGGTTACCTTGACAATGTCCCGGTGGCGCAGACGGCTGATTTTGAGCGGCGGCTGACCGGCTTTGTCCGCCGGACCGACCCGGAGCTGCTCCCGCTGCTGAAAGAGCTCGCCCCGCCGGCGGAAGAGCGGCTCGGCAAGCTGATCCTGCAGTTCAAGGAGGCTTACAGTGTCGCTCCTTAAGTTCCGCAGCCGACTCCGGACGGTCAAGAGCCTCAACTCGATCTTTGCCGCCCTGCAGGTCGTCACCGTCGTCAGGACGAAAAAAGTCAGGGAGCAATATCGCGGGCTGGAACGGTATTTGGGGCCGATGCGCGGGGTCTTGCGGGGGCAAGCGGCCGGGGACCGGGGGCCGGCGGGGCCAAAAGTGCTGGTCGTCATAACTTCAAACCGCGGGCTGTGCGGCAACTTCAACAAAGCGGCGGTCGGCGCGGCGGAAAAGTTCTTGAAAGATCATGATGCCAAACTGGCCGTGCTCGGCAGGACCGGGATCGATCTGTGCGGCCGGCGCGGCCTGCGGCCGGCTTTGACCGAATCGGCGGCGGTGGAGAAGCCGGTCTTCCGGAGCGCCGCCCGGCTGTTTGACCGGATTAGGGCGCTGGGCGGCGAGGTCTATGTTGCCTACAACAGTTTTAAAAGCACGGTCATTCAGGAACCGAAGGTCGTGCCGCTTGACGATCTGGGCGTTGGGGCAGGGACGAATGAGTTTTTACTGGAGCCGGCCGAGCTCCCCGCCGCGCTTAAATATCATTACCTGGAAATCCGGTTTTACTACCTGGTCCTGGAATCGCAGATGGGCGAGCTGGGGGCGCGCCTGATGGTGCTGAAAGGGGCGGTCGATTCTTCGGACGAAATGGCCCATGATCTGCGGCTGGCGATCAACAAAGCGCGGCAGGCGAACATCACCAGGGAATTGCTGGAGATCGTCTCGGCCGCCGAAGCGGTCAGCGGCGGTAGCGAGGAGTGAACATGAATACACCCCCACACCAAAACAAGAAAGCCTCGCACCAAAACATTTGGTGTGGGGGTAAAGGTATGGTCGTTTCCGTGGTCGGCGCGGTGATCGAGGCGCAATTCCCGATCGATCAGGTCCCCAAGATCAGGCACGCGCTCCGGATCGGGGAGCCGCCGGTCACCGCCGAAGTTTCGATGCTGCTGGAAGAAGGGATCGTCCGGGCGGTCGCCCTCCAGCCGACCGACGGCCTGCGGCGCGGGACCAAGGTCATCGACACCGGCGCGCCGCTGCAGGTGCCGGTCGGGCCGGAAACGCTCGGCCGCGTTTTCAACGTGCTGGGGGAGACGATCGACGGCGCGGGGCAGGTCGGGACAACTGTCCGGGCGCCGATCCGCCGCGATCCGCCGCCGTTCGAGGAGATCGTGGCGCGGAGCGAGATCTTCGAGACCGGGATCAAGGTGATCGACCTGCTCGCCCCGTTCGTCAAAGGGGGGAAGACCGGGCTGTTCGGCGGCGCCGGCGTCGGCAAGACGGTCCTGATCATGGAACTGATCCACAATATCGCCACCCAGCACAGCGGCATCTCCGTGTTCGGCGGGGTCGGCGAGCGGACCAGGGAAGGTAACGACCTCTGGCTGGAGATGAAGGAGTCGGGCGTCTTGAGCAAGACCGTGATGTGCTTCGGCCAGATGACCGAGCTGCCGGGCGCCCGCTTTATCGCCGGCAACTCGGCGCTGACCATGGCCGAATATTTCCGCGACACCGAAGGGAAGGACGTCCTCTTCTTTGTCGACAATATTTTCCGCTTCGTCCAGGCCGGCTCCGAGGTCTCCACGCTGCTCGGCCGGATGCCGTCGGCCGTCGGCTACCAGCCGACGCTCGGCGCCGAGGTTGGCCGCTTCGAAGAGCGGATCGTTTCCACCCGGAAAGGGTCGATCACTTCCGTCCAGGCCGTTTACGTCCCGGCCGACGACATCACCGATCCCGCCGCCGCCGCGACGTTCGCCCACCTCGACTCGACCACCGTCCTCTCCCGCTCCCTGGTCGAAATGGGGATCTATCCGGCGGTCGATCCGCTGGCGTCGACCTCGCGGATCCTGGACCCGCAGGTCCTGGGCGACAAGCATTACCGGACCGCCCGCGCGGTCCAGCAGGTCCTCCAGCGCTATAAAGAGCTGCAGGACATCATCGCGATCCTCGGGGTCTCCGAATTGCCGGAAGAGGACCAATTGCTCGTCGGCCGGGCGCGCAAGCTGCAGCGCTTCCTCTCCCAGCCGTTCTTTGTTTCCGAGCGGTTCACCCAGATCCCCGGGCGCTACGTCAAGCTGGAAGAGACGATCGACGGTTTCGCCCGGATCGTCGCCGGCGAGGCCGACGACCTGCCGGAGCAGGCCTTTTACATGGCCGGCACGCTGGCCGACGTCAGGAACAAGAAATGAAAAACTTTGCGCTGGAGATCAGGACGCCGGAAAAAGAGCTCTTCCTGGGGCGGGTGACCGCGCTGACCGTCCCGGCCAGCGAGGGGAGCCTCGGCGTCCTGGCCGGCCACGCCCCGCTGGCGGCCGGCTTAAAGGCCGGCGAGCTCGTTTACCGCGATGAAGAGGGGAAAGAAGCGCGCCTTTCCGTGAGCGAAGGTTTTTTGATCGTCAACCATCAGGCGGTTTCTGTCTTGCTGAAGGGTTAATCTGACAATAAGCGGAAATCCGAATATCGAATCTCGAAATCCGAAATAAATTCGAAATTCGAATTTTCCCATCCCCTTCGTATTTCGAATTTCGTTTTTCGAATTTAGTTCCCGAACATCCCCTCGATCTTGTCCCGCAGCGCCATTCTTTCGAGTTTCTTCTTACGGCGGACAAAGTAACTGACGGCGGCGGCGATGATGACCGCGGCGAACCCCAGCTCAAAGAGCAGTTCAGCCATGCCGGCGGGCTATTGGCCTTCGTTCTCCGCCACGAACTTTTTGATCTCGTCGAGGTTCTCGAGGATCAGCCGGGCCTTGGTCAGGCCGAACGAGAACGGGAACTTGTCGTCTTCGCTCCTTTTGATCACCAGCGTCGGTTTGCCTTTGAATTCTGACCTTTCGATAATCGCCATTTAGATCAACTCCTTTCTTAGGGTCATAGGGTCATAGGGTCATAGTCGACGGGTTACGGGTTATTCTACTATAATAAGGATATGAATTCAAAGCTCTTGGGAAATTGCCGCCTCTGCGGCCACCGTTGCGGCGTTAATCGGGTCAGGGGAGAGCTGGGCAAGTGCCGGGCCGGCTTGGCGCCCGAAGTCGCCTCCTACTGCGTCCATCACGGGGAAGAGCCGGCGATTTCCGGGTCGCGCGGCTCGGGGACGATCTTCTTCGCGCATTGTTCCTTGCGCTGCGTGTTTTGCCAGAACTACGAGATAAGCCAGATGGCAGGGAGTGACAGGGAGAAACAAGGATTAGCAGGGATGGGCAGGGAAAAATACCTGCTACTCCCTGCTCATCCCTGCCACTCCCCGTCACTCCTTGAAAAACAGACGGAGCTGGCGGAGATCATGCTGGAGCTGCAAGACAGGGGCGTTCACAACATCAATTTAGTTTCACCGACGCATTACGGGCCGCAGATAGTTGAAGCGTTGGAGATTGCGCGAGAGGAAGGATTAAAGCTGCCCGTGGTTTATAATTCCGGCGGCTACGATTCGCTGGAACTGCTAAAAGAGCTCGCGGGTAAAATTGATATTTATCTGCCCGATCTTAAATATTTTAGCGATGATAGCGCTCTAAAATATTCCGGGGCAAAAAACTATGTCGAGACGGTCAAGGCGGCCGTGGCCGAAATGTTCCGCCAGGTTGGCCCCGGGAAGCTGATCGTCCGGCACCTGGTCCTGCCGAATGGTCTGGCCCATAGCTTTGACGCGCTGGACTACCTCGCTTCGCTCTCCAAAGACATTTGGGTCAGTCTCATGGCGCAGTACAGCCCGCAGCATCGCGCCGGGGAGTTCCCCGAGCTGAACAGAAAGCTATCGCCGGCTGAATATCAGCGCGTCGTCGCTCACGCGGGAAAGCTCGGTCTGCATAACCTTTATGTCCAGGAGCTGTCGAGCAGCGAAGTTTACCTGCCGGACTTTCAGCGGGCCGAGCCCTTCAGCCGGTAGGTCTTGTCGGCGCGGGAAAAGGCAAGGCTGAAATTGTCGGGGGCCTCCCCGCCCAGCAGCGTGAGCGGGCGCTCGTGCCGGTAAAGCGCCCGGATCGGCGAGGAGACCGCCGCCGTCTCGCTGCCGTCGGGCAATTTTACTTTGAACAGCGACCTGACCAGCGACGAAGAGGCGCCGCCGCGCTCGTCCTTGACGCTGACGTAATAAAGGATCTCCGGCCCAAGCAGGCGCGGCGGGAGGCCGAAAAAATAAACCCCGTCGGCGAAATAAGGAACGATCGCCTTCCAGCGCTTGGCGGTCCAGGCCAGCGGCCCCCCCTCGTTGTAATAAAGTCTGACGCTCCCCCCCAGGCCGCCGGCCAGCGTCCTGACCGGGATCACGACCTGCCCGTTCTTTTTCTTGTAAACGGGCAGCTCGCTGATGGTCGGGAAAAGATGGCCGGCCGGCGCCGCTTTCAGCTTCTGCTCGAGCCAGGCGAGCGCCGGGCCCTCGGCCGATCCCAGGAAGCGGTGTTTTAAATTTGGGATCAGCCAGCAGCTTTTCTCCACCGGGACCTGCTGGAAACTTTTCTGGAAGGTCGGCAGGTAATAGCAGTGGTCGTTGGTCCCGGTGATAAAGAGGATCGGCGCTTGCTGGCTGGCCAGGAAGTTCTTCGGATCGAGATAATCGTCCCAGCGCGCCCGCTCGGCCGGCGGCATGGCGGCGAACCGGTCGCCCCAGGTGCACCCTTCGGGAATATAGCCGGCGCCGAAAACGTTGACCGCCGCTTTCAGCCGGCCGTCCTGGCCGTTGGTCAAGAGCGTCACCACGCCCCCCCAGGAGAGGCCGATCATGCCGGTCCGGTCGGGATCGACCTCCGGCCGCTGGCAGAGATAATTAATGCCGTTGCGCGCCGCCGCGACGGCGTGGACGAGATAATTTTCGCTTAGATCAGGCCCGGTGCGCAGCAGGTTTTCCAAGTCCATGTCGGGGCCGGTCGAGCGCGAAGCGCGCCGCCGCTCCCCCTTGCCGGGGAGGTCGATCGCCAGGACGGCGTAGCCCAGTTTGGCCCAGGCGACGGCCCGCGGCCGGCTGGCGGTCCCGCCGCCGCCGTGGGAGAGAAGGATCGCCGGCAATTTGCCGTCGCGCCGCCGCGGATAGGCGAAGTAACCGAAGATTCTGACCGGCTCCCCGTTATAGGGGCGGCTTTGATAATAAATTTCCTCGACCCGGACCCGGCCCTGATCGTAGGCCTTGACGGTTTCCGCCGAGACCGCGCCGGCCGGCACGTCCCAGAGCTGGCGCATTGCCTCGGACTGAAAAACATCGGCGCATGAGGGCGAAGGGAAAAATAAGATCAAGAGCAGCAATAAGATCGGCATGAAAAACATTATAGCATAGAGAGTAGGGGGTAGATGGTAGGGAGTGGGGTTTCCCCGGAATTCGGCCAAAGAGAATAAGATTGAAACCACACACTAAAGTGTGTGGAATTTATCATCGGTAATTATTCCCCATACTTTAGTATGGGGTTCCCTATTCAAAATCACACAAAATCTCCGCTGCCACTGCCTGGCCATCGATTTTCTTGCTACCCCCGACGCTCTACTCCCTACCCCCTATCATGCTATAATTCCCACATGAAATACGCCGCCCCGCGGGGGACCAAAGACATCCTGCCCGACGAGGCCCCGCTCTGGCAGGCGATCGAACGGGCCTGCCGCGAAACGTTCGGGCTTTTCAATTATCGCGAGATCAGGACCCCCGTTTTTGAAAGCACCGAAGTTTTCTCCCGCTCGATCGGCGACTCGACCGATATCGTCAGCAAAGAGATGTACACTTTTGCCGACCGCAAAGGCCGGAGCCTGACGCTGCGGCCGGAAGCGACCGCCTCGGTCGTCCGCGCCGCCCTGGAGAACAATTTACTTTCGACCGATAACTTGCTGAAAGTCTATTACCTTGGCCCGATGTTCCGTTACGAGCGGCCGCAGGCCGGGCGGCAGCGCCAGTTCCACCAGGCGGGGGTCGAGGCGTTCGGCTCGGCCGATCCGTCGCTCGACGCCGAAACGGTCCAGTTAAGCGTCAAGTTGTTCGAAAACCTCGGCTTAAAAGAGCTGGCGGTCGATCTGAACTCGGTCGGCTGTCCGGAATGTCAGCCGGTCTTTCGCGAGGCGCTGAAAAAATATTTCGCGGCGCATCTTGCCGAACTCTGCGACGACTGCCGCCAGCGGTTCGCGGCCAATCCGCTGCGCCTGCTCGATTGCAAAGAGGCCCGCTGCCAGAAATATATCGAGCAGGCCCCGGCGATGATCGATCACCTCGATCCGGAGTGCCAGGCCCATTTTGCAAAGGTCAGGGGCTGGCTTGATGGCTTGAAGGTCAAATACCGCGTCAACGACCGCCTGGTGCGCGGGCTCGATTATTACACCCGGACCGTCTTCGAGGTCGTTTCCAAACAGCTTGGCGCGCAGAACGCCGTCTGCGGCGGCGGGAGATACGATAACCTGGTCAAGCAATTCGGCGGCAAAAGCGTCCCCGCCATCGGCTTCGCGGTCGGGCTTGAGCGGCTGGCGGAGATCATGGGAAAGTCAAAAGTTAAAAGTCAAAAGTCAAAAGTGGACCTGTTCATCGCGGTGCTGGGGGAGCAGGCAAAAAAAGTTGCCTTCGACTTGATGTCGCAAGCGCGCGACCTCGGCCTCTCCGCCGACACCGATTTCCTCGGCAGATCGCTGTCAGCGCAGCTGAAGGCGGCCGACCGGCTCGGCGCCGGATACGTTTATATCATCGGCGATGACGAGCTGGCCAAGCGCTCCGCCGCGCTCAAGAACATGAAGACGGCCGAACAGAAGGAAGTCCCCTTCGCGGAGCTCTTCACGCAATTCGCGGGCGAGTGCGGGAAGGGCTGTTCCTGCGAGGAGTAGTCGGTTGAAAGAAGCGCTCTTTTATTCCAGGGTCGCGGGTAGCGAGTCACGGGTCCAATGTCGATTATGTCCGCACAATTGTTCGATCGCCGACGGCAAACGGGGCCTTTGCGGCGTCCGTGAGAACCGCTCGGGGACCCTCTACAGTCTGGTCTACGGCAAAGTCGCCGCCGCCAGCATCGACCCGATCGAGAAAAAACCGCTCTTCCATTTTCTCCCCGGTTCGGCTTCCTATTCGATCTCGACCGCCGGCTGCAACTTCCGCTGCGATTTCTGCCAGAACTTCGGCCTCTCCCAGCCGCCCCGCGAGACCGGGGAGATACCCGGGCGCGAACGGTCGCCTGAGCAGATCGTCGCCGCGGCGGCGGAGAGCCGCTGCCAAAGCATTGCTTACACGTACACCGAGCCGACCGTCTATTTCGAGTTTGCTTACGACACGGCCAAACTGGCGCGCGCGCGCGGCCTCAAGAACGTCTTCGTCAGCAACGGTTATATGAACCCGCCGGTCGCGGAGATGGCCGGGCCGTATCTTGACGCCGCCAACATCGATCTCAAATCGTTCCGCGACGCGACCTACCGCCGGGTTTGCGGGGGGAAGCTCGCGCCGGTCCTTGAAACGCTCAAGCTGATGAAAAAATTGGGCGTCTGGCTCGAAGTGACGACGCTGGTTATCCCGGGCTTGAATGATTTGCCGGAAGAGCTGGCGGAGATCGCCCGCTTCATCAAGAGCGAACTAAGCGCCGGCACTCCCTGGCACGTGTCCGGCTTCTACCCGGCTTATAAAATGCTCGACCGGCCGCGCACCCCGGCGGAGTCG
This sequence comes from Candidatus Saganbacteria bacterium, assembly GCA_016939335.1. GTDB lineage: Bacteria > Margulisbacteria > WOR-1 > O2-12-FULL-45-9 > XYB2-FULL-48-7 > JAFGHC01. The sequence continues at coordinate 36,632 of JAFGHC010000028.1, forward strand.
CTGGCCCGGGCGCGGGAGATCGGCCTTGGCGAAGGGTTGAAATCCGTTTATGCCGGCAACCTGCCGATCAAAGGGGCCGAAGATACCTATTGTCCCAAATGCGGCCAGCTCGTCATCCGGCGTTCGGGATTTGAGGTGCTGGAGAACCGGGTTAAAGATGGCAAGTGCGGCTTCTGCAATGAGCCGATCGCCGGCATCTGGTCTTAGCGTCCTTTGCGCCTTAGTGCCTTAGTGGTAAAATCCCAACCCGGAATTTACCACAAAGACGCAAAGACACTAAGATCACTAAGGGTGGAGCCGTTCCTCTTTGAAGCCTTCTAATTTAAACATCTTATAGTTATTCGTTATATAGTCCTCGACCAGATAGAGTTTCGCGTCCGGCAATTCGGTTGTCCTGGTGAAATACTTGGCCGCCCGGGCGCGGAAGAAGCTGTTGTCCTCGCCGTAATAAAGGGCCGTTTCCCCTTTTTTCAGCCCGGGGATCCCCCAGAGCTCGTACTGTTCCGCGCCCCACGGCCGTCCGCTCATTAAGAAGCCGGTGGCCAGGTAGGTCGGCCGTTTGAGATAGAACTCAAGCAGTGAGGCGGAAACGTTGGTTTTGGCGAAAACTTTATACTCCGGCGGCAGTTTGGCGGCAAGCCCGTAGTTTTGCCGGTACTCGGCCTGATGCAGCAGGACGCCGGGCGAAACAAGAAGCAGGATCGCCAGCACCAGGCCGGCGAACAGCGCCGTCCAGGTAATGAATTTTTTGAGCGACTTGCCGCGCTCGATCAGATAGCCGACGGTCAGCGGCAGCGCGCCGAGGTAGCCGACTTCCGTCCAGTGCGCCCAGATCTTGACCTTGAACGAAAGGAGGAAAAAGAGGAGGAGGACCGGCGCGGAAAAAGCGAAGAGGAGCCTTGTCCCCGCGTCCTTTTTCAGGCCCCAGCGGTATACATTATATAAGGCGAAGATCAGGAAGGGGGTGTAATGGACGAGCTGGTCGCCGGCGAACGGCAGAAAATTGGCCCCCCAGGCGTCGGCGGCCGCTTTGGCGCCGTGGAAGGCGAAGGAAGCCCAGGCGTGCTGGTAATTCCAGACGAGAACGGGAAGAAAGCAGGCGGCCGAGAGCAGAAAGCAGAGATAGGGCTCTTTCCGTTTCAGCCAGAAGCGGCTCCCCGGCTCGATCAGAAAAAAGATGGCAAGGCACGGCCAGAACAAAAACATCGTGTATTTACTAAGGCAGCCCAGGCCAATTATTATTCCCAATAGGCACCATAATTTTGATTTTTTATCTTTTATTTTTGATTTTATAGCCAGCGTCAGCACTAACAATGCCCCCGTCCAGCACAAGACCAGCGGCAGCTCGACGTACATCGTCAGCCAGACGGCGGCAAAGTGGGGGAGGACCTGGAACAGCACGGCCGACCAAACGGCGACTTTTTCGTCAAAGACTTTCTTGGCCAGGAAATAGACCAGCAGGGTTGTCAGCAGCGTGACGGCAACGCAGCCGAGCCGCAGCAGCGGGAGGCTTTCGCGCCCCAGGGTGAACAAATAACTGATGTAAGCCGCCATTGGCGGGTGATCGACATAGGAGAGGCTCAAGTGCTTCGCCCACAGCCAGTAGTACGATTCGTCGGCGGTCAGGGGGAAGAGGAGGGCGAGGCTAAACCTCAAGACGGAAGCGATCGTCAGGAAGATGATCAAGCTTATCGGCATGATTCATTATAGCATTATTACTACTCGAATCCCCGAATGTCGGCTCTAATCCCCGAATATTTCCCGAATTAGAGTCATATTCGTGTATTCGAGCCCTAATTCGTAAATTCGGGAAGTAATTAAAACACTTTGACCAGCGTCGAATAGCTGTCCCGCCCCAGCTCCGAGACCATCCCGCGATAAGCGAGCCGCCGCCAGCTCCGCGTGTCGGAGAGGACGAGCGCTTCCCCTTTGGCCAGCGCCGCTTTCAGCTCTTCCCCTTCCCAGAAGTACCGGTCGGCCGGCCCGGCCATAAAATCGACGTACAATAGATCGGGACTGTAAAATAAATTCCGGTCGTGCGGCCGGTAAATATAGAATTTGAACCCTTCGGCCCGGTATTCCCGGATAATCCCCGGCCAGGTGACGTCGGGATTGAAAGCGTCGGCCAGGGGCTTCGTATTGTAAAAGAGAACGGCGTAGGCAAGACAGACAAGGGCGAAACAAAGGGCAAGAAATGAGGGAGAGGGCTTAAAGAGAAAAAAGGCAAGAAAGGCGAGAGAAACGACAAAGAGGGCGAGCGGCGGGAGCGCCGCGACCAGGCTGAAACCCTGCGGATTGACCGGTTTGATCAGCAGCGCGATCAAAATGGCGGCAAAAAGCGCCAGGAAGAAGATTTGAAAGCCGATCAGGCAACCGCGACGTTTGTTCCGCGCCAAGCCGATCAATTTCAGCGCCGCCAGTATCGCCAGCGGCGGCACGAAAATGACGAAAGTGCGCAGATCGCTGATCTTATAGAAGAAGAGGAGAAAAAGGAAATTCGACCAGAACCATAACGAGCAGAACGTGTTCAGATTAAGCTTTCGGCTCGTAACTTCAAACTTCAAACGACAAAATCCCAAACAATTTCCAAGTCCTAAGTCCCAGGAGTTGGATTTTGGCATTTGATCTTGTGATTTGTTTTGATGTTTGATGTTTGATGTTGGGATTTTATTAGGCCTCTTCCAGGGCAGCTTTATCCCGGTTAAGGCCAGCGGCGTCCACGGGAAGACGGCGATCAGCAGGAAGCCGATGATCGAATAATAAAAGCCGAAGCCGAGATAGCCGGCGTTGTATTTGCTCGCGAGCGTGATGCTTTTTAAATAAGGGAGCCATTGGTCTTTCAAAACGAATGCTTGAGCGCAGAGCACGCTCCCGATGGTGAGGGCGAAGAGGGAAAGGGAGAGTAACGAGTAACGGGTAACGAGAATGGAGAAGAGTGTTTTACGGGCGCGGGAATTGAAGATCAGAAGAAATACGAGCGTTAAAAGCGGCGGGAGCAGCCCGAAGCCGCTCTTGGTCAGGAAGCCGAGCGCCAGGGCGGCGGAAAAGATCAGCAGATAAGCCGGCTTGGCCTTTTTCAGAACAGCGTAGAGCGAGAGGTTGGCCAGCATGACAAAAACGGTCAGCGGCAGGTCGAGCTTCGGCGCGCGCGAATAGACCACAAGGCACAGGCTGGTCGCGGCGATCAGCGCCGCATAGAGCGCGATCTTTTTTGCGGCGAGGGTCGCGAGCAGGTAATAGAAGAGCGCCAGGAATAAAGTGAAATAAAGGGCGTTGGGGAAATGAATGGTCAGCTCATTGACGCCGCCGAGCGCGGGGAACCAGGCGAGCAGCCAGAGGCCGGCCGGCGGCTTGTCGAAAAATGACGAAGGGTCGCCGGCTGTGACGAGCGGGGCGAGCCACTCCCCGTGCACGACCATGTTCTTGGCCGCCAGCGCGTAAGTCGAGGCGTCGTCGGTCAGCAAAGGGTTGCGCGGCAGCGTCAGGAACGAAGCGGCGATAAAGAGCGCCAGGATGACGAGCAGCATTTCCCGCGGTTTCACGGCAGCGTCCCTCCCCTGAAGCCGGCGCCGGCGTAAACTACCGTTCTGGTCGGGATGTCGGAATCTTTGGCGAAAAGGCGCGGCTGTTCATCGGCCGTCAGTCTGGCGAAGAGCGGCTTCAGTTTGGCGGCCAGCTCCGGCTCGCCCAGCGCGAAATAAATGACGTTGTCGCCCCGTTTGAGTTCGGGTTTTCCCCAGAGGTCGTACTGCGGGTGCCGGCCGGGCGGCAGATAAGTTCTGACGCGGCCGTGGAACGCCACCAGCCCCGCCACCCCTAAATTATTACTTATAATGTAGGTGCGGCCGGCGCGGGGCGCCGCGCCGGAGAGGTAGGCGGGCAGCTGCCGGTTGAGCCGGTATTCGCGGCCGGCGAGTTCTGCGGGGACCGGATAGCGCAGGAAATACGCGAGCGCGGGGAGCGCGACGGCCAGCGCAAAGCAGACCGCGGCCCAGCGCCAGCGCCGTTTCCATTCAGCCGTTTGCAGCAGCACGGGAAGATAGGCGGTCGCCGTCCAATGGCCGCCGAGGATGACCGGGAAAGAAAGGAGCGTGAAAGGGAGAAAGACGGCGCTCGACATCACCGCCGGCAGGCTGCGGTCGCGCCCGGTCAACAGCCGGACGGCGTTCCGGCAGGCGGCGAAAAAGAGCGGAGGAGTGTAGAGCGCCAGCTGCAGCAGGGCGGAATAGGCGAAGTTATAAAGCCAGGGGCCGGACGCCCGGCTGCCGTGATAACTGAAGGACGGCCAGTGGCGGCTGGCTTCCCAGCCGATCAGCGGGACGAGCAGCGCCAGCGAGATCAGCGCCGCGAGGTACGGCTCTTTTCTCGCCAGCCAGAAACGCTGTTCGGGCTCGATCAGCAAGTAAACTAAAACACCCAGCGCGAAAAGCGCCATGCCGAAGTCGCTCAAGAGCCCCAGCCCGGCCGTTACCCCCAGCCAGTACCAGGGCCCGCTCGACCGGCGGCGGATTATCCGGGCGAAAAGATAAAAGCTTAGGGCAAAAAAGAAAAGAAGGAGGAGCTGCGGCACCAGGAAGAGACCGCCGCCGAAAACCGTCGGCAGCAGGTTAAAGAGGACGGCGGCCGCCGCTCCCGCTTTTTCGCCGTAAAGTTCCTTCCCGGTCAGATAAATGATGACCGAGGTCAGCAGCACCAGGCCGAGGGCGCAGCAGCGGACCGCGAGCTCGCTCGGCCCGAACACGGCGGTCAGGAGGTAATTGACATAGGCGATCAGCGGCGGATGGTCGAGATAGCCCCAGGCCGGGTGCTGGCCCCAGAGCCAGTAGTACCCTTCGTCGCCGATCAGCGGGAAATACGGGACTAGAAAGAGCTTGGCCAGGTTAAGACCGATTAAGAATAAGACGAGATTCATGATAAAATTATAACATGCCGAACGTTCAGAATATCGGCCTGATGATCACCAATAACGAGGATGACGTTATCGAAGAGGTGATGGAGGCCAATAAAAAATATTTCGACAGGATCCTCGTCCTCGACGGGTCGAGCGACCGGACCGAAGAGATCCTGCGCAGCTACGACTGCGTCAAATATTTCCTCAAGGACAGCGAGATCATCGGCCAACTGCCCGGCCGCAAGTTCGAGGACGGCGCCCGCCAGTTCCTCCTGCAAAAAGCCCAGGAAATGTACCCCGTGGAGGGCTGGTTCACCCTCCTGCACGGCGACGAGATCTGGCACGACGATCCCAACCGGGTCGCCGAGCAGGCGGAGAAAGCGCGCGCCGAGAAGGTCAACTGGTACGTGATGAACTTTTTCCTCCACACTTCCGACAAAGGCCGCGACCTTGAGGCGGTCAGGTCGGTTGAGGAGCGCGTCCTCTGGTATTGCCCCGGCTACCTCGAGATCCGCTCGTTCCGCAACAAGCCCGGCATCCGTTACGAGCTCGGGCAGAAGAACAATGTCATCCCGCGGGGGATCGGCTGGCAGATCTACAAGCATTTCCCGGTCTACAAGCACTATCCGTTCCGCTCGGTGGCGCAGATCATGAAGAAACAGGCGTCGCACCGGGCGACCGGCTTTAATCAAACCTACGAAGGCTTCAACCGCGACAACTGTTTTCTCGAGATCCTGCCCAATTACAAGGTCGCCCGCAGGTTCGACGGTTCGTTCCACGAGTTCGAGCTCAAGGACCAGGGGACCCTTTTCTGGCGCTGGCTGCGGGGGAGCAGGTATATAACTTGGTAAGGATATTGATCGTCAAGCTCGGCGCGCTCGGCGACGTCCTGCGGACGACCTCGCTCCTCCCCGGGCTGGCCGAAAAATTCGCCCCGGCGGAGCTCGATTGGATCACTGCGGACGCCGCCAGCGAACTCCTCGATTGGAACCCGTACCTTTCCCGCGTCCTGGCCTGGGACGAGCGCGACGGGGCGGGGAGTTATGACCTGGTCATCGGCCTCGAGGACGAGAAGGACGTCTGCCGTTTTGCCTCAACTGTCGACGCTAAAGAGGTCATCGGCGCTTATTTGTCAAAAGGGAGGATCACTTATACCCCTTCGGCCTGGTTCGACATGTCGGTCATCTCGCGCTTTGGCCTCGAGCAGGCCAACAGCCTGAAACAAAAGAACGAAAAAACTTACCAGCAGCACATGGCCGACCTCCTCGGCATCAAGGTCTCGCCCTACGTCTTCAAGCTGCAGCCCGACGAGATCGAGTACGGGCGGAAAGTGGTGAAAGATCTAGGGATAGGGATAAAGGAGAAGATCGTGGGGGTCAACACCGGGGCGGGGAAGCGCTGGCCGCAGAAGAGCTGGGGGAGCGAACAGACGATCGACCTGGTCAAACGGATCAGGGACGAGCTCGGGGCGGTTTCGCTCATCCTCGGCGGCCTTGACGAGCGGGCGCGCAACCGGGCGATCGCGCGGGAGACCGGCATGCCCGAGACCGGCGTCCACTCCCTGCGCGGCTTCGCCGGCGTCGTCAACCGGTGTGCCGTTCTGCTTTCCAGCGACAGCCTGGCGCTCCATTTCGGCATCGCGCTGAACAAGCGCCTGGTCGTCTTCTTCGGGCCGACCTCGGCCGCGGAGATCGAGCTTTACGGGCTGGGCGAGAAACTGGCGCCGGATAAGCCTTGCGCCGTCTGTTATAAGAAATCTTGCGAGCTGAAACCGAACTGCATGGACGATCTCCCGGTCGGCACGGTCTTTCAGGCGGTCAGGCGGCAGCTTGGGGCTTCGTAACCTCCAGCCCTCACCCGGCTCGCATGCGTGAGATAAATCACAAATAACAAATTACAAATAACAAACAATACCAAATTACCGAAATTTAAAGGCTCAAAACCGCCGAAGTTTATCCCATTTGGCCATTGTGATTTAGAAATTGTTTGTGATTTGTTATTTGATGCTTGTTATTTAAGCGGATGA
>JAFGHC010000029.1 GCA_016939335.1 Candidatus Saganbacteria bacterium
CGCTTTTCCTTCAACACCGCAATTGCCAAATTGATGGAGTTGACCAACGTTTTTTATGAGGTCAAAGACTCGGGACTCGCGACTCGCGACTTGGAGACATTGTTGATCTTGCTCTCGCCCTTCGCCCCTCATCTCGCCGAAGAGCTCTGGCATCAGCTCGGCAACAAAGACTCGATCTGCCAACAACCCTGGCCGGCCTATGATCCCGAACTGGTCAAGGAAAGCGAGATGACGATCCCGGTGCAGGTAAATGGGAAGTTAAGAGATACGATTGTCGTCTCCGCAGAAGCCAAAGAAGAAGAAATTAAAGCCCTGGCGCAATCCACGAAAAAGATCAAAGCGCTGACCGCCGGCAAACAGATCGTCAAAGTCATCTATGTCCCGAAGAAGATGCTCAATCTAATCGTCAAATAAGCTTCAGCAAACAGTAACTATTATTCTCAACTATCTTCGTTTTGCTGGGTTTTGGGTGAAATTTTCATCAATTTTTTTCGATAAATATATGAAAATGATAAGCGCCGTCACCCTCGAAATTACTAATAATTGCAACTTGCGTTGCCGTCATTGCTCTGTGGACGGCGGCCCCGGAGGCCGAACCATGCCGCAAGCAGATATCAGAAAAATCGTCAATCATCTCCCGGGAAGTTTGACGTATTTATCGATCAGTGGCGGCGAGCCATTTTCCGTAAAACAAACATTAACAAGTGCTCTTGAGTATATTCGGGATAACCGTTCGAAGCTTTTCCCAAAGGTTAGTGTGGGAGTCGTAACAAATGGTTTTTGGATCAAGAATAAGGCGTCGGACGTAGAATCGCTCAGAGAATTGTATGATTTGGGTGTCCAGCGGATCTCATTTGCAGGAGACGATGATTTTCACAAAGAGCAAGGTTTGGACCATAAAGAAATCGAAGCCGGAGCGTTAGCGGCCAGAGCGACGCTGGAAGAACAACTTGGTGGGCGGGAAACATTTAAATTCATGTATTTTGGCTCCGCACCAGGGATGATTGCTCCGTTTGGTCGTGGGAAATTATTGCCTTTATCATTTTTTCGAAAAAAGATGGCATGTGATTTATCCTCCCCATTGACGATCACTATAAGCACAAGGGGTGAAGCGTTTTTGTGCTGCTGGAAAAAATCGCCATCGATCGGTTTGGTGATCGCCACCCCGCTTAACGATCTGCTCGAGAGAGCATTGGAGAACCCGGCAATCGGCGGACTGATACGGGGTGGTCCGAAAGGGGCCGCTTTAGCGTTAGGTGTTTACGACCAGGCCAGAGAGGAAGAATACGCAACAAAAGCCTGTCTTATCTGTGAAGGATTATTTTCCGGTAGATAAGACAGCAAGTGAACCTCGCTGTTAATTTCTAATTTCCTTAACCGCGACCCTGCCTGCCGGCAGACAGGGGTCAGTCGCAGGTTCCGACTACCCGTTTTCCCCGTGCTATAATTAATTAATGGACCATCCCCAAACCCTTGCCGACCAAATACTTCCGCTCGTTCAGAAGCCCGCCCGATACGTTGGCGGCGAGCTGAACGCCATTAAAAAAGAGTGGGACAAAGCGATAATTAAGTTCGCCCTCGCCTACCCCGACGCCTACGAGATCGGCATGTCGAACCTCGGCCTGCAGATCCTTTATCATATAATCAACGACCAGCCCGATTGCCTGGCCGAGCGTGTTTTCGCCCCCTGGCCGGACATGGAACAACAACTCATTGGTCACGGGTCTCGAGTCACGAGTCTCGAGTCCCAAACGCCGCTTAATAAATTTGACGTCTTGGGTTTCAGCCTTGGCCACGAGCTGACATACACGAACATAATCACGATGTTAAAGCTCGGAGGGATCCCTTTGCACGCGAAAGATCGCGGTGATCATGACCCGCTCATCCTCGGCGGCGGCCCCTGCGTCTTCAATCCCGAGCCGGTCGCCGAATTTTTCGATTTCTTTGTCCTCGGGGAAGCGGAGGAAGTTCTCTTGGAGATCGTCAACGTTCTGCGTTCAACGCTCAACTCCCTGCGCTCTGAAAAACTGCAAGCCTTATCAAGAATTAAAGGGATCTACGTCCCGCAATATCATGCGCCAGTTGAAAAGCGCTACATAAAGGAGCTAACAACTGCTCCCTACCCCCTGCACCCTATCGTCCCCTTCATCGAGGCGGTGCACGACCGGGCGGCGCTCGAGATCATGCGCGGCTGCAAGTGGGGCTGCAAGTTCTGCCAGGCGGGGTGGACCTACCGGCCGGTCAGGGAGAAGGAAATGGAAACCCTCCTCCGGCAGGCCGACGAGGTCATGAAAAACACCGGTTATGAAGAACTGACCCTTATTTCCCTCTCCAGTTCCGACTACAGCAAAATAGACGAGCTGGCCAAGACGCTGGCCAAGAAGTATGAGAGCAAAAAGATCAATATCTCGCTCCCCTCGCTGCGCACCAATTCGTTCTCGGTCAAACTGGCCAAGGAGGTCGCCCGCGTCCGCAGCAGCAGCATTACTCTCGCCCCGGAAGCCGGCACGCAGAGATTGCGCGACATCATCGGCAAGAACATGAGCGAGGAGAACATCATCGAAGGGGTCTCCGCCGCTTTCGACGAGGGGATCGAAGCGGTCAAGCTCTATTTCATGATCGGCCTGCCGACGGAGACCGACGAAGATCTCCTCGGCATCTGCCGGCTGGCGGAAAAGATCATGGCGCTCGGCAGGAGCCGCTCGCGGCGCGCCCGCGTCACGGTCAACCTTTCGACCTTCATCCCCAAGCCGCACACCCCCTTCCAGTGGGAGCGGCAGATCACGATCGCCGAGACGCTGGCCAGGCAGGATTTGATCAAACGGACGATCAGGAACCGGAATATCGAGATCAAGTGGCATCAGGCCGAAGCCAGCTATCTTGAGGGAATTTTCTCGCGGGGCGATAAGAAACTCACTGCCGTGCTCGAAAAAGCCTGGACGCTGGGGGCGCGTTTCGACGCCTGGTCGGAGCATTTCAAATTCGCTGTCTGGCAGAAAGCTTTTGCCGGGTGCGGTGTCGATCCCGATGAATATCTGAAGGCTCGGCCGTTTGAGGCGCCTCTTCCCTGGGATTACATAGAAACCGGCGTGCCAAAAGAGGTTCTGTTAAATCAGGCTAAGCTTTAACGCTTAGAGTCTTCGAGCCTTAGAGGCTATTGATTTTCCCCTGACCAACTATTTGGTGAAGTCGACTGTCGGTAGAACTTTGCCTTCTTCGGGATGATCGCCCAGAATTACGCCCTTTGCCGCTTCTATATCAGCTTCGCCCCCAATTACGGCAATGGTTATAGGATCATCATCAATGGTTGCGGTAATAGGTATAGGTTCACCAATAGTTGTATAATCGCCCAGAATTACACCCTTCGCCGCTTCTATATCAGCGTCGCCCCCAATTACGGCAATAATTAAAGGCTCATTCCTAGTCGTGTTCACATAATCAGCAACAAAAGCTTCACTCTTGTCTCCGGCCGCCGGTTTCTCCGCCTTACAAACAAGGCCCTTACCGTCATTTTTTACCATAATCTTCATCATCCGTGTACTGGAACCACCAACCTTCGCGTATGGATCGACACACATATTGTCCATTTCTATTTTCCTCCTTATACTCGGGGCATTAAGTCCGCTATAATATTATCGCCTTATCGCCCTGACCGACTATTTGGTAAAGTCGACTGTCGGCAGAATTTTGCTTTCTTCTGGATCGTGCAGCATTATATATTTCGCCGCTTCTATTTCAAGGGGCCCTCCAATTACAGCAATTAATTGAATAGGAATGTTGGGATGGCTCACATAATCGGCAACAAAAGCTTCACTAGACTTGCTGTTAACAACAATCGGCCAGCCGGTCAAAGGCTTGCCGGCACTGTCATAAGCATATGCATATGCTCTATCAACGGTTTTCGATTCCGGGACTTGATCGTCGTTAAGATCGCCGAGATAGTCATTATCACTCCTAACTCTCGCCAGTGAACTGAACCCGCCAACTTTCGCGTATGGATCGACACACATATTGCCCATTTCTATCTTCCTCCTGTTTATGCTCACCTTTACTCGGGATCTTAAGTCCGCTATAATATTCGGTTGAAATCTCTGATAATTTCACTGGTTTTTTCAAAAGCCCCTTAGTGCCCTTAGCGTCTTAGCGCCTTAGTGGTAAAATCCCTCTTTCCGGATTCACCACTAAGGCCTGCCTGCCGGCAGGCAGGCACAAAGGCACGAAGATCACAAGGGCAATCGGGCTAAAACCTAATAAGAGTCGTTCAGTTAGGGCTATTTAAGCGCCGACCGTGCATTTTATCCAAACCCAACATTTTTCCCAGAGACTCGAGGTAAGGATCAATCCAGTTTTTAGTTATGGGTTTTGGTTGTTTCTTCTCTATAACCATCACATCCAAAATGCCCCCTAAAGATTCCCAAAAATCATTTTCCCTTGTCTTCGGGATCGTGTTAATGAGATTATTTCGCTCCTGATCTAAAATGGGAGCTGTAATTTCTACCGGATAATCTCCGAGAATTATACTTTTCACTGCTTCTATATCAGTAGCTCTTCCAATGACGGCAATAGTTATAGGGGTGTTCACAACATCGGCAACAAAAGATTCACTCGCGTTTGTAGGCGCCTCCCCGCAAACACGGGCACGGTCGGCATTCTTGACCGTAACCCTCATTGCCAGTGAACTGGAACCACCAACCTTCGCGTATGGATCGACACACATATTGTCCATTTTCCATCTTCCTCCTGTTTACTTTATACCATTTACCCGCTACAATATATTATCGGCAGGTTTTCCCGGAAATTTCACATAAAATCTTTTCTCCCTCAAAAGGAGGGGCGATGATAACCAAAGGCGAAAAGAAGATTATCCTGGGCTGCGCCAAAAAATTTGGCGTCGCGGAAATTTATTTGTTCGGTTCTTCGGTCGGCAAAGGCCGTTACAATGACATTGATCTGGGCGTCAGAGGGCTTCGGCCCGAATTGTTTTTTACGTTTTATGCCGACCTATTTAAGTCTTTGCCAAAACCCGTTGATCTTGTTGATTTATCGGAAAAATCGTCTTTTAATTCCCTCATCGAAGAAGAAGGCTTAAAAATCTATGAAAAATCCGGCTAAACACATCCTGGCCGAAAAGGAAAACATTGAAAAGACTTTGTCCTACCTTAAAGAAGCCGTCCGGACAAAAGAGAACAAATCCGCGGCGGAAATAGCCGGCACGGCAGTCTTCGTACATAATTTTTATAACGGCATAGAAAATATACTCAAGCAAATCCTTAAATCCAAAAATATTATCCTCGGCAATTCCGAAAACTGGCACAAAGAACTGCTTGAATCGTCTTTTTCTAAAGGGATTATCTCTAGGGAATTGGCCGATAAGCTTTATGAATACCTCACTTTTAGGCATTTTTTTATTCATTCTTACGGGTTTAAACTTGATGACGACCGCTTATTACAACTCGCCAACGATATCCCTCAAGTTTGGTCGGATTTTTTATCGTCCATTGAAACATATTTATAGTTTTTGAGTGATTTTTTCGATCGGCCGATCGTCATTTAATGCAAAAAATAAGAATAAAATACAAAAAAGGCGAGCCGGTCAAATTCATTTCCCACCGCGACCTGATGCGGGCGTTCCAGCGGGCGCTGCGGCGGACCGGCCTGCCGGTCGCCTATTCGCAGGGTTTCAATCCTCACATGAAGATCTCCTGGGGGAACGCCTTAAAAGTCGGCGCCGCCTCGGAGGGGGAATTCGCCGAGATCCAGTTTGACGGCTGGGTCAAGCCGAACGAACTCATGACCGCCCTCAATGCCAGCCTGCCCCGGGGGCTTGAAATCGTCGAGGCCTTTATAGTATAATGACTAATGTCTAATGACGAATGACTAATGGATGTCCGCCTTCGGCGGATTATTTAATTCCGAATGATTCATTAATTAGTCATTAATAATTAGTCATTAGTCATTTATTTTTATGTACGCTATCATCGAAACAGGCGCCAAACAATACAGGGTCAGCCCGGGTGACGTGCTGGACGTCGAACTGCTCGACAACCAGAAGAGCGTGACCTTCGGCAATGTTCTCCTTTTCGCCGACGGCGATAAGGTCGAGATCGGCACGCCCTACCTGAAGGGGGCGAAGGTCTCGGCCAAGGTCCTCGGCGTCAATAAGGACGATAAGGTCATCGCCTTCAAGTACAAGCACAAGGTCAATTACCACCGGACCAAAGGCCACCGGCAAAATTACACCCGCGTGCAAATAGAGGAGATCAAACATGGCGCATAAAAAAGGGGGCGGCACCTCCCGTAACGGCCGCGATTCCAACGCCCAGCGGCTCGGCGTCAAGGTCTTCGGCGGCCAGTCGATCAACGCCGGCGGCATCATCATCCGGCAGTGCGGTTCCCGCTTCTACCCCGGCCGGAACGTCGGCATGGGGAGCGATTTCACTCTTTTCGCCAAGGCGGCCGGCAAGGTCGTCTTCGAACCCGGGCACCGCGTCAGCGTCGAACCGGCCTAACCATCCTGTATGGCCGAAAAATCCTACGGCACGATAATCATCAAGATCGGCTCCAGCACTTTGACCTCTCCCGAAGGCAAGCTTGACCACGCCAACCTCCGGCGGATCGTAGCCGAAGTTGCCGAACTGGTCAAAGCCAAAAAAAAGGTCTTGATCGTGACCAGCGGCGCGATCGTCACCGGTTCCGAGCGCCTCGGCCTGGGCAAACCCAAGACCATCCCCCAGAAACAGGCGGCGGCGGCCGTCGGCCAGTCGCTCCTGATGCGCCAGTACGAAAAAGCTTTTGAAGCCTACGGCATCACCGTGGCCCAGGTCCTGCTGACCCGTGACGCCATCACCGACGGCGGCCGCTACGCCAACGCCAAGAACTGCCTGATGACCCTGCTGAAGGAATCGGTCGTCCCCGTGATCAATGAAAATGACACCGTCGCGGTCGAGGAGATCAAGATCGGCGACAACGACAACCTGGCCGCCCTGACCGCCGGCATGGTCGGCGCCGGCCTGCTCATTATTCTGACCGATGTCGACGGATTTTACTTGAGCAGTGATGAGGGCGTCCCTTACTTGGCCGCGGAGATCAAGAAGATCACGCCGGAGATCAGGGAGGCGGCCGGCCACCCTTCGACCCAGCTCGGCACCGGCGGGATGGTCACCAAGATCCAGGCGGCGGAGATCTGCCTGAAAGCCGGGATCGAGATGAGGATCGTCAGCGGCCGCAAGCCGGGCGTGATCACGGCGGCCGCCGCCGGCGATAGCGTCGGCACCCGTTTCGTGGTATAATTTCGTAAAATTCTTCCCCGTAAGGCAAGAAAGGAGTCCCTTTGTGAAAATTAAACCGTTAACGGCTTCGCTCCTCACCGGTGCCCTGGCGGCCGCCCTGCTGGCGGCCGGCTGCGCTCCGGCCAAGAACGCCGCCGGCGGCCCGCCGGTAGTGGAACTGTGGGTGATGCCCAATTCCCTCAATCCGATCGGCGACCTGGAAAAGGTGCTCAAGCCGTTCGAGGAAAAGAGCGGCATCAAAGTCAGGATCACCTCGGTCGACTGGGGCGCGGCCTGGAGCAAGATCACCACCGCCGCCACCTCGGGCGACGTTCCCGACCTGGCCCAGCTCGGCTCGACCTGGGTCTCGGCCATTGCCGCCATGGGGGCGCTGGAGCCGGTTTCGCGCGAAACCGTCGCCGCGCTCGGCGGCGCACGAGCTTTCGTGCCGGTCGCCTGGACGACGACCGGGATCGAAGGTTCCGGCATTGTTTCCGCCCTTCCCTGGTTTGTCGATGCCCGGGCCCTTTATTTCCGGACCGATGCGTTCAAAAAGTCCGGCGTGGCGGCCAAAGACCTGGCCAGCTGGGGTTCCTTCAAGCCAGCGCTAAAAAAGCTCTATGACGCCGACCTGGTCTTCGACGGGCAGCCGATGGCGCCGCTCGGCATCGCCGGCAAGAACGACTGGAATGTTATTCACTCGCTCGCTCCCTGGATCTGGATGGCGGGTGGCGATTTCCTCTCGGCCGACCGGAAGCACTGCGTCATCGACAGCGACCAGGCGGTCAAGGGGGTCAGCTATTACATGGGGCTGGTCAAGGACGGTTTTGTGCCGACGGAATACCTGGAGCTGAACACCGCCCAGGTCAGCGCCAATTTCAACAGCGGCGGCTGCGCCATGTACTTTGACGGCCCCTACGAGATCAAGACGCTGACCCGTCCGGCGGAAGAAGGGGGCGCGGGCGGCTCGCCGGCGGCCAAGAACTTTTCCGTCGCCGGTTATCCGCGCGGGCCGCGGGGGAAATTCACTTTTGTCGGCGGCTCGATGCTCGGCGTTTTCAAACAGAGCCGGAACAAACAGGCCGCCTTCGAGGTCATCAAATACCTGACCTCGAAGCAGCCCCAGATCGATTACGCCAGGGCGACCGGTTTCCTGCCGGCGCGCGCGCAGGCCTTTGAGGACCCCTACTTCGCCAACGACCCCAACCGCCGGGTTTTCAAGGAAGCGGTCTATTACGGACGCACCTACCCGGCCATCCCCTCCTGGGGGCTGCTCGAGCCGATCCTGACGCGGCGGCTGGGGATCCTCTGGGATTACGTCACCGCCGGCAAAGATTTCAAGCCGGAGACGGTCAAAGATCAGCTGAAATTAGCCAAAAAAGAAGTCGAAGCCATATTGAATCAAAAATGACTAATGTAGGAATTAAAAATGTGCGGCATCTTCGGATATCTCGGTTATAAAGACGCGCTCCCTTTCCTGATCGAGGGCTTGAAAAAGCTCGAATATCGGGGCTACGACTCGGCCGGGATCGCCACGCTCGACCAGGGGAAGCTTTTCGTCAGCAAGTGCGTCGGCAAGATTTCCGACCTTGAGTCGCTGTTGCAGCAAAAACCGATCAGCGGCGAGCTCGGCATCGGGCATACCCGCTGGGCCACGCACGGCCAGCCCTCGCACCTCAATTCCCATCCGCACGAGGACTGCAATTCGGAGCTGGTCGTCGTCCACAACGGCATCATCGAGAATTACCTGGAACTGCGGCAGGAGTTGACCGGCCGCGGGCACAAATTCAAATCGGCCACCGACACGGAGGTCCTGGCGCACCTGATCGAAGAATATCTCGCGGGCGGCCTTTTTCACGCGGTGCGCAAGTCGCTGCTGATGGTGCGCGGCTCTTACGCCCTGGCGGTCATCTCGGAACGCGAGCCCGGCAGGATCGTCGCCGCCCGCCACGGCAGCCCGCTGATCATCGGCCACGGCGAGAACGAGAAATTCCTCTCTTCCGACATCCCCGCCATCCTCAAATACACCGGCCGGGTCATTTATCTCGATAACGGCGAGCTGGCCGAGATCTCGGCGGAAGAGACCCGCGTCTTCGGCCTCTCCGGCAAAGCGCTGGACAAAGAAGTTTCCTTCATCTCCTGGGACCCGGAATCGGCGGAAAAAGGCGGCTACTCCCACTTCATGCTCAAGGAGATCCACGAGCAGCCTAACGCCATCCGCAAGACGATCGAGGGGCGCGTCGAGGCCGACAGCCACAAGATCCATTTTGACGAGCTCAATCTGACCGACGCGGAGATCAAAAAGATCGACCGCGTCGTCTTCACCGCCTGCGGCACCTCCTGGCACGCCGGACTGATCGGCGAGTACCTGTTCGAACGGCTGGCCAAGCTCCCCACCGAAGTCGAATACGCCGCCGAGTTCCGCTACCGCGACCCGATCATCGACGAAAACACGCTGGTGATCGCCGTCACCCAGTCGGGCGAAACGGCCGATACCCTGGCCGCCGTCTGGGAGGCCAAGTCCCGTAACGCCAAGACGATCGCCATCTGCAACGTGGCCGGCTCCACCATCGCTCGCGAAGCCCACGGCGTCGTCTATACCAACGCCGGGCCGGAGATCGGCGTCGCCTCGACCAAGGCGTTCACCACCCAGCTGACGGTCATCTATCTTCTGGCGATCCTGTTCGGCAAGCGGCGCGGCCTCATCAGCAACAACGAGGCCGCCGAAATGATCAGCCGGCTGGTAGAGGTCCCGCAAAAGATCGAGCAGCTGCTGTTGTCAGAGCCGAGGATCGAAGCCATTGCCGAAAAATTAAGCGGCGCCACCAACGCGCTCTATCTCGGCCGCGGCAAAGGCTTCCCGATCGCGCTGGAAGGGGCGCTCAAGCTCAAGGAAGTCTCTTATATCCACGCTGAGGGCTACCCGGCCGCGGAAATGAAGCACGGCCCGATCGCCCTGATCGACGAGAACATGCCGGTGGTTGTCCTGGCGCTCTCGGGACGCCGCTACGATAAGATCCTCGGCAACATCGAAGAGGTCAAGGCCCGCGGCGGGCAAGTCATCGCCGTGGCTTCTGAGGGCGACACCATGATCGCCGAAAAAGCCGATGAGATCATCTATATCCCCAACACGATCGAGCCGCTTTCGCCGCTCCTGGCGGTCGTGCCGCTGCAGCTCCTGGCCTATTACATCGCCGTAAAAAGAGGTTGCCACGTGGACCAGCCGCGGAACCTGGCCAAGAGCGTTACCGTCGAATAAACCGCCTCCATTTCTTTGACTAACCCCCGGAAAAATGGTATAAACATACCAAATGAACAAGCCGAAATACTATATTTCCAAAGACAATGAGTTCGTCATCGAGAATTACAACTCGGCGCCGACCTTTTCCAGTTTTTTCCCCGGCATCGCCGGCGTTTTCGGCTGCCCGATGTGGGTCTTTTACACCAACCGGGGGCAATGCATCACCTCCGCCGGCGTCCGGGACAAGAACGGAGCGATCATGGAGTTCCAGCCGGCCAATAAAGCCTTCCATCTCGCCTCGCTGGAGGGTTTCCGCACCTTCCTCAAGGTCGATGGCAAGTTCTACGAGCCGTTCAGCGAGCGGACCGGTCATCCCCGCGAAATGCGGATCACCGCCGACCGTCTTAAGATCACGGAAACCAATAAAGAGCTCAAACTGGCGGTCGAGGTCACCTATTTCACCGTTCCCGGCGAATCGTTCCCCGGCCTGGCCCGCATCGTCAAGGTCGCCAACCTCGCGCCAAAAAAAAGGAAGATCGAGATGCTCGACGGCTTGCCGGTCATGGTCCCCTACGGGTTTGAGGATTCGCTCCTCAAGCGGCTCAGTCAGACGATCGAGGCGTGGTGCTCGGTCGAAAATCTTGACGAGGGAGCTCCCTTTTGCAAACTCAAGGTCATGCCGGCCGACGCGGCGGAGACCAAAGAGCTCAAGGCGGGCAACTTCTTTCTCTCCCTGGCCCATCAGGACGGCAAAGAGCTGCCGGTCGAGCTGATCGTCCATCCGGCCGCCGTGTTCGGGGAGAACACCAGCCTGGAACTGCCGGCGAATTTCCTGGCCGCCGCGCGGTTTAAACCGGCCAAGGACAATTTTGCCGAAGGGTTCACTCCCTGCGCTTTTTCTTTCAAGCGGCTGGAACTGGACAGCCTGGGTTCGGCCGAGATCTGTTCGCTCTTCGGCCAGGTCGAAGACCTCGCTTTCCTGAACCAGATCAGCCGCCGCGTCTCCAGCCGGGGGTATTTCACGGAAAAAGCCGCGGCCAACGAACGGCTGATCGATGGGATCTGCGCGGCGGTCGGCACCGGGAGCGCCAGCAAGAGCTTTGACCTCTACGCCAAACAGACCTTTCTCGACAACGTCCTGCGCGGCGGCCTGCCGGTCAGCCTCGGCGGCAAGGTCATTTACCTCTATTACCGCAAGCATGGCGACATGGAGCGCGACTACAACGATTTCAAGCTGCTGCCGACCTATTTCTCGCAGGGGAACGGCAACTACCGCGACATCAACCAGAACCGCCGCAATGACATTTTCTTCAACCCCGATGTCGGGGCCGATAATATCAGGCGTTTTTTCAACCTGGTCCAGCTCGACGGCTATAACCCGCTGATCGTGCTGGGGACCTGCTACCGGCTCGCGTCGCGCCAGGAAAGCGAGGCGCTGCTCGGCCGCCATTTTGCGGCGGACGCCCAGCCGCCGGCCGAGCTTTTGCTCTCGCCTTTTTTGCTCGGTTTTCTGCTCAACTTCATCGAGCGGATCGGGTGCCGCTATAAAACTTCGCGGGAAGCTTTCGCCGGCGACCTGCTGGCGGCGGCCATCACGGAGGAAGGGGCCAGCCACGGCGAGGGCTTCTGGACCGACCATTTCTCCTATAACACCGATCTGCTGGAAAGTTTTGCCTGCCTCTTCCCCGAACGGCTCGACTCGCTGCTTTTTGACGAAAAGGACTTCACTTTCTTCGACAACGATCACGTCGTTGTGCCGCGCGGAGAAAAGCACCGGCTGGCCGGCCAGAGCGTCCGCCAGTACGGCAGCGTGCGGACCGACGTGGAAAAAGCGGCGTTGATCGACGGCCGGGCGTTCGGCAAAAATCTGGTCCGGGCCGCCAACGGCCGGGGGGAGATCTTCCGCGCCACGCTGATCGCAAAGGTCCTCTGCCTGATCGTTAACAAAGCGGCCAGCTTTGACGCCGCCGGCACCGGGCTGGAGATGGAAGCCGACAAACCCGACTGGTATGACGCGCTCAACGGCCTGCCCGGCCTGTTCGGCTCTTCGCTCTCGGAAACGCTCGAGCTCAAGCGGCTCGCCGCTTATGCGCTCGCGCGCCTGACGCCCGGGCGGACGATCGAACTGCCGGCCGAGGTCAAGGCTTTTATCGACGGACTGCGGCAACTGCTGCCGCTCGAGGACGCTTTCCGCTTCTGGGAAGAAGCGGGGGCGCTCAAAGAAACGTTCCGCCGGCAAACCAGGTTCGGTGTCAGCGGCGAAGAGCTCGGGGTCAGCGGCGACTACGCCGCCGGTTTCCTCCGGGCGGTGATCGCCAAGTGCGACCGCGGGGTCGAACGGGTCCTGCAGCGCGACGGCAATTATACGACTTATTTCATCAATGACGCGGTCGAGTACGAAGTGGCGCCGGGGCGCGAGCTTGCGCTCAAGCAGTTCAAGCAGGCCCCGCTGCCGCTCTTTCTTGAGGGTTTCGTCCACGCCCTGAAAGTCGAGCGCGACAAGAGCATCTATGCCCGGGTCAAAGCCAGCCCGCTTTACGACGCCAAACTGAAGATGTACAAGGTCAACGCGCCGCTCAAAGAGACCCCGCTGGAGATCGGCCGGGCGCGCATCTTTACCCCCGGCTGGCTGGAGAACGAATCGGTCTGGCTGCACATGGAGTATAAATATATGCTGGAGCTGCTCAAAGCCGGCCAGTACCAGGAATTTTTCGCTGATTTTAAGAACGTGCTGGTCCCGTTCATGGACCCGAAGCAGTACAAACGGAGCATCCTGGAAAATTCCTCTTTTATCGTCAGCAGCGCCCATCCCAACAAAACCGATCACGGCCGCGGCTTTGTTGCCCGGCTCTCCGGCGCCTCGGCCGAGTTCCTCGACATCTGGCTTTATCTGCTGACCGGCAAACAGCTCTTTACCCTCGATGACCAAGGGAAGCTCCTCTTCCAGCTGAAGCCGGTCCTGCCCGCCTGGCTGTTCAAAAAAGGAGCGTTGCGCTTCAAGCTTTTCAGCGCGATCGATGTCACCTATCTGCACGCCGCAGGCGGCGATTCGTTCGGCAAAGCCCCCCTCGCCTACACGCTGACCAGCGACGGCAAAGAGGTCGAGCTCAAGGGCCCATTCATCCCCGAACCCTACTCGCGGCTCATCCGCGAGCGGAAGGTTTCTGCTATAATAGCCAAGCTATGATCCCATTCGGAGTGACATTCTATCCCGACCAGTGGCCCGCAGAAACCTGGGAAGAGAACTTCCGGAACATCAAAAGAGCCGGCTTCAACGTTGTCCGCTTCGGCGAGATGGCGTGGGACTGGATCGAGCCGGATGCCGGTAAATTCTCTTTTTCCGGCCTCGACCGCGCCATGGCCCTCTGCGCCAGGCTCGGGCTTAAGGTCCTGCTCGGCATTCCCGTTTCGCAGGTCCCGCCCTGGTTCTACCGTCTTTATCCCGACAGCCGGCCGGTCGCCCAGGACGGCACGCTTTACCCGGAAATGGGACCCCGGCCCAACATCTGCAAAGACAACCCGGACTACCGCCACCTGGCCGAACGGCTGACCAGGAAGCTCGTCGTCCGTTATAAAAACCACCCCGCCCTCCTGATGTGGCAGGTGGATAATGAGCCGGTCTATCCCCCCCTCGACCACACGACCAGTAACGACTACTGCCACTGCCGGCATTCCCGGCGCGCCTTTATTCTCTGGGCGAAGAAAAAATACGGCTCGCTGGCCAAACTGAATGAGGTCTGGGGGATGAAGTTCTGGACGAACACGCTCTCCCGTTTTGAGGACATTTCCACGCCCAAAGCCGGCATCTGGGAAGCGGTCTCGCCCCATCTCTTCCTCGATTGGTTCCGGTTCAAGACCGACAGCCTGGCCGGCTGGGTCAGCCATCTGGCAAGGATAGTTAAAGCGGCCGACCGGAACCACAAGGTCGGCACCAACGGCTTCATCGGCATCTCGACCCGCGTCCCCGACCACAGCATTCTCGCCCAGGGGCTGGATTGGTACGGTCTTGACGTCTATCCCGCCGGCGGCAAAATGGGACCGCGCGATCTCTCCTTTATCATCGACCTCTGGAAAAGTTTTGCCCGGGCGGGCGGCGCCGAATTTCACGTTACGGAAATGCAGGGGGGCCAGAACGTCCGCTGGGGCAGCCCGGTTTATGTTAAAGGCCCGGAGATCGAATGGTGGACCAAACTCGCTTTCGAAAAGGGAGCCAAAGGCCTGCTTTACCACGCCTGGCGCCCGCCCCTTTTCGGAGCGGAAACGGCCGGCTTCGGCATACTGAAAGCCGACGGTTCACCGACTAAGCGTCTGGAAGTTATTAGTAAGATGGCCAAAGCGATCCAGAATTCGTCATTCGTCATTCGTCATTCGAAATTGGCTATCGCCTACCTCCGCTCCAGCGACGTTCAGTCCTACCAGGAGCAAGGCCCGCCGCGCGGCATCGCCGGCCAGTGGGAACCGGTCCGCGTCGATATCGGCCTGATGTGCGGCATGAACTCGATCCAGGGGGCCTATCAATTGGCCTATGATAGATACCGGGGGGCGGATTTTATTTTTGAACAGGACTTAACTGAAGGTAAATTGCCTTATGAAACGGTCCTGCTGCCCAATCCTTACCTTTTATCCCGGAAACAATTTGCCAATCTGAAAAAATGGGTCGCCGCGGGCGGCCAGCTAATCACTGAAGCGCGCTTCGGCCTCAAAGACGAGAACGGCCATCTATACCCAAAACCGCTGCTGGAAGAATTATTGGGGGTCGTTTGGGACCACGGCGAGGTCAACGAAAACGGTTTTCTCGACGTGATCGAAGGAAAACCGGCCAAACCGCAAATCATTGTCAAGAAACTCGGCAAAGGGAAAATCGTTTACGCCAATTACAGCCTGTTCATGAGTATTCGAAGGGGGAATAAAAAGTTTCTCTCCGCCGCTAAACGCTATCTGTAATCCCGCAAATATGCTAAAATCAGGTTATATTTTGAACGGAAAAGGAAGTTCCTGTCATGGCAAAATACGGTCACTTCGACGAGAAAAATAAGGAATTCGTTATCACCCGCCCCGATACCCCCCTGCCCTGGATCAATTACTTAGGCGCGGAGGAATACTGCGCGCTGATGAGCAACACCGCGGGCGGCTACAGCTTCTACCGCGACCCCAAGGAGCGGCGGATCACCCGCTACCGCTACAACAACGTGCCGATGGACCGCGGCGGCCGCTACGTCTATATCCGCGACAATAAAGATGGCAACTACTGGTCCCTTTCCTGGCAGCCGGTCTTAAAAAAGATCAAAGATCAAAAATCAAAAATCAAAAATGAGGATGAATTCGAATATGAATGCCGGCATGGCTTGGGCTATACCGTCATCACTTCTGAATATGCAGGGATAAAAACCAAAACGACCTATTTTGTTCCTCTGGGAGAAAATTTAGAAATTTGGATGTTAGAGGTTTCGACCCGCGACCCGCGACCCGCGACCCGTGACCTGTCTATCTTCCCCTTCGTCGAATTCTGCCTCTGGGACGCCCTTAATGACATGACCGACTACCAGTACAACCTCAACATCGGCCAGACCGAATATAAAGACAACATCATCTATCACCTCTCGCGCTACCGCGTTAACCGTGACGTGGTCGGCTTCCTCGCCTGCTCGAACGCCAAGCCGAAGGGCTTCGACACCCAGCGCCGCGACTTCATGGGGACCTATGGCGACTTCTCGAACCCGCGCGCCGTCAGCGAAGGCATAATGAACGATTCGCTCGCCTGCGGCTGGGCGCCGGTCGGCGCGCTCAAGCTCGACTGCCAGCTCAAGGCCGGCGAAACAAAAACCTTCATCTTTGTCCTCGGCTTCTCGGAAGATATCAGGGAACCGGCCAAAAAGGCCAGGAAATTCAGCAACAAAGCCATCGTCGAAAAAGAACTGGCCCGCCTCAAAGAGTACTGGGAAGAGAACCTGAACAAATTCTCCGTCAAAACCCCCGACCCCGAGCTCAACATTATGGCCAACACCTGGAACCAGTACCAGTGCCGGACGACGTTCAACTGGTCGCGCTCCGCCTCCTATTACGAATCGGGGATCGGCCGCGGCATGGGCTTCCGCGATTCCAACCAGGACACCCTCGGCTTCGTCCACATGATCCCGGCTAGGGTCAAGGAGCGGCTCAAGGACCTGGCCGCCACCCAGCTCCCCGACGGCAGCGCTTATCACCAGTACTCGCCGCTGACCAAAAAGGCCAACCCGTCCGACCACAAATACGGCGACGACCATCTCTGGCTCATCTACTCGGCCGCCAGCTACCTCAAAGAGACCGGCGATCTTGCTTTCCTGAAAGAGAAAGTGACTTTTGCCGGCGAAGATACGGGGACGATGTACGACCACCTCGAGCGGGCGGTCAATTTTTCCCTGAAGAACATCGGCACGCACGGCATCCCGAAGATACTCTTCGCCGACTGGAACGATTGTTTGAACCTCGACCAGGGCAAAGGCAAGGCCGAATCGGTCATGGTCGGCCAGATGCTGGTCGGCGCGGCTTACGAAATGGCGAAGATCGCCGAACTGCTCGGCAAAGCCAAAGACGTGAAGAAATACGCCGGTATAGCCGATAAGATGAAGAAGACGATCAATCAGAAGTCGTGGGACGGCGAATGGTACGTCCGCGCCTACACCGACGAATCGCAGCCGGTCGGCTCAAAGGTCTGCGGGGAAGGAAAGATCTACCTCGAGACCCAGGCCTGGGCCGTCCTCTCCGGCACCGCCGACGAAGCCCGGGGCAGGAAATGCATGGATTCCGTCCACAAATACCTGGCCACCGAACACGGCATCCAGGTGATGTCCCCGCCCTACTCCAAGTTTTACTGGCAGCTCGGCTCGATCGGCGTTTATCCGCCCGGGCTCAAGGAGAACGGCGCGATCTTCTGTCATCCCAATCCCTGGGCCATGGTGGCCGAATGTATGTTAGGCCGCGGCACGCGCGCCTATGAATATTACCGCGCCATCCTGCCGGCCGCCCGCAACAAGATCGCCGACCTGCACAAGACCGAACCGTACGTCTACTGCCAGATGATCGCCGGCCCGGCGCACAAAGACTTCGGCGAAGGGAAGAACTCCTGGCTGACCGGCTCGGCCTGCTGGAATTTCGTGGCGGTTTCCCAGTACATTCTCGGCGTCCGGCCCGATTACGAGGGGCTGCGCGTCGATCCTTGCGTCCCGAAGGAGTGGAAAGGCTTCTCGGTCAAGCGGCATTTCCGGGGCGCTGATTACTACATCACCGTCAGGAACCCGCAGGGGGTCAGCAAGGGGGTAAAATTCATCACGGTTGACGGGAAGAAATTGTCAACCAACCTCATCCCTCCCGCCAAAGGGAAGAAGGAACGCCGCGTCGAAGTCGTGATGGGCTAACGCGTGCCGAATCTCGTCTCGTAAACCCCGCCCAGGCCGCAGAGCGCGGCGATCATCTTGACCAGGAACCCCCCGACCGGCACCAAGCCGACTATCGACAGCAGAACGATCCCTGCGACCGTCTCGGTCATCATCGATTGGTTCGTCAGCCGGCAGGCGTGCAGGGTTTTCTTCCCCAGAACATGGCAGGCGGCGATGTAACCGAACAGGCAGGCCGCCGCCACCGCGATCATCCAGACGGGGATCAGCACGATCCCGACGATCGAGACCACCAGGACAAAAATTACCGGCAAGAACAGCAGGGCGATCACCAGGCCGACCAGGAAATTCCGCAATAAATTGCCTTCGAGCAAGCCGGAGATCCGGCCCAGTTGCGGCGTGAACATGGCGACAAGAATTACCGCCATGATTATGAAACCGAGCAGTGTCAGCAGGTAGAAGATCCCCACGCCCTTAACTATCCCCCCCTTGGTGAAATAAACGACCAGCGGCCCCACATCAACGGAGGAGACCTCGATGACCTCTCCCCTGGCGACCGCGCCGGGTTCCCGCACGACCTTGCCGCCGATTGAGACCGCGTCCCCGGCGACCAGGGCAGTATCTTTGAGATAGACCGAGCCGCCCACCGCCACGACGTCCTCTTTCACTTCTCCGAGAACGGTGACCGAGCCGCCCACCGCCACGACCGATTTGACGTCAGCGCCCTGCGGCACGGTGATGTTCTCGCCGATCTTGACGATCGACCCCTGACCGCTCTCCAGCCCCTTGACGACGGCAAAAGCAGCGGAAGAAACAAAAACCAGCAGCAGGGCGGCCAGCAGGCAACCAAACGCTCTCTTTAACATCGGCAACACCTCCACAGGTATTAACGGCCGAGGCAATTATACGGGCGATCGGCCGGGAAGTCAATCGCCGGGCCGAGAAAACCCGTTGACAAACAGGCGGCCTGGTGTTACTATTTATAAAAAGGTGGCACGCAGGAAAGGGGGCGCGCCCGCCGGAATTCTGGAAAGGGGATAAATCATGAGAAAGGGATTCTTGCTCTCGCTTGCCCTCACTTTGGCCCTGGTCCTGCCCGCCTGGGCGGCCCGCCCGTTAGTCACGGACGATTTCGGCACGGTCGATCCGGGGAAATACGAACTGGAGACCGGTTACAGCGCGGTAACGCCGAAAGCGGCCGGTTCAACTACCAGCAACAATTACGGCGTATCCTTTAAACGGGGCTTCACTTCATGTTTCGACCTGGGGATCGAGGCCCCGTATTCTGCTACCAATCCGACCGGGCTAGGCGACGCCGTCCTGCACGCCAAATATAAAGCGTTAACGATCGGCGAAGACGAAGGGCTGACCGCCAGACTTGATGTTAAACTGACCAATGGCGATTCCGCTTCGGGGCTTGGCACCGGTTATACAGACTACACCCTGATGGCCATTTACTCAAAGCCGATCGCCGGCTTTAAAACGCACTACAATCTCAGCTATACCCTGGTTGGCGTACCGTCCGGCGCGCCGGAGGCGAATATTACCGGCTACAGCGCGGCGCTGGAAAAGGAATTAACGGCGGGGATCGACGCGGTCGGAGAGTACTATGGGACCACCATGCCCGGTGTTTCCTCAAATAATGTACAAGTCGGCGGACGCTGGCAAGCTTTGGAAGCGGTCAGGTTTGATGCCGGTTATTCCCTGGCGCTTGACGACAATTCCGATAACGTCGCCACCGTCGGATTAACGGCGGAATTTTAGGAGGCGATAAAAATGCACATACCGGACGGTTTTCTCGACCCCAAAATTTCCACCGGCCTGGCCGGGCTTGCCGGCCTGGCGCTGGCCCACTGTTTTTCCAAAGTCAAGCAGGCCGCGACCGCCGTTGCGCCGCAGGCGGCGCTGGCCGCCGCCGGCAAAGGGGCGCGCCAGGTCGGCCTGGGAAGCCGGCGGGTCCTGACCAAGTTCGGTGAAAGCTTATTGATGCGCACCGCCGCGGTCGCCTCGCTGATCTTCGCGGCGCAAATGTTTAATTTCCCGATCGCCGGCGGGACATCGGGCCACCTGATCGGCGGCGTTCTGGCCGTCGTCCTGGCTGGCCCGTTCGCCGGGACGCTGGCGGTCGCCTCGGTGTTAGTCGTCCAGTCGCTTTTCTACGCTGACGGAGGGTTGCTGGCGCTGGGGGCAAACATCGTCAATATGGCGGTCGCCGGCGCGCTGGTCAGTTATTTCGTTTATTCAGGGTTAAAGAAGGTCATGCCGGAGTGGCTAAGCATCATGCTGACCGCCTGGTTTTCCGTCGTCCTGGCGGCCGCGGTCTGCGCCGCGGAGATCGCTCTTTCGGGAACGATCGCTTTCGGCACCGTCCTGCCGGCCATGCTCAAGGTCCATGTCCTGATCGGGCTGGCCGAAGCGCTGATCACGATCGCCTTAATTAACCTCTTCCGCCAAATGATGCCGGCCGGAGAAAAACAATGAAGAAGATCGTAATGTTATCCGGCCTGATCGCGGCCCTGGCGGCTTTCTGGGCTTCCGCCCATCCCGACGGCCTCGACAAAGTGTCGGAAACGCTCGGGTTCGCCGCCCGGGCGGTCGAGCGTCAGTCGTTCATGACCGACTACGCCCTCCCCTTCCTGCCGGCGGGGCCGATTTCGACCGCGCTGGCCGGCTTGATCGGGATTTCTATACTGCTTGGGATATTCGGCGGCGTCAAACTTTTGGCCTCAAAAAATAAATAAAGCTGAAATTTCCCGCTGTCCGCACCGAAAATAAGTTATGACGGAGCTAGCGCCGGTCAACCGGCAACCTGCGCCTTATAAATTTCGCGGCGGCCTTGCGGCCGCTGACGAAAAAAGCGATGGTAACAGACTGCCTGACAATGACCAGGGGATCGGGGGCAATGAAACTCCTGCCCCGACACAGGAAAAAAGGCGCGTGCGGCTGCAACTGACTTTAATTTGCTTGGATTATAACCTCTCCTGGGCCGATTACAGTCAGTTCCCGGATGATCTTAGATACACTCCACCCCACCCCGGTGACCCCGGCGCCCGGACTGCCACGGTCGGTTTTAGCGGGCTTCACCAAAAGTCTGCGCCCGGGGTGGGGTTTGAGCTAACCTTCGATTATCGCCAGTACTTAACCATTAATCTGGGCTGGTCTAAAACCGCCGATCAAGGTGTTTCGCCCGGCGGTTACGCCAACGACGCGGAACTCAAGGCCATTTATCTCACCGGCCAGGATGCTTTTACGTTCATCGCGATCAAACGGCAGGACTCGGCATATTTTACGGCTGGCAGTTACGCCTACTTGGACAAGAAAGAAGGGTTAGCCGTCCCAGTCGATCTCGGAGTGATCAGGAGCAGTTTCGTCTCTTATAACGGCTGGGACCGTTTCTACGCGATCGAGCCGTACCAGAGCCGGGCGGTAATAAAGTACGGGCTGACGACTGGCGCCTTCTTGCAGTATTTCAGCTTCGGGGATTCAAATAAGACCAACTTCACTTTTGGGTTCAGGACCGGGGTGCGCTTCGATTATTTCAACTCCAAGAACTTTGCTCTCAACTTTACCGCCGTCGCCATCCCCTTCGGCCTGAATTTCTAGCGGGGTTTCGGCTCAACCAGCGTAAAACAAACCGTCGTCCCGGCACCGGGCTGGCTCTCCAGCCAGAGCCGGCCGCCCATTTCCTCGATCGCCCGCTTGCAGAAGATAAGCCCCAGCCCGCTGCCGGTCAGCGCTCCCATCTTCCGCAGCCGCCCCTGTTCCAGCAGATCGAATAAATTTTTCAGCTCTCCACCCGGGAGGCCGCGGCCGTGGTCGATCACGTTGAAAAACAGCCCGTTCTCCTCATAATCGTTGATCTGGAGGGTCACCGCCGAGCCGGCCGGGCTGGTGGCCAGCGCGTTGCTCAAGAGGTTGATCAGCACCCGGGTCAGCAGCTGGCGGTCGGTGACGATCGTTTCACGCTGCGCTTGATTGTCAACCTCGATCCTGACCTGCCGTATCTGCGCCAGGCCAAAGACGGTATCGAGGGACAACTGGATCAGCTCGGACAGTTTTTCCCGGCTCCAGACCAGCGGCAGCTTTCTTTTGTTCAAGCGCGCAATATCGAGGAAAGAATCGATCAGTATCTTCATTCGCTGGGCCGAAGCCTGGCCGATCCTGACGAATTTTTCCCGGTCCCCAACCTGTTCGCGCGAACAGGCCAGTTGCAGGTTTTCCAGGGAGAAAATCATATTGGTCAGCGGCGTCTTCAGGTCATGGGCGATGAACTCGTTCAGCTCTCTGGCCTTTTTCTCGTTCTCGCGGATCAGCCGGATAAAATAAACAAAAAGCAGAAAACCGGCGCCGCGGATCAGGATGTCCCAGTAAGGAAGCAGGAAATGGCGGCCGATCATCCCGTGGTATAGGTCGCCGGCCGTCATAAGCAGCGCGGCAGCGATCGCCAGAACTAGTCCGAAGTAAAAACCGCCCAGCCAGGCGCCCAGCGCGATCGGGGCCAGGTAAATCGTGCCGAGGGAAAACTGGTAGCTGGTCAAGTAGTCGAGATAACCGATCACGGCGATCAGCAACAGCCCGCCCAGGGTCAGCAATAATTTATTCTTGAAATCTCCCGGCATTTTGACGCACCTGCCGTAATTCTAGGCCCGGGGCGGGATAAAAGCAATGGATCAGGCTCAGCTTTTTCGCCCTCGGCCAGCCCTTGATCTCGGCCTCTCTTTTCGCCGCGGCGGACCTGGTGCGGTGCTTTTCTGAATATCGGAGCTTCACGGCCGGATTGTAAGCGGTATAACGGCAGCCTTTCCCTTTCTTATGCTCACCGAACCGGCGTTTAAGATCGGTCGTGATGCCGGTGTAAAGGGCTTTGTTGGCGCATTCGATGATGTAGACGAAGTAAGGCATATACTGATTCAAGAAGCTGCCGGGCAGGGATTCGAACCCCGATAAATAGCTCCAAAGGCTACTGGCTTGCCGTTAGCCGACCCGGCAACATTTCAACTTTCTGACCGATCGCCTCTGTCCAGCCAGCGATCCTCCTGTTAAGGCTTGTGCTTTTCTTGACGACCATCATCATCAGCCCAAAATAGTTTTTGCCGATATTCTTACGCACGGTCTTCACCGCATGTTTCTTAAAATACACAGCATGCAAGCAATCGATTTTCAGCCTCTTCAGCCAGTATCGCCTCACGGCGTCCAGCCTGAACTTGTTGTTCTCGTGAAGGTACAGATTATATCTTATCTGATTTGCTGGCACATTACAAACGTCCAGCAGCCACCTTTTCATCAATTTCAACATCAGTGGATCGGTATTGCCGAACTTAACGCCGGTCGCTTGCGAATTAGCTTTCTCCTTGGCCCCTTCCGCCCAGTATAACATCGTGCCCATCAGCCAAAGATGACTACGGTCAAAGCTTAGATTATCGATCTCTCTCGCGGCGCTCTCTTTTAATCCTTGGGTGATCAGCTTTCTCTTTAATTTCTGCGCAGCCGCCCCCCTCCTGCCCGCCGCTAATTTCTTTTCGGTAATTCGATGTATCTGCCTTTTACTCAGCCCAACATCCCGCAACCATAACGATAAGGTGGATTTTGCGACCGGGATTTGTTTAAGTATCTCCCGGTAGGTATACCCCTTTTTGCGCAAACTTATCGCCTTGGTTTGCTCTTTTACTAAAGTCATGAACCACCCATATATTTTATGAGAATTATACTAGCGAGGTTCATAAAACTCAAGGGAGGGAACGCGGACAGGGACAAGTCCCTACGCCCGCTCGGCGTAGAGCTTCCTGATTATATCAATTTTCTCGACTGTCAGCTTCTGCCCCCGCCGCGCCATCATCGCCTCCGCCGCTTTAAGAAAATCTTCCAGCCGGTATTTCGTCTTCTCGTCCCACTGGAAATTGGGGACATACTTCGGCGTGATTTTACCGCCCAGGACGTTCGCGCCCAGCCCGATCACCGCGCCGGTGGTAATGAGCGTCCCGATCCCGAGTTTAGCATAATCGCCGATAAAACAGCCGAGGAACTGCTGGCCGGAATCGACTTCTTTGCCGCCGACGCGGACCTTGACCGTCCCGTAGTTGTTCTTCAAATTGGAATTGGTCGTCCCCGCCCCCAGATTCACCCATTCCCCGACATACGAATGGCCGATAAAGCCGTAGTGCGCCTTGTTGGCGTAGCCGTGAAAGATCGAATGGGTCACTTCGCCGCCGATCCGGCACTCCGGCCCGAGCGAAAGCGGCCCGCGCAGGTAACTGTGCGGCCGCACGATCGTGTTTCTGCCGACATAAATCGGCCCGCCCCGCGCGTCAAGCACCGCGCCGGCCTCGATCTCCGCTCCTGTTTCGATCAACATATTCTCCGGCGCGTAAAGCACGGCCGACGAATGTACTTGACCCTTGACCCCTGCCCCTATGACCCTAAGGTCATCCTCAAGGTCTTCCTTCAGGTTAACAATCAAATCCCACAGATGAGTGACTTGCCGACCCGGATGCTCGGCCAGCGTCCGCGCCCCGCAGCGCAATTCTTCAATGGAACGCAGGCAAGTTAGAGGGTAAAAGTTTTCAGTTTCTGATTTCGGATTTCGTATTTGTTTCGTATTTCGGATTTCGTATTTCGTATTTTTCATTAGGTTTTGCGTTTGTACTTGGGGTCTTCAAAAGAATAAACAAAATGGGTGTGTGTTTCGTAGCGGCCCTCCAGGATGGCGACGACATCTTCGATAAAGACGATCTCTTCGTCGGTCGGGATGACATAGATCTTGACCGGCGAAGCGTCGGCCGAGATCAGCGCTTCCTTCTCCCGGCTGACCGCCGCCTCGTTACGTTTGGGATCGAGCACCAGCCCGAGGTGTTCGAGCCCCTGGACCACGCTGGCGCGCAGTTTCCAGTTAAGCTCCCCCGCTCCGGCCGTGAAAACGACCGCGTCGACGCGGCCGAGCGCCGCCAGGTAGGCGCCGATATATTTTTTCAGGCGGTAGGCCTCGATCTCGAGCGCCAGCTCCGCCCGCCGCTCGCCGGCGCCGGCGGCTTTTTCGATGTCGCGGCGGTCGCTGTACTTGCCGGTGATCCCGAGCAGGCCGCTTTTTTTGTTGAGGATGGCGTCGAGCTCTTCGGCGTAAAAACCTTCCTTTTCGATCATGAACAGGACGATCGCCGGATCGATGTCGCCGCACCGCGTCCCCATCACCGCCCCTTCCAGCGGGGTCATTCCCATGCTGGTATCGACGGAGATCCCCTCTTTGATCGCGCCAATGCTCACGCCGTTGCCGATATGCATCGTGATCAGGTTGGTCTCAAGCGGCGGCTTGCCCAGCAGGACCGCGGCGCGGCGCGAGACATAGAGGTGCGAGGTGCCGTGAAAGCCGTAGCGGCGGACGCCGTACATCCCGTACCACTCGTAAGGGACGGCGTAAACGAAAGAATGCTCGGGCATCGTCTGATGGAACGCGGTGTCAAAGACGGCGATCTGCGGAACGCCCGGCAGGACGTCCTGGGCCGCCTCGATCCCGGCGATGTTGGGCGGGTTGTGGAGCGGCGCCAGGTCCTCCACATGCTTGATCGCCGTCAGCACTTCATCGTTGATCAGCACCGAGCTTTTGAATTTTTCGCCGCCGTGGACCACCCGGTGGCCGACCGCCGAGATCTCGACGGCAGGCAAACTGCCGATGATCTGCTTGAGCGCCTCGCGGTGGTTGGCCGGCCCGCCAGCAACGCCGACGCGCTCGATTTCCCCTTTGGCCAAGGTTTCGCGCTTATCCCAGTGATAAAGCTTGTATTTGACGGAAGAACTGCCGCAATTGAGAGCTAGTATAATCATGATTACTTCCCGAATTTACGAATTATGGCTCGAATGCCCGAATGATAACCCGAATGTTTGTTATTATAGCACTTTTAACTTTATAGCTTAAGCGGGTGAGATGTGTTATAATAAACCTTTGAAGCTTTCATGAACAAGGTCAAAGGGCTTAAATCAAAAGACCTGCTCGGCCTCAAGGACCTCGCCGTCGAGGAGATCAGCCTCATTTTAGAGACCGCCCGCTCGATGAAAGAGGTCATCTCGCGCCCAATCCCCAAAGTCCCCACCCTGCTCGGCAAGCACCTGGTCACCCTCTTTTACGAGCCGTCGACCCGCACCCGCACTTCGTTCAACCTGGCGGCCAAGGTCCTTTCGGCCAACGTGACCAACGTCGCCCTCTCCTCCTCGAGCGTGAGCAAGGGCGAGACGCTGATCGACACGGTCAAAAACCTCGAGGTCATGGGGACCGACTGCCTGATCATCCGCCACGGCCTGGGCGGCGCGCCGCACCTGGCGGCCCGCCACACCCGCGCCTCGATCATCAACGCCGGCGACGGTTTTAACGAGCATCCGACGCAGGGGCTGCTCGACATCTTCACCATGCTCGACAAGAAAAAGAGCGTGGCCGGCAAAAAGGCCCTGATCGTCGGCGACATCGCCCATTCGCGCGTCGCCCGCTCCAACATCTGGGGGCTGACCAAACTAGGCGCGCACGTGACGGTCGTCGGCCCGCCCACGCTCATCCCGGCCGGGATCGAACAACTGGGGGTAAAAGTTTCTTACGACCTTGACGCCGAACTCAAGGACGCGGATTTCATCAATATGCTGCGCATCCAGCGTGAACGGATGGCCAAGAGCTTTTTCCCGTCGCTCGAGGAGTATTCGGAGCTCTTCGGCCTGAACGCCGAGCGAATGCGCCGGGCCAAAAAAGACGTCATCGTCATGCATCCGGGGCCGATCAACCGCGGGGTGGAACTGACGTCAGAGGTGGCGGACGGGCCTTACAACGTCATTCTCGACCAGGTCACCAACGGCGTCGCGGTCCGCGCCGCCATCCTCTTCTTGTTGCTCGGGGGAAAGACCAGAAGGAACCACCGGGCCGTCAGCGCAAAGTGATCGCCGCCATAGGGCAACGGGTTTCGTCAATTAACCCCTTTCTTTAAATGGGCCTCGCGCAATTGCTCCCTGACCTCGGCCAAGCGCCGTCCTGACAGGGGGTAGAAAATCATTATAACAAATCCGAGGAGGAGCGCGATCGCCGGCAGGCCGGCGATCAGCAGGCGGAGGCCGGCCGCGAAACCGCGCGGCTGGGTGTAGATATAAGGATTATAGCCGCAAAAGAGGAAGACGGCGCTCAGGGCGAGCGCCTGGAGGCCGACGGAAAAGCGGGTGACAAAAACGTTCATCCCGAAATAGGCCCCCTCGCGCCGCTGGCCGGTGCGCAGTTCGTCCTCGTCGATAATGTCGGCGATCACCACGTCGCAGATCAGAAAATAACCGGCCAGGGCGGCCCCGATCAGGACCGCGTCCAGCAGGACGGCGTCAAGGCTGACCACGCCGAAGAGCGGCTGGAGCGCCGCCGCCAGCAGCAGCAGCGCGGTCATGAACATCCGTTTGGCGCCGAGCCAGCGGGCCGGCAGGCGCCAGCCGAAGAGCATGACGAGCGACGACAGGGAAGCGGTCGCCAGCACCAGCATGACCGTTTGCGTCCCGGCGTGCAGCACGTACTTGGCGTAAAAGGGGATCGCGGCCAGCATGGTCAGCAGGGCGAATTGCGCGAAGAAGTTGGCCGCCACAAATGAGAGGAACGAGCGGTTGAAGAGGGTCGCGGCCAGCGCCCGGCGAAAAGCCAGGTCGGGGGGAGCTTTAAAGGCCGGCCGCTCACGGCAGACGCTGAGCGAGAGGAGCAAAACCAGTACGATCAGCGCGCCGCCCGCCGCTCCCATCGCCCCCCAGCCCCAGACGGAATAAAAATAAGGCGGCAGGCCGATCGCCAGTATCAGGCCGAAAAGGCCAAAAAGCTGGCGGTATGAATTAACTGCAAGCCGTTCGCGGAAGCCGAGGAACATTTCGGGGAAAAGAGCGCTCCAGTTAATGCCAACAAACGCCAGCAACCCGTCGAACAAACAGATGGCGGCCAGAAAATAACCGAACAGCAGCCGGTACTGGTCGAGGCCGCGAAACGGCGGCACCCAAATGAGATAAAAGACCAGGCCGAGCGGCAGAAGGCAGGCCGCAAGGTAAGGCAGCCGGCGGCCGTAGCGGCTGCGCGTCCGGTCGGAGATGAAACCGGCTACCGGATCATTGATCGCGTTCCAGACGGCGTAGATCAGCAGCGCCAGCCCGGCCAGGTAGACCGGCAGTTTGACGACATCGACGTAAAAAAAGATGACGTAAGTGGCAAAGGCCTGGCCGGCGAAAGCCGTGCCCAGGGCGCCGAGGCTGTAGCCGAGTTGCCTGATCAAAATCAGATCCCTAGATGTTGATCGCTTCGACCGGACAGGCGTCGGCGATCTCCTCGAGACTGTGCAGCTCGCATTCGCTGCCGACCGACTGGGCTTTGCCGTCCTCGGTCGTCTGGAAGACCTCCGGGCACATGTCCATGCAGATGCCGCAACCGATGCACAACGATTGATCGACTGAAACCATGCAGGTATTATACCATATCACTTCGGGGCGTGTTTGATAACCTTGCCCTCCGCCATGTAAACGACGTCTTCGGCAATGTTGGTCGCGTGGTCGGCGATCCGCTCGAGATGCCGCGAAATAATGATCAATGGCAAGGCGCGCGGCGTTGTTTTGGTGTCCTGGTTCATGATCTCGACCAGTTCGTCATAGATCAGGTCGCGGTAGTTGTCCGCTTTTTCCTCGTCGGTCCAGAGTTCCCGCGCCATTGCCGCGTCGCGCTTGACAAACGAGTCGAGCGCCTTGTGGACCATCTTCTCCGCCAGCTCCGCCATTTTCGGTATGTCGACCAGTGGTTTGAGCAGCGGCTGGTCGGCCAGTTCGATCGCCCGCTGGGCGATATCGACGGCCAGGTCGCCGATCCGCTCCAGGTCGGAGCCGACGCGCATTCCCGTCGTGATAAAACGCAGGTCGCCGGCCATCGGCTGCTGCGTGGCCAGCAGTTCCAGGCAAAGATCATCGACTTCCAGCTCGATCTTATCGACTTTATCATCGAGCA
The DNA here is from genome assembly GCA_016939335.1 of Candidatus Saganbacteria bacterium. Taxonomy (GTDB): domain Bacteria; phylum Margulisbacteria; class WOR-1; order O2-12-FULL-45-9; family XYB2-FULL-48-7; genus JAFGHC01. Next base: position 28,861 of record JAFGHC010000029.1, read on the forward strand.
TCACAACCGTCTGCGCCAGGCCGGCGTCCGATTTTCTCAAAGCTTCGACGGAATCGAAAATGCTCTTCTCGACCATCCCGCCCATCCTTAAGATGAGATCGTTAAGCTTCGTCAGCTCTTTTTGAAAATGCTCCCTTTGTTCGATCATTTTAACCAAACCTCCCGGTAATGTAATCTTCGGTCCGCTTGTCCTTCGGGGCCGTGAAAATCCGTTTCGTGGGGCCGAACTCGACCAGTTCGCCCAGCAGCATAAAGCCGCACTCATCGGAGATGCGGGCCGCCTGCTGCATGTTGTGCGTTACGATCACAATTGTATACCGTTTTTTCAGTTCCAGCATCAATTCTTCGATCCGCATCGTGGCCAGGGGATCGAGCGCCGAGCACGGCTCGTCCATCAGCAGGACCTCGGGCAGGACCGCCAGCAAGCGCGCGATGCACAGCCGCTGCTGCTGCTCGAGTGACAAGCTAAGCGCGTTCGACGATAGTTTGTCCTTCAGGTCAGCGAACAAAAGAACTGATGACAAACTCTTCTCTACCGCCTGATCCAGAACTTTCCGATCCTTCTCGCCGTGGATGCGCAAGCCGTAGACGACGTTCTCATAAATGGTCAAGGGAAAAGGATTGGGCCGCTGAAAGACCATGCCGACTTTCTTGCGCAGGCTGACCAGGTCGACGCCGGGCCCGAGTATCTCCTCACCGCCGACCTTAACGCTGCCCGTGGTCCTGACCCCTTCGATCAGGTCGTTCATCCGGTTGAAGACGCGCAGGAGAGTTGACTTGCCGCAGCCCGACGGCCCGATCAGCGCGGTGATCTTGTTCTGCTCGACGTTCAGCCCAACATTGATCAGCGCCTGAAACGCGCCGTAATACAAATCCAATCTATCGGTCGTGATAATATTATTCATCAACCAAACCTGCCTGTAATATAATCTTCAGTCCTTTTGTCCTTAGGCACGGTAAAGATCTCTTTTGTTTCGCCTATCTCGACCATTTCGCCCATCAGGAAGAAGGCCGTGCGGTCGGAGGCGCGCGCCGCCTGCTTGACGTTATTGGTCACCAGCACCTGCGTATAATTTTTTTTCAGTTCCTGCATCGCCTCTTCGATCTTGAGCGTCGAGATCGGGTCGAGGCCGGAGCAGGGCTCGTCGTACAGGATGACCTCGGGTTCGACCGCCAGCGTCCGGGCGATACACAGCCGCTGCTGCTGCCCGCCGGAGAGCTTGAAAGCGCCGGTATTCAGGCGGTCTTTCACTTCGTCCCAGATGGCGGCGGCCTTGAGCGACCGTTCGACGATCTCGGCCAACTGTCCCTTTTGCTTAACGCCATGCAGACGGGGACCGTAAGCCACATTATCAAAGATCGAGAGCGGCAGGGGAAGCGGCAGGGCAAAGACAATGCCGACTTTTTTCCTCAAGAGATGTTTGTCGATCTCCCGGAAAATATTCCTGCCGTCCAGGAGGACCACCCCTTCGGTCCTCGAGTTCGGGTAAAGCTCGTTCATCCGGTTGAGCGTGCGCAGGAACGAGGTCTTGCCGCTGTTCGACGGACCGATGATGCCCAGTATCTCATTCAGTTCGACGTTGAACGCCAGGTCCCTGATCGCCCGGGCATCTTCATACCAAACATTGAGGTCCTTTATTTCGATCTTATTCGCTACCATGTCTTCTTTTTCCTTAGACGCGCCCGGATCCAGGCGGCCAGGACATTGAGCAGGAAGACCATGCCGACGAGGACCAGCACGGTGCCATACTGAACCTTGACGCTGACGTTCGGCACCTGGGTCGACAGGACGTATATATGGTAAGGCAGGACCATGGCCTGGTCATAGACGGACTGCGGCAGGCGCGGCAGGTAAAACGCGGCGACCGTAAAAAGGATCGGCGCCGTTTCGCCCGCCGCCCGCGACAATTCCAGGATCGCCCCCGTCATTATTCCCGGAATGGCGTTGGGCAGGACCACGTGGCGGACCGTTTGCCAGCGCGAGGCGCCGAGCGAAAAACTTACTTCGCGAAAAGAACGCGGCACGGTATTGAGCGCCTCGCGGGTGGCCGTGATAATGACCGGCAACCCTTCGATCGTCAAAGTCAGCGCCCCGGCCAGGATCGATGAGCCGAAACCGAGGAAGGTGACAAACAGACCGAGGCCGAAAAGCCCGTAAACGATTGACGGCACCCCGGCCAGGTTGATAATGGCCAGTTCAATCAGCCTGGTCAGCCGGTTCCTTTCCGAATACTCGTTCAGGTAGATCGCCGCCAGCACTCCCAGCGGGATCGAAAAGAACGCTACCCCCAGGATCAAATAAAATGTGCCGACGATCGCCGGAAAGATGCCGCCCGCCCGCATCCCCTCCCGCGGCATGGCGAACAGGAACTCCGGGGTGATAGCCGGTAATCCACGCCAAAGGATCACGCCCACGATCAGGGCGACCGGCAGGATGACCAGCAGGGTCAGCGCCAGTAAAACATTAAAAGCGATCTTTTCCTTGGTCCGGGCGTCCATCATCGCCTCTTCCTCCCCCGACCGCGATGCAGGAACATGTCGGCCAGCAGGTTAATGATAAAACTGATAACGAACAGGACGATGCCGATGGCGAAGAGCGCGTAGTAGTGGCCGCTGCCGCCGACCGCCTCCCCCATCTCGGCGGCGATCGTCGCCGTCAGCGTCCTGACCGGCTGCAGAAAACTCACCGGCATGACCGCGGCGTTGCCAGTGATCATCAGGACAGCCATTGTTTCGCCGACGACGCGGCCGATCCCCAGCATGATCGCGGCCAGAATACCGGAAGAAGCCGCCGGCAGCGTCACCCGGTAGATCGTCTGCCAGCGCGTGGCGCCGAGCGCCAGCGACCCTTCCTTATAATTCTTGGGGACGGAGACGATCGAATCTTCGATGATGGAAACGATCGTCGGCATCGCCATAAACGCCAGCATGATCGAACCGGCCAGGGCCGTCAGGCCGCTCGGCAAGTTAAAAATGGTCTTCAGGAACGGGGCCAGCGTGACAATGCCGATGAAGCCGAGGACGATGCTGGGGATCGCGGCCAGCAGCTCGATCCCCGACTTTAAAATGTCGCGCAGCCAGAGCGGAGCGATCTCCGCCACATAGATGGCCGCCGCCAGCCCCAGCGGCACGGCGATGACGATCGCGCCGAAAGTGACCAGCAGGGAACCGAGGATCAGCGGCAGGATGCCGAACTGCGGCGGATCGGAGATCGGGTACCAGTTCCGGCCGAACAAGAAAGCAAAAACACTCTCGTTCGCAAAAAGCGACAGCCCCTCTTTCAGCAGGAACGCGAAGATCAGGACAACAAAGACGATCGAGGCGATCCCCGACAGCAAGACCAGTTTTTCGATTATATATTCAAAGGGCCGTTTCATCCTCACCCCTTTCTTCCGACTTCGTCGGAATTCATTCCCCTCTCCATTGAAAATGGAGAGGGGGGAAAGGTTTGTGCCAGCGGGTGAGGTGCCTTCACTTAACCGGGACAAAATCCATCTTCAGCACGATCTTCTGGCCGGCGGGGCTCAAGACATAATCAACGAACGGCTTGACCTCGCCGGACGGCTCGCCGTTGGTATAGAAGAGCAGCGAGCGGGAGATCGGATATTGCTTGGAGAGCACGCTCCTGACCGAGGGCACGACGTAAGCCGAGCCTTTGCTGTTGGCCACCGCCAGCGCTTTCTCTTTCGGCGTCAGATATCCCAGGCCAACATAACCAATGGCCGAGGGATTGGAATTGACTTCTTCGATGATCGCCTGCGAAGACGGCATCATTAGAATAGACGGGGCGAATTCGTTCTTGTTCTTGGGGTCGCCCATCTTCACGACATGTTCGAGGAAGAAGACGTGCGTACCGGAGTTCCGTTCGCGGGACAAAGCCACGATCTTCAGGTCATGGCCGCTGACCTCTTTCCAGTTTTTGATCTTACCGGTATAAATATCGGATAACTGCTGGCGGGTCAGTTTGCTGACTGGATTCGCAGGGTTGACGACGAGGGTAATGCCATCATTGGCAACATGTATCTCTTTCGGATCAATGCCGCGTTTTTTCGCCTGGGCAATCTCTTTCGGCTCCATGTTGCGGGAAGCCTGGGTGATATCGGTCGTCCCGCCGATCAGCGCCGCGATGCCAGTGCCCGAACCGCCGCCGGTAACCGCGATGGAAATGGCCGGGTTGGCCTTCATAAAGTCTTCCGACCAGGCCTGGCCCAGGTTGACCATCGTGTCGGAACCCTTGATCTGCACCGCTTTCTTGCCGACGCCGCAGCTGACAACCGTCAAAGCCAACAGCGCAATGACACCAGTTAATACCATCTTTTTATACATCTTCATCCCTCCTTGCAATCTTATCTCCGGCCCATTAATAATTCGTTAACCATCTGTTACGGGAATGTTAAATTTTGACCGTGCTGTTAAACAACACGACGCCGGTGTTCGTCCAGTCGCCGCCGGGAGTCGGGCGCTGGCTTCTCAGGAGGAAGCCCGGTTCCAGGCTCAAGCGATCGTTGAGTTTGAACGAATAAACCAGGGAACAGCGGTTTTCATCAACATAGCCGCGCTGGCAATTGTAAAAAGGCTCTTCCGCCAACGCCCAATTATCATATTTGATTTGCAGTCTGTTGCGGTATTTCAGCAGTGTCGTTCCCGGGTCATATTCCAAGCGTGAGCGGTCGCTTATTTGCGGCCAGGCGAAGATCGCGTCGGCGACCAAAATGTTGGCGCTCGACCAGTTGCCCGTTGCTGCCGATTTACTCTCGGTCGGCGCATAGAAAAGGCTTACTCCAAGAGTATTGTTGACCGCAAAAGTCGGCCCCAGATAGAGCCTCATATAATACAATTCGCTGAAATTGGACCGCACCCGGAGTTCCGGGATCACCGAAAACCCAACCCCTGCCTTGATCGGCATCTGGACCGTATCAACCGTCCAGAACTCCGTCTCCGCCAAAGCAACGCCGAACCCGAGCATCAGCACGCAGGCCGGGACCAAAAATCGCTTTAACATCTTACCGCCTCCTTTAATAGGATACCAACATACTAGAGGAGTGGCATTAATGATTGATGACCGCTTTGTTAACAGCAGGTAAATTATCTAGCCGGGGAAAACCAGTGTGAACTTCGAGCCTTTGCCCTCTTCGCTTTTGACGGAAACGGAACCATTATGGATGTTCATGACATGTTTGACGATCGCGAGGCCCAAGCCGGTGCCGCCCAGGTCGCGCGAGCGGGCCTTATCTATCCGGTAAAAGCGCTCGAAGAGCCTTGGCAAGTGTTCTTTAGAAATGCCGATGCCGGTGTCGCTGACCGTGATCTGGACTCCGTCTCCCGTGCGACCGCAAGTGACCGTCACTTTCCCGCCCGAGTCCGTGTAATTGAGCGCGTTATCGATCAAATTAAGCACCGCGCGGTAAATGTGGTCTTCGACCCCTGCCGCCGTCAGTTCTTTATCGGCGCAATCGCCCGAGAGTTCGATCTTTTTCTTCCTGGCCTTTTCGGACAGCGTCTCGGCCGCCCGCTCGGCCACCCGGAAGAGATTGACCGGCACGAATTCGCCTAGCCCGCGTTTGGCTTCCAGCTGTGAAACTTCCAGCAGATCGTCGATCAGGGTGGTTAGGTTTTCGGCGTGTTTTTCGATCTTGCGCACGAATTCGGCATTGTGGCCCTTGTCGGACAGCGCGCCGTTCAGGAGCGTCTCGGCGTAGCTGCGGATCGCCGTCAGCGGCGTCTTGAGCTCATGCGAAACATTGGCCACAAACTCGCTGCGCAGGTTTTCCAGATGCTTCATTTCGCTGATATCCCGCAGGACTACGGCCAGGCCAAGCTCCGCCCCAACCTCATTTTTTATGGGATTGACCGAAGCCAGCAAAGACTTTTCCCCGGGATAAAAAACTTTGATCTCTCTTTCGTGGGGTCGCTGGTTGGCTTTAACCTCATCCACCAGGTCGGAGAGTTCCGTCAGGCGGATGGCTTCCAGCAGCCGCTTACCGATCAGATCGGGCAAACTGACCGAGAAGATCTCGGCGGCCGCTGGATTGGCATAAATTATGTCGCCGACGGGCTTGATGACCAGGACGCCGTCGCGCAGGCCGGAGAGGACCGCTTCAAACATGTTCATTCCTTGAATTTATAGCCGACGCCGCGCAGCGTCACGAGGTGGCGGCCGGCTTTGCCCAGTTTTTCGCGCAGGCGGCGCATGTGTACGTCCACGGTGCGGGTCTCGATCGCCACGTCGATCCCCCAGACGGTGTCGAGCAGGCGCTCGCGGGAAAAAACACGCTCTTTGTTTTCGGCCAGGTACAGCAGCAGCTGGAATTCCTTGGCGGTCAGCTCCACTGGTTTGCCGGCGGCCCTGACCTCGTGTTTGTCCGTGTCGATCTCCAGGTCCTTGAATTTAACGGCGGCCAGAGGCTTTTCTTTCGGTTTTTCGTATCTTCTCAAGATAGTCTTGATGCGGGCGATCAGTTCCTTGATGCTGAAGGGCTTTACTATATAATCGTCGGCCCCGAGCTCGAGGCCCACGACCTTATCGGTTTCGCTCCCCTTGGCGGTCAGCATGATGACAGGGACCGCGGCGGTCTTGGGGTTTCTCTTGATCCGGCGGCAGACCTCCAGGCCGTCCAGGCCGGGGAGCATAAGGTCGAGAACGATCAGCGAGGGGATCTTTTCTCCCGCCAGGCGCAAACCATTCAAACCGTCATAAGCTTTGGAGACCCGATAGCCCTCTTTCTTGAGGTTATACTCCAGCGATTCGACGATATCTTTCTCGTCTTCAATAATAAGAATTTCAGCCATCTTCCACAACATTATAGACCAAAGGATAGCAAATAAGAAGTTGCGCGGGCATTAAGCCGGAGTTACATTTGTGTAAAAAATACCGCTAAGAAGATTGGACAAAATCCCATCGCTAAGCCGAAAAAAACAAGGGCGGGCGAAGAGACCTTTGTTTCTGACCCTTAGCGTCTTTGAGCTTTGGAGGCGAAAATTATCTGCTTCAGAAGCTCTAAAGACTATTTTACCGCCTTTATTATCAGCTCATTCCCGCCGGTCAGCTGGATATTCCCCGAACCGCATTTTTCGCAATTAAGATTCATTTTTTCACCCGGCTTGAACTCTGTGCCGCAGTCGGCGCAGGCGGACCTGACCTTGCTGATCTCGAACTCGACCTTCGCCCCTTCGGCGATCGTCCCTTTGGAAATATCGGCCAGCAGTTCTTTCAGTTCTTCCATATGGGTAAAACGCGATTCACCGAGCTGGACCTTGACGTATTTGACCCGCGACCCGCGACCCGCGACTCGTGACCATTCTTCTTCTATCTTCCTCAACACATCCCTCGCCAAAGCCATTTCATGCATTAAATAGCCACTCCTTCATTCGTCATTCGAAATTCGACATTCGTCATTTCTCCTAGAATTGCTCCTTCAAGATCATTTCGCGGCGGCAGCTCGGGCAGAGGAAGCGGAGATGGCCTGCCCGCGGGTGCGGGCTGGCCTGGCCGCGCTCTTTTTCCAATAATTGAAGCTCGTCATGCCGGGCCAGCAGCAGCGTCGGATTGGTATAAAGCAATGTCCCGACCTTTTTCGCCAGGAATTTGAGATGGTCGAGGCAGCCGATCACCGCGCCGCAATTCTCGCAAAGGACCAGCGCCTTGCGGCTCTGCGAAGTATTGGTCTTGCGCTCCGTTACGGCCAGCTCGAATTCTTTCCCCAGCATGATCCCTTTTTCGGTCAGGCACGCCCTTTCGCACTGCTGGCAGAAGATGCAGAGGTCGGGCCGGTGGGTCAGCGTCCGCGTTAGCTTCTCCCGGTCGTCCTCATAAGCGATCGCCCGGGCCGGGCAAACTTCGTAACAGGCAAGACAGCCGATGCAATCGTCCTCGTGAAAGCGGGGGCAGCCGCGGAAGCCGTCGGGCGGGACCACTTTTTCGAACGGATAACGATTGGTGTACGCCCGGGAAAAAAGCGAAGTGAGCGCTTCGGCCAGTTCCCTGATCTTGGGAAGCGGGATCCTCATAACTGGCCTCCCAGTATCATCCTGGCGTAGCCGGTGCCGTTGGCCAGCGCGATCACCGCCGGATTGACCAGATAACCGGTGACCAGCGGAAAAGCCAGTCCGGTCAGCAGGCAAAGCAAGGCCAGCGCCGCCATCGCAGTTCCCATCAGCCAGTGGACATCTTTCAGATCGCCAAACTGGTCCTTCAGCCGGCCGAAAAACGCGTATTTCTGGACCTTGAGGAAAGAGGCGAGCGTCAGGATGCTCCCCAGCACGGCCGCCAGGGCGAACCAGAGCTGGCCCGCCTGCACGCAGGCGATGATCACAAAAAGTTTGCTCCAGAAACCGTTGAAAGGCGGGAGGCCGGCGATGGAAAACGAGGCGAGCAAAGAAGTTGCGGCGGTGACCGGCAGCCGCTGCTTCAGTCCCCCCATCTCTTTAAGGTCGCGCGTCCCGGTCTGCTGTTCCACCGCCCCGGCGTTGAGGAAGAGGAGCGCTTTGAACAGCGCGTGATTGAACAGATGAAAAAGGCCCCCCATCAGCCCCAGCGGCGTCCCCAGACCGACGCCCAGAACGATGTAGCCGATCTGAGAAATGCTATGGTAAGCCAGCAGCCGTTTGAAATCCCACTGACCGAACGCCAGCAGCACGCCGGCCAGGATAGAGAGCGCGCCGAGCGCCATCAAAGCCAGAGAGAGCGGCGGGCTGCCGCCCAGCACATTAAAGAGGACCCTGGCCAGCGCGTATACGCCGAGCACTTTGATCAAAACGCCGGAGAGCGTGGCGGAGATCGGCGCCGGCGCGGCCGTGTGCGCGTCGGGCAGCCACGAATGGAACGGCATCAGCGCCGCTTTGGTGCCGAACCCGGCGATAAACAGGAGCGCGGCCGCCGTTTTCAGCCGGCTGGAGCAGCCGATCAGCGCCAGCGCCGCTCCCGCCAGATTGAAGGTGCCGGTCAGCCGGAGGACTAGCGCGCAGCCGACCAAAATGAGGAGCGAAGCCCCCTCGCCGATCAGCAGGTATTTGACCGACGCTTCCAGTTGATCGCGGCCGCCCTCGAAGGCGACCAGGAGGTAAGCGGAGAGCGCCGCCAATTCCAAAAAGACGAAGAGCCAGATCAGGTCGCCGGCCAGCGCCACGCCGTTGAGCCCGGCCAGTAGCAGGAGAAAAAGGGAGAAAAACCGCGACGGGGCCCGGTATTTGCCGGCGTAAGCGGCGGCGTAAATAATGATAAATAACGCCGTCAGATCGGCGGTGATCAGAACGAGGTGGCTCAAGCCGTCGAGCACCAGCCACGGCCCGAATTGATTGAAAACCAGGACATTGTTGAACGGTCTGGCCGGGTAAAGCCAGGTGATGAGCAGGGTCAGCGCCAGCGCGGTCAAACCGGCCAGCCAGGCGCCGGAACGGCGCAGGCAGAGGGTCAGCGGCGCGGCCAAAAGCGGCAGCGCTATCAATAACAATAAAACCGCTGGACTATTCATTGGCGTAACTCCCGCCGAGCCGCCCGGCCAGATAAAAAGCCGCGGCGACCATTGCCAGGGCGGCCAGGCCGGTCAAAATTTCTCTGACGCCGGAAACCAGCAGCAGCCCTTCGACCAGCAGTTCGGCCGCGATCAGGGCGCCTAGCAGCTTGATCTTGAACGCCCGGTCGCGCCGCAGCCAGGGAATGATCCCAGGGATTTTCGCGTCGAGCCGCACCAGCCAGGCGCTCGACCAGCGCAGCAAGGCCGCCGACAGTTCATAAAAGTCGAACCAGCGCTTTTCCCCCGCCCGATAGATCAGCGCCAGCGGCCTGATCTGCCTGACGGTGTCGTAAAAATCGACGCCGCTCACTTTTCCGGCCGCCGGCAGCTCTTCGCCGCCGGCAAAAATCGGCCGCGTTTTGAGCGCATCGACGTTCCCCAGAAAATAGATCAGCAACCCGACGCTCAAACTGACCAGGATAAGGCCGGCCGCCAGCAGCGGGTCCCAGACGCCGATCAGGCCGATCAGCCCGACCGCCGGCGCGATCAGGAAGCGGAGCGGCAGCTGGTAAGCGCCAAGGCCGAAAACGACGCAGAGGGCCGCCAGCGTCACGGGCGCCAGCCAGATCGTCCAGTGGACCTCCCGGGCCTTCGCTTCGCTCCGCCCCAGGAAAACGGCGTGGGTAATTTTGACGAAACTGGCGGCCGTACAGGCCGAACCGAGCATCGCCGCCGCCAGCCAGATGATCCAGGCGGCATTGATTTTCGACAGTTCGATCAATGACTGGTAGATCAGCCATTTGGAAACGAAACCGTTGAGCGGCGGCACGCCGGAGATGGAAAAAGCGGCGATCAGGAAAGCCGCGAAGGTGAGCGGCATCGTTTTGGCCAGCCCGCCCAGTTTGGACAGGTCGGTCGTTCCGTTCTTGAATTCGACCGCCCCGCCGCAAAGGAAAAGGCAGGATTTATAGATCGCGTTGTTGAACATATGGAAAAGGCCGCCGGCCACGCCGAGCGGCAGCCCGGTGCCGATCCCCACCACCATGTAACCGACCTGGGAAACCGCGTGAAAAGCGAGCAGTTTTTTCAGGTCATGCTGCACCAGCGCCCCGAGGACGGCGGCCATGATCGTCAATGAGCCGAGCGCCAGCAGGAAAAAGGAAACGGCGGAATTGGGCGTCACAAGAAAAACATCGTAACAGAGCCGCGCCAGCAGGTAGATCCCCAGCAGCTTGTCCAGTGACGCCGGCAGCAGCGCCAGGACCGGCGCGGGCGCGCTTTCCGCCGCCGCGGGGATCCAGCCGTGCAGCGGCATCACCCCGGCTTTGGCGAACGCGCCGGCCAGCAGGCAGAAGAAAGCGATGACGGTGAGCGGCTGTTCCAGCGGCAGCAGCGCGCCGCCGACCCGCAGCGTCCCGGTCAGGCACCAGACCAGGCCGATCCCGATGATCATCAGCGCGTCCGCCCCGCCGACGATCATCAGCGCTTTTTTGGCGGCGCCGCCGGCGCCGTCACCGCCGAGGCCGATCAGCATATATAGAGGGATGCCAAGCAGCCCCCAGAACATGAGCAGCGTTAAAAAGTCGGTCGCGAAAAAGGCGCCGGCCGCCGCGCCGAGCGTGATCAGAATATAGCCGTAATACTCGCCGAGCCTTTCTTTGCCCGCCATGAACTTGAGCGAATAAAGAACGATGAGAAAGGTGAGAAATGACGCCGCCAGATAAAGCGAAGCGCTGAAGGGATAGGCGCGGAGCGCCAGGAGCGGCGACAGCAGCTGGCCGGCTAAAAAAATCTTCGCGCCCAGCGCCAAACCGACGGCGGAGACGATAAGCGCCGCCCCGCCCGCCGCCCGTCTGAAGATAAAGCAAAGGAGCGACGCCCCGATCGGCAAAAAGATCGTCCAAAGTAAAATATTCATCCCCCTAACCCCTAAGCTTCACTTTCATCTGCTCGGTTTTTTCCTGGGAAAGCCGGACCAGTTCCTGGCCGGTCAGAATGACCCTCCCGGTTTCCGGCTCGACCGCCGCCATCCGTTCGGTGCAGCAGTAGCACGGGTCGACCGCGGCGGTGATCAGCGCGGCGTCGGCGAGCGATTCGCCGATCACCGTTCTCTTGAACGAAGGGACATTCATGAACGAAGGCGCGCGGATCTTATGGCGCTCCGGATAGTTCGAGCCGTTCGCTTTCACATAATGTATCACTTCGCCGCGCGGCGCTTCATGCTGGCCGATCCCCTCGCCGGCCCCGACCTCCCTGACCGCCGCGTCGATCGGCCCCGGCCTCATCTGCTTCAGGCACTGGCGGATGATCTTGGCCGATTCGACGCACTCCAGCAGCCTGATCGCAGTTTTGTTGAAGATATCGCCGCCTTCCATGACGATCGTTTCAAACTTGACCCGGTCATAGGCCGCGTAGGGGTGGTCTTTGCGGACATCGATCGCCAAGCCGGAAGCGCGGGCGACCGGCCCGACCACCCCCATGGCGATAGCGTCCTCTTTCTTCAGAACGCCGACATTTTTCAGCCGCGCCTTGATCACCGGATCGTCGATCACCGCTTTAAGCAGCATATTGCAGAAACTCTCGACATCGTCAATCGCTTTGAGCAGGCCGGCTATATCATTAATATCGCGACGGACGCCGCCGACCTTGAACATGCCGTAATGGTTCCGGTTGCCGGAGATGGCCTCGAATATGTCAAGGACCGGTTCGCGGTATTTCCAGGCCCACATGAAGACGGTGTTGTAGCCGAGGAAATGGCCGGCCAGGCCGACCCAGAGGAGATGGCTGTGGATCCGCTCCAGGTCGCCGATGATCGTCCGGATGTACTCCGCCCGCTCGGGGACGGCGATCCCGGAGATGTCCTCGACCGCCCGGACGTAAGCGAACGGGTGCGACGTCGAGCAGATGCCGCAGATCCTCTCGACGGTAAAAGTCGCCTGGTCGAAGGTTTTTGCTTCGGAAAGCTTTTCGATCCCGCGGTGGTTGTAGCCGATGCGGACCTCGGCGTCAACGACCTTTTCCCCTTCCACGTAGAACTTGAAGAATTCCGGCTCCTCGAGGAGCGGGTGGTAAGGGCCGATCGGGATGAGCGTCTCTTTTTTGTCCATTAATTTTCCCTCGCGGTCAGTTCCTGCTCCGACTCGAACGTCTTTTTGCGCAGCGGGTAGACGCCGTCCGGCCAATCGTCGGGCAGGAGCAGCGTCGCCAGATTGGGGTGGCCGGCAAAATTGACGCCGAACATCTCGTGGATCTCGCGTTCCACCCACTCCGCCGCCGGGACGGCCGGGGTGAGCGACGGCAGCTCCAGTTCCGGTTTCTCGGCCAGCGTCCGCACGCTGACCACCAAATTATCCCGGTCAAAGGCGAAATGGTAAAGCACTTCCACCCCCGGCCGGGTGTCGACGCCGCTGGCGGTCGAGAACCGTCCGCCGAGCTCCCGGAAGAGGAATTCCCCCAGGGCCGTCACGTCCTGTTTCTGCACGGTGAGGTAAACGCGCCGCGGCGATCTTTCCTGCACCGCCGCCTTGCCGCCGAACCTTGTTTTTATCTGTTCGATCACGCTCATTGGATCTTCCCCAGCGCCTTGACCACCGCGTCGATCATCGCCTCCGGCTTGGGCGGGCAGCCGGGGAGGTAAATGTCGACCGGGATGATCTCATCGATCGGGCTGACATAATTATAACTGTCGCGGAACAGGTGCGCCGAACAGGCGCAGCTGCCGACCGCGATCACCAGCTTCGGTTGCGGGACCTGCTCGTAGAGCCGCTTGAGCCGCGGGGCGACCTGCCGGTTGGCCACGCCGGTGACCAGCAGGACATCAGCGTGGCGCGGCGAGCCGACCAGGACGATGCCGAAGCGCTCGATGTCATGCCTCGGCGTCAGCAGGTCGAGGATCTCGATATCGCAGTTGTTGCAGGCCGACGCCCCCGCGTGATAGACCCAGAGCGATTTCTTCAGGCCCCATTTAAATAACTTTTTTAGCATCTTACTTCCCCAGCCAAGCCAAAATGAACGCCAGCGCCGCCAGCCCGCTCACCGGCCCCCAGAACAAACGGAGGGCGTGGTCGATCCGCAGGCGCGGGTTGGTGTTCTTGATCAGGATAATGAGCGTCAGAACGATCAGATATTTCAGCATGAACCAGGGATCGAGCCCGCCGCCCATAAAAATAACGGCCAGGAAGGCCGGCAGGACAAAGTAGAGCATCGCCCTGGTCAGCCGGAAGACCGCCAGCGGCGCGCCGGAATACTCGAGGAGCGGCCCGGCCGCAAGCTCCTGCTCCGCCTCGGGGAGATCAAAAGGGACCGCCCCAAGCTTGGCCTGGACGGCCAGCAAAGCCGCGGCAAACGCGAACAGCCCGGAAAGCGAACCGATCATCAACCCGCTCAAATTCTGGTAACGAACGATCTCGCCGATCATGATCGAGTGCGTTTTGAGGACGACCGTGAAAAGCGCCAGGATGAACGGCAGTTCATAGGCGAGCACCAGCTTCATTTCGCGGCTGGCGCCGATTGCTGACAGCGGATTGCGCGAGGCCGACCCGCCGAAGATGACGGCGAGCGGCGGCAGCATCAGCAGATAGATCACGACGATCAGGTCGCCGACGAACGGCGCGGGACTGAAGATGATTGCCGACACCAGCGTCACGCCGGCCAGGCCGAAAAGCGGCGCCCCCAGAAAGACCGAGCGGGAAACGCCTTCCGGGACGATAATTTCCTTGCCCAGCAGCTTGGCGAGATCGGCCAGCGGCTGGAACCAGGGCGGCCCGACCCGGTATTGCAGCCGGGCGGTCACTTTGCGGTCGAGCCAGGTCGCCAAGAGCCCGGCACCCGCCGCGAAAAGAAAGCCCGGAAATATTAAAAAATTAAAGATCATTGCCATCATTTTTTACTTCTTACTTCTTACTTTTAGAAAAACCGGCTTTTCAGCTCCTCCAGCGTGATCAGGTTTTTCTTCGACCGTTCGTCCTGCGGGTCGAGATCGACCGCTTTTTTGAAGGCGCCGATCGCTTTGTCGATATCGCCTTTGCTGTAATACGCCTTGCCCAGGTTGTAATAAGCGGCGGCGCTGGCCGGCACTTCTTTGATGAACTGCTCGAACTCGCTGATCGCTTCGCTGAACTTGCCGAGCCGGGCGTAAGCGACCCCGACATGGTAGCGGGAAATGACGACATGCGGCTCCTTTTCCAGCACTTGCTTGAAGTATTCGATCGCCTCTTTCAGTTTACCCATGTAATAATATGAGAGGCCGAGCCAGTACCGCGCGATGTGGAAGTTCGGGTTGATCTCGACCGCCTTGTGGAAAGCCTTGATCGAGTCTTCCAGCCGGCCGCGGCGGTAGAACGAAACGCCGAGCTCATAGTAAGCGTCGGCGTACCTGGGATGATGCTTGACCGCCAGCTCGAACTCGGCGATCGACTCGTCAAGCATCGTCAGACGGTAATAGATGCTCCCCAGACTTTTGTGGGCGATGGCATTTTCCGGGTCGATCTCCAGCGCTTCCTTGTATTCCTTGATCGCGTCGCGCATTTTCCCTTCGCGCAGCAGCGCGCACGCCTTGTCCATATGCTCTTCAACTCTTGCCATGTTTATCTCCTTTTGCCGATAAAATTCGACAATATTCTAACAGAAACCAAGTTCTTGTTCTGGTCCGCGAGCTGATCGTCAACTTCGGCGAACGAGAGCGCGCCGGAAGTGCAGGTCGCCACGCAGCGGGGGATCTCCCCTTCCGCCAGCCGGTCGATGCAGAGGTCGCATTTCGGCGTGATGTGCTTGAATAAGTCCGGCTGGATCACCCCGAACGGGCAGGCCAGCGCGCAGGAGCCGCAGCCGACGCAGCGGAACTGGCTGCGCAGGACGGTGTCGTCTTCCATTTTTTTCATCGCTTCGTTGGGACAGGCGGCCGCGCAGGCCGGCTGATCGCAGTGCAGGCAGTGGAGCGGCTGTTCCGCCGTCCCGTCAAGTTTGGAATGGCCGAGCAGGGATTGCAGATGGTGGCCGTAGGCGCAGGCGGCCGCGCAGCTCCGGCAGCCGCAGCAGAGATCGAGATTAAGATAAACGCGCTTAGCCATTGACGTTCACCCGGTACCAGAAAAAGTTGCTGACGAGATGGTTGTTGCCGAAATAAGTGATCGGCTTGACCGGCGCCGCCTCGAGCGGCGGCAGCGCGGCCAATTCGGCCTTCGCCTCCGCTTCGTCTTTCGTCTGGCTGACCGGCCCCTGCACCGCCAGTTCACTGGCCTCATTCTCCGCGGGGCTGATCTCGGCGATCAGGCGGCAGATCTCCGGCAAAGTTTTGCTGCCGGCCGCCGGCGCAATGGGCGCGCAGACCGCGAGCTGTCCGTCGGCCGTGACAAAGCTGCCGGCGCCTTCAAACTGCGTGGCGAGCGGCAGGATCAGGCTGTTGTCGTAGATCGCCGGCGATTCGCTCTCGAAATGGCCGGCGAAGACGACGAACTTGAGCATCCGGAACCGTTTCTGCAGCTCTTCGTGGCCGGCGGAAATATCCTCGCCGAACATCAGCAGCGATTTGACCTCGCCCCGGTCGATCTTGTCGAGAAGCTGGTGATAGGTCGGGTGGCCGGGGGCCGCCCGGTCGATCACCGTGTTGACGCCGAGCGTGTTGCCGTAAAGATAATAAACAATGAAACTCTTATGGTCCGAACCGGCCGCCAGCTGCTTGGCGTAATAAACCGCCAAGTCATTGCGCAATCGCCTGGTCTGCGGAACATAGATGACCGTGCCGCTGGCGGCGTTTTTGAAGTCCGCGGCCGCCTGCTGCAGCTGCGCCGCCGGGAGGCCGCTTTTTTCGGCCGCAGCGCTGAACGGAATGGCGCCGGCCAGCGCCGCCAGGGCGATCGCCTCGGTGCCGGGGCGGCAGAGCAGATGGCTGGTGGCAAACCAGCTGGTGTGGGTTTTGTTCGGGTCAAGGACGATGATCTTATTCCCCCGCTTGCCGTATTTGACCTGATTGACCCGCCGCGCCAGGACGGGCGAACGGCTAAGCAGGTCGCCGACGATCAGCAGAGCTTCGCTTTGTTCGATCGCTTCCAGCGTGGCCAGCCGGGCGCCCGGCACCTGCCATTTGCTGCCGCCGTAAGCCTCAAGGTCGGCCGCCGCGCCGGCGGAAAGAATATTTTCGATCCCTTTCCGGCCGGCCATTTTGACGGCGGCCAGCGCCGCTTCGTTGCTCTGCAGGCAGGAAACGAGACAGCCGATCTCCCGGCTGGCAAAGGCCCCGAGTTCGCCCCGCAGGAAAGTGACCGCTTCCTCCCAGGAAACCTTGCGCCGGCCGATCTGCGGTTCGGTCAGGCGCCCCGGGTGACTGGCCAGCTCCAGATTGTAATGCCCGCGCGGGCAGAGCGAGCCTTTATTGATCGGGTTGTTTTGGTCATAAGCCAGCGCCGTCAGCCGCCCGCCCTCGGCGCGGAAGCTCACTTCGCACCCCAGCGAACAGAACAGGCATCTTGATTTTTTAATATCCATATCTTTCATTAATTCGTCATTAGTCATTAGTAATTAGTCATTTCCTTTACCACGGCTCCGGTATGTCCTTTATCTGCTCCCAGGTAAAGACCGGCCCGTCTTTGCAAACAAAGTACTTGCCCAGGTTGCAATGAAAGCATTTGCCGATCCCGCAGCTCATGTTCTTCTCCATCGACAGATAAATATTTTTCGGCGCGAAGCCCATCGCCAGCAGGCGGGTGTTGACGAATTTCATCATGATCGGCGGGCCGCAGACGACCGCGACCGCGTTGTTCGGATCAACATCGTCGTCTTCGAGGATCGTTGTCACCAGGCCGACGTTGCCGGTCCAGCCCGGCCCGGCCGTGTCGACCGAGATCACGATCTTCGTCTTTTTCCGCTTCTGCCACTGCGGGATGGCGTCTCTGTAAGCGATATCGGCCGGCGTGCGGGCGCCAAACCTGACCTCGACTTTCTTCAGGTGGTCGATCTCGTGGTCCAGACCGTAAAGCAGCGCCCGGAGCGGCGCGAGGCCGACCCCGCCGCCGATCACGTAAATCTCTTTGCCGTGAAAATCCTTGAGCGGGTACGGCTTGCCGTACGGGCCGCGCAAGCCGACCGGATCGCCCGCTTTTAACTGATGAATGAGCGAAGTAACGGAGCCGGCCCGCATGATCGTGAATTCGAGTGTCTCGGTTATTCTGTAGTCGGAAGAGGGAGTAAAAGCGCACTCCCCCGCCCCGGGCACGGTCACCAGCATGAACTGCCCCGGCAGGAAAGCCAGCGGTTTTTCCGGCCGGAAAAGAAAAGTCTTGATATTGGACGTTTCGGTAATGACCTTTTCCGTCCTGGCCTTGACCGGTTTGTAAAGATTCTCCATAAATTCCTTAATTAACAATTTCCCAATTAACAATGAACAACGATGAGCTATTCGGATTTTTATTGATTAATTCCTCGTTGTTAATTGATGTCATTGTTAATTGTTCATTCCTCATAGCTTTACTACTCTAATTTAGCCGTCAGCGGCACCTGCCGGACCAGCTCCGCGTAAACCTCGCGCATGTCGATATTGCCGGCGCAGGCGTCGATGCAGCGGCCGCAGCCGACGCAGGTGTAGCGGCCAAGCCGGTCGTGGGAATAATCAAACTTGCAGTGATAGCGGTTCTGGAGCCGCTGATAAAGCAGCGGGCGCGAATTCGCCCCGCCGGCCACCCGGGCGTAGCCGTTCTTCAAACACGCGTCCCATACTTTATGTCGACTGTTGACTGTCGACCATTGACTGTCGACTGGAGCATCTAAAAGGAGGAAGCAAGTGCACGTCGGGCAAATGAAATTACAGGCGCTGCATTCGACGCAGTTCTTGGTGACCTCTTTCCACGCTTTCTGGTTTTCCAGATTGGCCTTGTGGGCGTCTTTCCAGTCGACCGAACAGCGGCACTTGTATTCGAGATTGGTCTCGTCCAGCGCGGCCAGCGTCCGCTGGCGGAGCTCTGCTTTCGCCTGCAGCTGCTCCGCGGTCGCCGCCGGCAATTCCCCGATAAGTTTTTTGCCCTTTTCGCTCCCGACTTCGACCACATAGCCGCCCTTGACCGGCGACAAATTGAGATCGAACAGCTTGACCGGGAACGGCTGGCCGCCGACCATGGTGCAGAAGCAGGTCTTGCCGCAGCCGGTGCAGTCGGCGCCGATGATAAAGGAGTTTTCCCTCCTTTTTAAATAAAACTCGTCCTTGAAATCCCCCTCGCCAAAGACCCGGTCCTCGACCTCGAGCGCCTCGAGATCACAGCCGCGCGCTCCGAGTAGCGTCAGCGGTTTCGGTTCAGGAAGGTCGTTGACTTGCTCATCGAGCGCGAAAAAACACGCCTTGAACGGCTCGACCGTGCGGAAATCCGAGAGATTGATCGCTTGGATATTGTCCGGGGTGATCCGCTGGATACAATTTCTTTGATATTGTTCGACCGGGGCTAAGACTCTTGAGGTTTCAAGCAGTTTCTTTACAAAATCGATGAAGTTAGCATTATCAATGAAATATTCCATGACGCTCCCGGATATCCTCTATTCTAACGTTTTTTGGGGTTTCCGACAAGAGAGTAACATGTGGAGTTTCCCCGGAATTTGGCCAAAGCGAATAAGATTGAAACCACACACTAAAGTGTGTGGAATTTATCGTCGATAATTATTCCC
>JAFGHC010000030.1 GCA_016939335.1 Candidatus Saganbacteria bacterium
AATCTCCGCTGCCACTTCCTGGCCATCGATTTTTGCTTTAACTACAGGGATTAATCAACTTTGCGGCTTAAATTTTGGGGAATGTCCCGGTGTCGGCCCGCAGAAGGCAAGAAAGGGGGCGTGAGGGCAGGTGAAGAGACAAAGGGCGGGCGGCCGATCAGATCCCTTTTATCTCCCTGGCGAAGAAATCGACAATTCGCGCGGGTGAAACGTACTTTTCGGCCAAAAAATTCAATTTAATATCTTGCTCGAGATCTCCGCAATAAGTCAGCTGTTCAAGGAACATCCTTTCGCTAAAGATATCCCCGTATTTCTTCCGGCAAGAGGCAATAATCCCCTTTAAGGTCACAAAGCGCCTTTTTACCAGGACATAAAGATCAAAGTAATCCCGATAATTACCTCTCCGCCCCAGGGCGTAAGCTTTGGTGGCGGCAATGTCTTTAATTGAAAGCAGCGGCATCTCCCCAGCTGTCTTGACCAACGGAAAAAGCGGCCGCCAATAATAATTTAAGACCGTTATTTTGACGTTTCCAGCAACCATCAAGGTTAGCTCATCGGAAGTAGCAACCAGGGTTTTAGGGGTTAAACCGGAGAAAGCTTTGAATATTTTTGTTTTTAACGGCAGCGCGATCTCTTTGTCGCGAAAAACGTCAAAATCGAGCGATTCACGATGACCGATCTGTAAAGCTAAAGCGGTACCGCCCGCCAGGTAATAACCGTTGCCCAGTGTTCTATGGAGAACGGAGAAAATATCCTTTCTTTCGGGGGAAAGTATTTCCCAAAACAATTTATTGCTCATTATTTAAGCGAATAATGCTTTAGTGAACGGCAAAATGCTTTTCCGGCTGAATTGTTTGGCATGCTTTTTCGCAAAAAGATAAATGCTCTTGCCGCCTAATTTCTTTGCCAAATACCTTAAATGCTCCATCCGGCCTTTCTCTAAAGCCTGGAAAAGGATCGTCTCCCTATCCTTTTCCAGCGACATTTTGTCAAAATCGGCAAACCATAATATCGCTTTAAAATATTGGGGCAGTTTCATATATCTATTTTACCAGATTCTTAACGTATTCGCCAATCGCCAAGCAGGCCGTCAGGCCGGGCGATTCGATGCCGATCAGGTTTATCAGCCCCGGCAGCCCCAGCCTCGCTTCTTCGCTGATCACAAAATCTCTGGCCTCTTCGCCCGGCCCCTGCAGCTTCGGCCTGACCCCGGCCTGATCGGGCGCGAGGTCCCCTTCCCTGACCTGCGGGAAAAGCCTGACGATATCTTCCCAGAAAGCGCGGCGGTGCGCCGGATCGACCCGGTAATCGAGCTCTTTAACATATTCAACGTTCGGGCCGAATTTCAGGCCGCCGGCCAGGTCGAGCACCGAATGCACCCCCAGGCCGGCCGCATCGCGTTCCGGCACCGGATAGACCAGATGTTTGATAAAAGCGGGCCGGGTGTAAGCAAAATATTCGCCCTTGCAGAAATGGAGGCGATATTTCACTTTATCAAGATCGATTCCGGCCATGGCCGCGATCTGATCGGAGAATAAGCCGGCGGAATTGATCACAATCTTTGAAGCTAACGATTCCTCGCCATTAACATTTATGATATATTCTCCGGACTCATACCTCATACCCCTCACCTCAGATCCATAGGCGACCGTCGCACCCTTCCCTTCCGCTTCCTGCTCCAAAGTCTTCATCAAGCGATGCGAATCAACAATGCCGGTATTAGGTGAATAAAGCGCTTTAACCCCCTTGACGCCCAGTTCGAATTTGGCCAATTCAGCTCCCATCATAAATCTCAAATCCCGTACCCAGTTTCCCTCCCCCTGCTTCAGCAACTCATCAAGCTGTCTAACTTCGCCCTCATTGAGGGCCACGATTATTTTACCCAGTTTTTTGTGGGGGATCTTGTGTTCCTGGCAATATTTATACAGTAGCTTGTTGCCTTCCACGCATAATTTCGCTTTGAGCGAGCCTCTGGAGTAATAAATACCGGCGTGAATCACTTCGCTGTTGCGGCTGCTGGTCCCCTGGCCAAAGGAAGTCTCTTTTTCCAGCAGGACAACGTCCCGGTGCTTTTTGCCCAGTTCGGCCGCAATGGCCAACCCAACCACTCCGGCGCCAATAACAACGATCTCTGCTCGATCCATTAAAAATTAAGCAATAAAGACAACTGACTCAAGACCGGTAAAATGTTCATCGCTGGTGACCAGCTTCGCATTATTTATCTTGGCGGTCGCGTACACTATCGCATCAGCCATCGGCAAATTATAGGCCAGGCTTAAATCAGCCGCCAGCAAAACAACGCCGTTGGCAAAAGAAGCAATGTTTGAGGTTTGCATTTGGGCGACTGCCAGCAAAGCTTTTTCTTCCCCGGCCTCCCGCTTTATCTTTTTATAGACCTCATATATGGCGATAGTCGGGACGATCACTCGCGCCGGATCTTTTAAATAAGAATAATATTCATCAGCTAAAGGCCCGGCGGAAAAATATTCCAGCCAGCCGCAAGAATCAACAACGATCATAGCCTGTCCTTGTCCTCCCGGTAGCCCTTGAGTTTAATCCCCTTGACGAAACCTTTCATCCTTTTTAAAAGATGTTTTGGAATAATATTGATTATTCCATCCTTGGCCAGAATGACCAGCCGCTCCCCGCTTTTCAAGCCTGTTTCCTCCCTGACTTCTTTAGGTATGACCAGCTGATATTTTGAAGACAGTGTCGCCTCGGCCATAAAACCCTCCTTTCTTACTAATCGGTCATCGATAGCAGTATTGTAACACTGCGATTGGCGCTTGTCAATTCAGCGGGGCGGCGGTTATAATAACGTTATTGTGGTAAAAATCGGTATTATCGGCGGCTCGGGGCTCGACGATCCCAAGATCCTGAAGAACCCGGTCGAACAGGAAGTGACCAACAAATTCGGCCAGCCCTCCTCGGCGCTCACCTGCGGCCAGATCGGCGGGACCGAGGTCGTGATCCTCGCCCGCCACGGCAAAGACCACGGCATCATGCCGACCAAAGTCAATTACCTGGCCAATATCTATGCCCTGAAAGAGGCCGGCTGCACCCACCTCCTGGCCGCCACCGCCGTCGGCTCCCTGAGGGATGAGATCAAGCCGGGCAACCTGGTCTTCCCGTCGCAATTCATCGACTTTACCCGGCACCGGAACCTGACCTTTTTCCACGACAGGGTCGTCCACACGCCGATGAGCGACCCTTATGACAAGGGACTGACCGACCTGCTTTGCCGGACGGCCGATGAGCTCGGCTACAAATACAACCGGGACGTGACCGTCATCACGATCGAAGGGCCCCGTTTCTCGACCCGGGCCGAAAGCCATATGTTCCGCGGCTGGGGGGCCGATATCATCAATATGTCGACCTGCCCCGAGGTTATTTTAGCCAACGAACTGCACCTCCCTTATCAAACGATCGCCATGTCGACCGATTACGATTGCTGGAAAGAGAGCGAGGAGCCGGTCACGTTCGAAATGGTGATGAAAACGATGAAAGAGAACGCGGAAAAAGTGAAAAAGCTGCTGGTCACCGTCATACCGAGGATAAAATAAAAAAATCTGAGACCCCACACTGAAGTGTGGGGAATATAAAAATAGTATAATTCCCCATACTTTAGTATGGGGATTCAAACTAAATAAAAAGAGGATTAACTAACATGCCGATCAAATCAAGGATCCGCACCGTGCCGCACTGGCCGAAAAAAGGGATCATGTTCCGCGATATCACCACATTATTAAAGGACCCGGTCGGCTTCAAGCTCTGCATCGACGATTTTCTCAAACGCTACGAAAAGAAAGAGATCGATGTCGTGGTCGGGATCGATTCCCGCGGCTTCATCCTGGGGGGCGCCCTCGCCTATCTGCTGGGCAAAGGTTTCGTGCCGGTCAGGAAGAAAGGGAAACTGCCGGCGGCGACCGAACGGGAGGAATACGCGCTCGAATACGGGACCGACGTCATCGAGATCCACAAGGACGCCATTGAGCCGGGGCAAAAGGTCCTGATCGTCGACGATCTGCTGGCGACCGGCGGGACCGCCGCGGCGGCGGCCAAGCTGGTCAAAAAACTGCGGGGCGAGATCGTGGAACTCGCGTTCATCGTTGACCTCCCCGACCTCGGCGGCAAGAAAAAGCTGGAGGCGGCCGGTTATTCCGTCTACGCGCAAACCTTTTTCGAAGGGGAATAAGTGAAGGTCAACGGCCGGCATTACCGAACGGTCTGGCTGGCGGGCTCGACCGTTTACCTGATCGAACAAAATCTTCTCCCGTTCGAATTCAAAATACACGAGGCCAAAACCTATCAGGAGACCTGCCGCGCCATCAGGACCATGCTCGTCCGCGGCGCGGGGGCGATCGGCGCGGCGGCCGGGTTCGCCATGGCGCAGGCGTTTCTGGCGAAAGCCGATACGGCCAAGGCCAAAAAAGAGATCGCAGCGACGCGGCCGACGGCCCAAAATCTTTTTTACGCCGTCGAACGCGTTTATAATTCGCGCGCTCCCGCGGCCGAAGCGCTCAGGATCGCTGACGAAGACGCGGAGAGCTGCCGGAAGATCGGCGAGCTCGGCAACTCCCTGATCAAGTCGGGAATGAACATCGAAACCCACTGCAACGCCGGCTGGCTCGCCTTTGTCGATCATGGCACGGCGCTCTCCCCGATCTACGCCGCCAATAACGGCGGCAAGAAGGTCTTTGTTTATGTCGACGAAACGCGGCCGCGCGGCCAGGGGGCGCGGCTGACCGCCTGGGAGCTAAAGAATGAAAATGTGCCGCACGCCATTATCGCCGACAACGCCGGCGCTTTCCTGATGTCGCGCGGCAAAGTCGACCTGATGATCGTCGGCGCCGACCGGATCGCCAGGAACGGCGACGTTGCCAACAAGATCGGCACGCTGGAAAAAGCGCTCGCCGCCAAAGAATACGGTATCCCCTTCTATGTCGCGGCGCCGAGCTCGACTTTCGATAAAAACTGCCAAAGCGGCAAGGATATCCCGATCGAGAAAAGAAGCCAGGATGAGGTCCTTTATCAGACCGGGCCGACCAAACATGGTAAAATGGAAGAGATCCTGGTCTGTTCGCCCGGCTCAAAAGCGTTCAATCCCGCTTTTGACGTGACGCCAGCCAAGTACATCACCGGCATCATTACGGAAAAGGGGATTGTTAAAAGTTAGAAGTTAGAAATTGGAAGTTTAAGATTTGAAATTTGTTTTGAAGTTTGAAGTTGGAAGTTTATAAATGGTTAAGGGGTGCTAAGATGGATTGGGGAATGAAAAATCGCCTGAGCCAGCTGATCCGGCCGGACGGCCGCTGTTTCTTTATGCCGATCGACCACGGTTATTTCCAGGGGCCGACGAGCTGCCTGGAGCGGCCGGGGGAGACGATCAAACCGCTCATGCAGTATTGCGACGCATTATTTGTGACGCGCGGCGTGCTCCGTTCGTGCGTTGACCCCGCCCTCAACAAGCCGATAATCCTGCGGGTCTCGGGCGGCACCAGCATGGTCGGCAAGGACCTGGCTGACGAGGGGTTGACCACTTCGCTCAATGAGATCATCCGGCTTAACGCGGCGGCGGTCGGCGTTTCGGTCTTTGTCGGCAGTGAATATGAGAAGCAGACCTTGCTGAACCTGGCCGAAATGGTCAACCGCTGCGAGGACCACGGCATTCCGGTCATGGCCGTGACGGCGGTCGGCAAAGAGGTCGAAAAGCGCGAAGCGCGCTACCTCGCCCTCGCCTGCCGGATCGCGGCCGAACTGGGCGCCCGGGTCGTCAAGACCTACTGGTGCGAAAAGGATTTTGATAAGGTGGTGGCCGGCTGCCCGGTCCCCGTCGTCATGGCCGGCGGCCCGAAATGCGACTCGGCCCAGCAGGTCCTTGAATTCGTCCATGACGGACTGCAAAAAGGGGCGATCGGCATCAACCTCGGCCGCAATGTCTGGCAGGACAAATCTCCCGCCGCCATGGCCCGGGCGCTGCAAGCGATCATCCATGAAAAAGCGTCGGTCAAGCAGGCCGGCGAGATCTATAAGGAGAGCTCCACACGAAAGTAGCCGTTTATCACAATAACCGCGATATCCGCCTCGAAGAGCGTCCCGTTCCCCGGATCGGCCCCGGCGAAATACTGGTCAAAGTGATCGCCAGCGGCATCTGCGGCAGCGACATCATGGAATGGTACCGGACCAAGAAGGGGCCGCGCGTCCTGGGGCACGAGATCGCCGGCGAGATCGCCGCTTCTAATTCCGCTCAATTTAAAGCCGGGCAGCGGGTCTTTGTCAGCCATCACGTCCCCTGCGGCCAGTGCAAATATTGCCTGGCCGGCAATGAGACCGCCTGCGAAACCCTCCACAAGGGGAATTACGACCCCGGCGGCTTCAGCGAATACATCAGGGTCCCCGCGCTCAATGTGGGATCGGGGACTTATCTGCTGCCGGAGAACGTTTCTTATGAGGCGGGGACGATCATTGAGCCGCTGGCCTGCGTCCTGCGCGGGCAAAAAGTGATCGGGATCAAGGCCGGCCAGACGGTCCTCGTCCTGGGGAGCGGTTTTTCCGGCCTGCTGAACATCAAGGCCGCCAAATTGAGCGGCGCCAAAGTCATTGCCACGGACGTGAACGAGTTCAAGCTCAAGCAGGCCCGGCTCTGGGGCGCGGACCAGGTCATTAATGCCAAAGAAACACCGTCAGTAAAAGCCGACCGGGTCATCATCTGCACGGTCGCGCCGCCGGCGGCCGAGCAGGCGTTCAAATGCATCGACCGCAAAGGGGTCATCCTGTTCTTTGCCATACCCGAGGGGAAGATCGAGGTCCCCAGCGAGGACTTCTGGCGGAATGAGATCACCATCACCGCCTCTTACGGCGCCGCTCCGGCCGACCTGGAGGGATCACTGGACCTGATCAAGAGCGGCCGGATCGCCGTCCGGCAACTAATTACCAACGAATTCCCTTTAACGGAGATCCAGCAAGCCTTTGATCTGATGATCAGCGGCCGGGAATCGATCAAGGTGATCATCAAACCATGAAAGCCGTTAAGTCCGCCCCCGTTCGCAAACCTGTATTCTGGATCGCCGTTGCGCTGATCGGCCTCTGTCTCTTCTTTATCGCCCTGCAATGGAACAGCTTCAACGCCCCCTTTGAACGCGATGAAGGCAGTTATGCTTATGGCGCCTGGATCATGACTAAAGGCCTTATCCCCTATGCCAGCACCCTTGAGCAAAAGCCGCCGATGATATTTTTCCCTTACCTGCTCGCCGTGCTGATCAACCCGTCGGCGTTCTGGCCCATTCATTTGATCGCCTTTCTTTCTTTCGCCCTGACGGTCATTCTGCTGGGATTGGCCGTCAGGCGCGAATTCGGCTGGCGCGCCGGTTTGGCCGCCATGTGGCTGGTGGTCCCGATGGTGATGTTCCCGCACCTCTCCCCTTACGCCGCTAACACGGAAAAATTCATGATCCTGCCGCTGGCCGGCTTGCTGGCCGTCTATGTATACAATAAAAACAGCACGGGGCGCTGGCCCTGGTTCTGGGCGGCGGTCTGCGGCGCGGCGGCGGTCCTTTACAAGCAGATCGCCCTCTTTCCCGTCGCTTTTGTCTTCCTGGTCTGGCTGGGCGAAACCTGGCTCAAGCGGAGGTCCGCGCCGGAAATCATTAAAAATTCGCTCTCCGCTCTGGCCGGGGGAGCGGTCACTGTTTTTCTGGTGACCGTTTATTTTTTCGCCAGAGGCGGCTTCCCGGGCTTCTGGGAAGGGAACTTTGAATACAACCGGTACTATTTTTTGTCCACCGGCGGGGTCACTCTGAATTTCCTGATCGATCACCTCAAGGTTTTTTGGCGTTTTTGGCCGCCGCTCTTTGCCCTGCCATTTTGGTTCCTGGCCAGGCGGCCGGCCGGCATTCTTTTTTATCTCGGCCTGCTGATCGTTTCTCTGGCGACGATCTTCAACGCGCCTTACGGGCACTACTACATCATGCTGATGCCGTTCTGGGCGGCGGTCTGCGCGGTGGCGATCGATTCGCTGGCCGAATACTTTTCCGTCAGCTTTAGACAGCCTTCCCGGCGGGGCTTTTTTGCCGCCGCGCTTTGTTCAATTGTCCTTTTCTCCATGCTCTGGCCGGTCCGCGAATGGCCCTTCCTCTCCCCGGAAATGGTCACGGCAAGGATCTACGGCCCCTTGAACCCTTTTGTCGAGGCCCCGCTGGTCGCGGCCCGGGTCGCCCGCATGACGGGACCGGACGATTATATTTACATCGCGGGGAGCGAACCGGAGATCTGCTATTACGCCAAGCGCCTGACGCCGGTCTGGCAAGCCGGGGTGTACAGTTTGATGATCAACCACCCCAAAGCGCTCGCCTATCAGCAAGCTGTCATCAAGAGTTTAAAGACTCACCCGCCTAAAGTTATTGCCTGGGTCCGCTCGCCATTAAGCTGGCTGGGCAACAGCAGCAGCCCCCGGCTGCTTACTAACTATCTTGATGAATTGCTGAGGGAACATTATACGCTGGCCGGCGGCAGCCTGCGGTCCGGGACCACCGTTGGCTGGCAGGACGCGCCGCTGAAAGCCGAAACATACGGTTTTTGCAGCATTAAGGTCTATAAATTAAATGAATAATTTTCGGGCGCTGATCTCGCTCTTTTTTTTGGCCCTGGCCGCGCTGCCCGCCCGCGGCGGCGACCGGATCGACATAAATTTTGCCGTTCCCCCGAACGCCCCTTACTTTATCGGTCAGCCGCAACGCAATATTGACGGCGATGAATTCGACACTGTGGTCCTGAAGATAAGATCGGATTGGGGCGGCGCGGCCCGGCTTTTCTGGGCGACCAATTTCGACCCGCAGATGAACGAGCCGAAAAGCGTCTGGTTTTTCATTAAAAAGAGCGCCTGGGCCCGGGAATACGTCTTCAATCTCCGGGCGCAAAATCCTTACTGGACCGGCTTCGTCCGCCAGCTGCTGGTCTTCCCCGAGAGGGGGCCGGCCGGTTTCTCGGTCGAAGGGGGAGAGGCCGTGACCGGCGGGCTGACGTCAAATCTCCTCTCCGGCTGGCAGGAATTCTGGGGGCCGCGGGGGCGGCTGGTGATCGGCAGCACGATCAACACGATCCAGAGCGTCAATCTGTTCGGCCGGCCGGTCAATCTCTATCTTTACTGGCTGATCTTCCTCGCCACAGCCGGTTTTCTCGCCTATCAAATTTATCTGGCGGCCGGCCGGAAGAAAAAAATATCGCCGCCCGCCCTCTGGCTGATGGCCGGCCGATTCGCCGCCGGGGCCGTTTTGCTTTGCTGGTTATTCCTTGAAGCCAGCTCGCTCTACACCAATTACCTTCAAGCCCGCGCCGACTGGAAATACGCCGGCAAAAATTACCGCGACAAACTCGTTCTGGCCAACACCGGCGATTTCTATCCTTTTATCGAGTTTTGCCGGGCGAACATCCCCGCCGGCGCCAAGTTCGACCAGCGCATCCCGCCGATCTATAATGACATCAAGGCCCGTTATTATCTTTATCCGAGGGAAGCGGCGACCGCCGAAGCGGAATATCTGGTGGTTTACGACCGCCCGGTGGAACCGGCCCTGGCCGGTAAATACCGCCCCTGGAAAACGTTCCGCCCCCAGGCGCTGATCATGAGGTCCAAATAAATGCTCCTGATAAATTTTCTGATCTTTTTGCTTGTCCCGGGACTGGCCGGCGCCCTGACGCTCGCCGCCGTCCCCACCAGGCGCGCTGATGAATTCAATTTCTGGGAAAAAACGGCCCTGGCTTTCCCCCTCGGGCTGGGGCTGCTCTGCATCGCCATGTACCTGCTCGATCTGGCCGGGATACCCGTTACCCGCGCCCACATAATTATTGCCGCGCTGGCTTATTCGGCGCTTTTACTCGCTTACCTCGGCTGGCAGCGGAGGATCAAGCTGCCGCCTCTGACAATCCCGCCGATCCGCTTCGATCTTGACTGGCAGGAAAGCGCGCTGGCCGCCCTGATCGCCCTCAAGCTCGGGTTTGTCTCATTCGCCGCGCTGATCAAGCCGGTGGTCGACGTCGACGCTTTCCAATTTTATTCGATCGTCGCCAAAGGGCTCTATTACCATCACACAACGCTCTCCCCTTATCTGCGGAATTTCTTCGGCGGTAAGCCGCTCCTCCCTTTTCTGGCCCAGGGGTGGGTGCTGATCGGGCTGCAGACGGCCGACG
Source organism: Candidatus Saganbacteria bacterium (assembly GCA_016939335.1). Lineage (GTDB taxonomy): Bacteria > Margulisbacteria > WOR-1 > O2-12-FULL-45-9 > XYB2-FULL-48-7 > JAFGHC01. The sequence continues at coordinate 10,183 of JAFGHC010000030.1, forward strand.
ACTTCTGGCTCAAGCTCTTACCGCCACTCCTTTTAATTTCCCTAATAATTGTCTTTTACTGTACACTGCGCCGCAGCTTTTCACGCAAAGCCAGTTTGCTTTTCACTTTTTTTCTGGCTGCGCTGCCGCTGCTGGCCCACCACGCGACCACCGCTTACGCTGATCTGCCGGTCACCGCCTATTTCACCTTGAGCTGGCTCTGCCTATTCCGTTTTTTGAAAAATTTTTCGTGCCCGGCCGGGGAAAGGAATTACGCATTGCTGACCGTTTCTTTCATTTTTGCGGCTTTGACCATCTGGGCAAAAAACGCCGGGGTGGTGCTGGCCAGCGCCAATCTCATTGCACTGCTGGCCTGCCTCTGGGCCAACCGCCGCCGTTTGAACGGTGCTGATCTTCGTCAGTTCGGCCTGGTCTTTGGCTGTTTTCTCTTGCTCATTTTGCCGCTCCTGCTGCAAAGAGCAACTTTTATTGCCAGTGTCTTTCTGGCGTTCTTCGGCCACACCGACGCCACCGCCACGGCAGTGGCCAAAACCGTGGTTCCCGTTCCCTTGGTTGAGAAGACCAAAACCATTGGGCAAACTTTCTTTAACAAGCTGTTATTTTATGGTGACTGGCAGTTGACGTGGGGGCTGCTGGCCCTGGCCCTTGTCTTTTTTTACCGGCAGGCACTGGCGGAGCCGCTGCGCTATTTGCTGATCGTGCTCGTCCTTTCGCTCTGCTCGGTCTTCGTCCAATTTGAAGTGAACAGCACTTTTGTCTGGCTGCTCGACGGAACGCTCATGTCCCGGTTGCTCATGAACGAAGCGCCGCTGGCTCTCTTCCTCGCCGCGGAGATCATCTTGCGGGGGGAAGCGGACTGGCGGGCGCTAACTGGCCGGGTCAGCGCCGCCAAAGCCGGCCGAAAGAGTAATACTTATTCCCCAAAAAGCTCAAAACGACGTTCAGGCTGACGAGCGCCCCCTGGGCCAGCGGCGGCGACCAGCGGGAGAGTCCGACCAGAAGCGGCAACAGGAATAAGTTGAGCACCGCGATCGCGCCGTAAACCAGGTTAAAGCGGACATATTCGCGCCAGTAACCGCCTTTAGTCCTGAAAACAAAGAACTTGTAGCTTAAATAAGCGTTGGTGATGCTGATGAGGCTGCTGACCGCCAGGAGCAGCAAATAATTGACCCGGGCCGCCAGCCAGTAATACAGAGCGACAAAAAGGAAGTAGCCGAAAACAGTGTTCCAGCCGCCGACCAGCAGGTAGTTGATCTTCTCCTTGTGCTTAGTATAAAACTTAAGTTTCGCCATCTAAATCCAAAATCCTAAATCAAAAATCCTAACGATGTAAATCATTTTGCATGATTTATTGCAATTTCCCGATGATCGCGCTAATTATTCTCGATAGCTCATCGCATTCGGCGGCCAAGTTCCTCGCTTCAATAATATTATCATCATGCAAGAGGCAGCCGGAATCGATCAATGATTTCAACCAATATAAAGTTTCTTTAGCCTCGTTCCTGGCGATGGTCATTTTATTGGCGAATTCTTTCCTTGTCCGCGAGCCGTCTGCTTCTTCCACATTCGCGCCGATCGATGTTCCCGCTCTCAATAACTGATTTACCAAAATCTTTATTTCCGGATTTTTATTTAAAACAACGCAGAATTTCACTATACGGACCGCAAATGCGTATGTTCGCCCCCTCAAATCATACTTATTGCCCATTTAAATAATATCTTCCTTGTTTGGATTTTGGATTTTTGATTTTGGATTTAAAAATTGATCCGTTCTTTCTCGATCACCAGCGGGCGCTTGAGCACCTGGGTATGGATCGCGCCGACATATTCGCCGATTATCCCGATAAAGAAAAGCTGGACGGCGGAAAAGAAAAACAGCCCGACCACCAGCGGCGCCATCCCCAGGTCAAAACTGTTCCAGAAGATCAGCTTATAAACGAAATATCCGAGCGCGATCAGCAGGCTGACGAGCGAGGCCAGAAAACCGATAAAGGTTGCCAGCCGCAACGGGATCTTGGAATGACTAGTGATGCCAAGCATGGCAACATGATAAAGGAGGTATAAGTTACACTTGGACTTTCCCCGGCGGCGCGGAGGCTGTTCAAATTCGACTTTTGCGTAATCAAAGCCCAGATCGCTGATTAACCCGCGGAAATACGGGTCCGGGGCCTCAAGCTTCCTTAAGATCTCAATGATCCGCTTATCAAGCAGGCAAAAGCCGGAAAAATTAGGGGTCTGCTCAACCTCGGATAAAAAACAGATCAATTTATAAAACAGCTGGCGGGCGGCAAACATCAGTGGATTTTCCTTGACCGGCTTCTTAACGGCCAATACGACCTTACAACCTTCTTCCCACTTCTTGATCAGTTCAGGGATCAGGGTCGGCGGGTCCTGCAGGTCCGTCACCATGTTGATCATCGCATCACCGGAAGCCTGCAGCAGGACGTAATAACTGGAGCGGCTCGGCCCGAAATCGCGCGAATTGACGATTATCTTGACCCGTTTGTCCTGCCGGGCGATCTCTTTGAGGATGTCAACGGTCCGGTCGGTCGAGGCGTTGTCAATAAAGATCTGCTCATACTGGTAGCCGGGCAGTCTGGAGAAAACTTCTTTGACCTGCCGGTAAACCTCCCGCACGTTCTCTTCTTCGTTATAACAGGCGTTAACGACACTGATCGTCCTCATCGTGTTTCCCTCCTTAACGGCCTTCCTGCCTTCGATGGTGCTCAAGCGTTTTACGGATCGCCTCTGCAAGCGTGGTCCAGACCTCCAGCCCAAGCTCGCTGCGGGCCCGCGAAATATCCGGGGCATAGCACTCTGGCGGTGCGCCCGAGGGTGGTTTTAATATCTGGATCTCATTATTTGTCCCGGCAACATTACGGACGGTTTCGGCGAGTTTTCCTATGGAGATCATCATATCGGAACCTAAGTTATAAGCCCGTCCGCGTTCCCCATGAATGAGCATCGTCCAGAGCCAGCGCGCCAGATCGCCCGCGTAAAGATAGGTGCGGACCGCCGTCCCATCGCCTTTGATGACGATCGGCTTATTGTTCAGGCAGTCGCGGATAAAATTGCCCATCGCAAAATGGGCGTCCAGCGGCAGATGTTCGCCCACAAAGGCGAACGCCCGCGCAATACAGCAGGGCACGTCCGACTCAAGGCACATTTTTTCGGCCTCTAATTTCGACCGGCCGTAGACCGCCACCGGTTCGCAGGGAAAATCCTCCTTCATGGGAAGCTGATACTTGTTCCCGTAGACCGCCCCCGAACTGACGAACAAAAACCCCGACAAGCGCTTGTTCTTTTTGGCAAAATCAAGGATATGCCTGGTGCCGTCGATCACCACGGAACGCATTTCCTCGTCGGGAATTATCCGGCTGGAAGTCGCCGCCCCGTGATAAATATAATCGAAATCGGTTTCCGGCAGCTCAAAATCCCTGATATCACCACGCAAGAACGTTATCCGCTTATTGGCCGACACCAAAGGGAATTCAGAAATGAATGCAGCAGGGTTGCGCGACAGGATCACTACATCGTTTTGCTTTAATTCGCCGCAATGCGACAGGAGGCTTTTCCCGAAAAATCCCGTCCCACCAGTAATAAATATACGTTTATTTCGCATTATAATCCTCCCTCTCCCTTCAAACCGTCTTCGCCTCTCTTCAATTAACAATGGCCCACTTTGGCTTGAGATGCCGGATGTTTTCTTTTACTAACCCATATTGCATCAACTGCCTTGCAATCTTATCAAACATTTCAACACTTTGATGGCAGACGATCACGGCACAGTCGTGATTGTCTTCTCTGTTTTTCGAAGAAAACACCTCGGGGCCGTAAACAAAAAATTTATTTTGAGTCGCACGGTTGAAGGCTGGGTTATTGTCGACCAGACCAAGAACGTGATAGCCATTCTTTAATAAAATAGAGCCGGTTGATGACGCGTCAATTGAAGCGCAGAATATGTATAATTTTTTGCACTTTACCTGAGATACAATTGAAAGCACACTATTCTCTACTTCCTGCATTATATTTAAAACACTGCTTCCTTGCCCGCCCTTCTCAATCAAATAAAATAAACCCAAAGCCTTAAAAATGTCATGGATTTCATGCGCTTTCCGAGCACTACTGCCTATGAATTCTTCGAGCCCTTCTAGCTCCGCTTCGTTGAGCAATGTCAATCTTCCTGTCAGCATCCCGCTTACGCTTTTAATTCTTGACAAAATAAATTTTTTTTGTTCCTCTTTAAACTGGGGGTTGTTTTTCAAAAAGTGGGCGAGCGATATTACGATTTTCACAAAACCAACGCTAGTCAACAAATCCATAGATTTCGATATTACGCCCGTACCTCTGTACAGGTACATTGTATGGTTAAAATAGGCGACTGAAGCAGCAAGACAAAGAAGCTTTGTCACGAATTCCTGATCTTCCGCGATCCAAGCGTTAATAAACCGCAGCCTTTTCTCAAGCAGAAATTTTCGTTCAACAATGTAATGCCAACATACATAGTTTAGCCAGTTAATTTCATTCATGTGCGCGACAAGCTTTATTGGGTCACTCGAGTTTAACAGTGATGTATCTTCAAAAAGCCGGGAATTCGATGCCGCCCCCCCATCTTTCTTCCATCTTGCCACAATCAAATCCGTGCCTGGGCATTTCCTGATTAATTGAGTTAGGCCATTGAGGCAGTCACCCATCAACATATCATCAGCGTCTAAAAAGATAATATAATCACCTTTTACCGCAGATAAGCCTATGTTCCTGCTTGTCCCAACACCCGAACGAGAGGTATTATGAATAACTTTTATCTTTTTGGGTGTGTTGGCAGATAATTTATCTGCGATCAAGCCACTATCATCAGTAGAGGCATCATCGACAATGATTATTTCGCAATCCGTATACTCTTGACGCAAAATGCTATTGACGGCAGCCTCTAAATCCTTTTCAGCATTAAACACTGGGATAATTACGCTAAATAACGGCATCTGCCCTCCTAATTAAAATCGCCTGGACGATGGTCGCCAGGCAGAGGTAATGGCTTCTTCGTTTGTATAGCAGGCTCTATAATAGGCGTTCTGTAATCTCGCCCATTACAATATGAACAGGCGGTTAAATAGTTTTTTCTTTTGTAGAATTGTTCTATCTTTTGCCGCAATTGCGGCCCCTCTTTTTCTTCGGCAAGCTCGATCATATCACTTTTATCGCATGGGACGGCGTTGAGGTTCGTTGCATTTGCGGAAAACGGGCAATGGTATAATTTGCCATGTAGCAACGTAAAAACATCATTCGTGCAGCAATTAAAAAATATGTCCTTTAATTGTTTTTCTGTCCTATTTTGATAAGGGAGAATTCTGCCAGAGTCTGTAAATTTAACGACTTTGCTCGCATAAGATATACCTTCGTTGTCCAACACCCCGATTAATTTATCATAGTTTTTGGACAGCGGGCCATAATTCGTTATATTGAACAGCACCTTTTTATGCTTCAGACAGCTCAGGTTTTGACCCTGCGGCACAATTGTCGCATTTGTATAGACGACTATTTTGCCCGCATTGTCATATTTAAGCAACTTGTTAATTACCTTATACATCTCTTTATTTATCAATGGTTCTCCGCCCATCACGCGGAGCTCGTGAACCCTGTCAACCGATTTCATTATCTTTTCAATTGATTCAAAAAGAATGGCTAAATCAACTTGTTTTGTTCTAGCATAGTATTGCATCAGGTTGGAGCAATCTTTGCATCTCAACGTGCAGGCTTCTGTTATTACCACATCAATGACTGGCAGCTTCAGGACGTCAGGTCTGTGCTTGTCAACAAATTGCATAAGCTCGAGTTTATATAGTGTGAGATCACGGTCAATCCCGGCTGTCCCACTATCTTGTTTTAAAAAATCCTTTATTATTGGCAAGCCCCCTTTATTAACTTCAAGCCTTGAAAAGTCGGTGCTTTCAAAAAGTGGTATGCAGCTAAAAACATTTCTAAAGCCGAACGATTCCAGAGCAGAAAGCATAGGGCCAAGATAGGTACTGCAAATAAATACACAGGCATTGGGCTTCTCTTTTGCTAAATTGGATAGAGAAGTGATCTCATAACCACAAAAATTCTTTTTTTGTTTTTGCTCATCGCTATCACAAACATAACTCACGTGAATACCCCGCGACTTAAGAGCAGCAAGAGCATACCTGCCCGTAATGCCCGCGCCAAAAATAGCCACTAACAACTCCTCTGCTCGAATTTTCTCGACAACATCATCAATATTGTAGGATATTAGGAAGTCCAGGTCGTATCCCGCCCATTCACTTCTTTGTGCCATATTTAATTCCCCCTTTTCTGAATCATGGTAAATCCCTGAATTTCTCGAGAAGTTTATTGCTATAAGCATCGATATCATCGGCCTTGCAATATTCCAGCGACCAGCATTTGTCGCACGGAGCGTGCCGGTACCGCTCGCCCCTGAGCTGCATGCGCCTGAAATCATTGAACTTGTGCCCGTTCCAGATCTCATACAGGCGCTGCTTCTTAACGTCGCCCAGATTTGTTTTCTCCTCCCAGTCGATCGAACAGGCGGTCACGATCCCTTTGTAATCGACGGTCAGATCATAGAACGGCAGCGTGCAGACCTTGATGAGGGTCTCGGCTTTCGGCTGGCCGTAATAACCGACCGTCATGTCCTTTTGGAGATGCGACACGTCAAAATTCGGCCAGGCAAGGAAGATCCTTTCAACGAACAGCTCGTCGGCATACTTGTCGAACAAGGCAAAGAATTCCTTTTCCTCGCTTTTTGTGACACCGATATCGGGCACCTTGATAAACACCCGGCACTGCTTGCGGTGCGCGCAAAAGTAGATTATGTTCTTAACGTAACTGTCGAAATCGATATCAACGCCGGAGAGCCGCTTGTACGCTCCCGCATTCATCCCCTGCATCGAGATATTCAATTTATCCAGCCCGGCAGCAATGAGCGCGTCGGACACCTCGGGCGTCAGCAAGCTGCCGTTGGTGTAGGTGTCCACCGTCACTGCCGGCTGTTTTTTCTTGGCATAACGCACCATGTCGGCCAGCCGGCGGTTCAGGAACGGCTCCCCTTCCCTCATCAAACGGAGGGTCTTGATCTTGTCGGGAAAATCGTCGAGATCATCGATTATCTTTGTGAACAAGGCGTAATCCATGACCCCCTTCTTGGCTTTTGCCTGCTTCAAGAGCCGCTGGTTGTGGATGGGACAATAGATGCACTTGAAATTACACACGCTGGCGACAGCCAACTGCAGTTCATACGGCGTCTCCAGGGGGATGACCGTTTCCAGTCTGGTCCGATCGTCCGACATCTTATTTGTGATTTTTGCCATGTTCGATCCTACTTATCAAGCCCGCATGTTTCTGATCATGAAGAAAGAAATAGTTCGTTGCCGTTGTTTCGTCGGTGACCGTGCCAAACGGCCGGAGCTTGCCCTCCGACAGCGTATGGCATGAATAGCCAAGGCCCTTGAAATACCTGATCACGTCGTTGGGATGATAATTGAAACACTTCGCCCACTTGCGCAGCAGCTCGGTCATGACTACGGGCCTGGCCTCTGCCAGCGTTCGGGCCGCCCCCTTGAAGACGAGCAGCTCGGCCCCCTCCACATCGCACTTGATCAAATCAGGCGCGACCGCATGCTCCCGGCAGTAGTCGTCGAGCCGCCTGACCTTTCCCCGGACCTTGATCTTATCGCCGGACTGATACGTATCAGCGAGCGAGGAGGCGGCCAGCACGGACGGAGAGACGTAAAAATCAACCGCCCGCTCGGCATCCGCCAGGCCAAAATTGTTAATCCTGATCGGGCCTGTTTGATTCAAGGAAATGTTCTCCAAAAACTGCTGATAGGCGGCCGGCACAGGCTCAAAAGCATGGAGCTGCAGCCCTTTAAACAATTTCTCAAGGCAAATTGAATACCAGCCGATGTTCGCTCCGACATCAAAAACAACCGTCCTGGCATTGTCCCCGCCTTTGGCCGCGATCAGGCCCCTGACCAGCGCGATCAGCATCGCCTGTTCGGCGCGCTCCGTCCCCGCCAGGATCAGCTGGCCGAGCGCGGCCGTCATTTCCCCCTCAAAGCATCTTAGGAAGATGCCTTCATTGGCCGTAGTGATAATCACGGAATTGTCCGTGATGCTGATATTTTTCACGTTTGAATTCTTCAGGTCCTTGGCGATCTCGAAAAGAATGAAATAATATTTCTTGTACAATTCCCTGGCGATCTCCGTCTTGAGCAGCGCTCGCCCGCTTAAAAGCTCGCGTTCACTTGTCAATGACATATCAGGCTGCCCCCCAGTTGTCATAGGCTTTTATCGTTCTCTGCAGCCCTTCCCGAACAGAGATCTTCGGCGCATAGCCCAGGGCGCGAAGCTTGCGCGTGTCAGGGACGGTAATGTGCGGAGACTTGAACGGCTTATAGCCGGCGGGAGCACTGTTCGCATCGTACTGCACCGAGATCTTCTTCCGCGGGGAGAGCTCACGCGCCATTTCGGCCAGCTCCCGAATCGTGCAGCCGGCCTGGTCATTGGCGACGTTCCACGCTTCGCCGCAACGCGGGTCAAAGAATACCCGGAAGAAACCATCAATCGCATCCGTGGCATAACACCAAAAGCGGGTCTCTGCCCCCGTGGAATGCAGCACGATGTCCTCGCCACTGACAGCGCTCTTGACGAATGAAGTGAACGCCCGGGGATCGTTGTGCAGGTCCAGGCCAGGGCCATAGCAACCAAACCAACGGATCAAATTGACCGGAACGCCGTACTGCCTCATAAAAGAGAGGCAGATCGTTTCGCCCGCGCGTTTTGCCTCCGAATAACACGCGGCCGGGCCGGTGCAGGAGCTCGCAAAGTACATATCTTCCGAGATCGGAACATCGGATTTGATGCTCTCGCCATTGACGATCCCGGAACTGAAATAAACAAATCGCTCGAGATCAGGAAGAGCACGCGCCAGCTCCAGGAGGTTCCAGGTCCCGAGAACATTCGGGGCCATCACTTCTACTGGCACTTCACTATCCGGACGCGGGATACTGGCGGCGTGAATGATCACCCGGGTGCCGGGATCAACGGTGCCGGTAAGGTCACGGCAAATGTCGTCGGTCCTCAACTTGAAGTTCGGAGAGTTGAGATAAGCGGCGAATCTCTTTCCCGCCTTTTCCCTGTTCCTGACCAGCGCCGTGACCTGCGGCGGAAGGCATTCAACATATTCCGGGAGCAAAAGGAGGAGCTCGATAATGTATGATGCCAGCATGCCCGAGCCGCCGGTAATCAGGAAATCCTTGCCGGACAAGGATTTCCAGGGGAGATCCGCTCTTAAGATCTCTCTAATATCTTGTCTAATTATTTCAGGATTTGGCGGCATATACATATTTATCCCTCCTAATAAATACTTTCAAGGCAGGGAATCAAATTTTGGCAGAAGTTCTTCTGCGTAAGCGTCAATATTATCAACATTGCAGTATTGCACAGTAGTACATTTCCCGCAAAGGGGGTGCAAAGCCCTTTTGCCGCGCAAGTGCATTATTCGCAGTTCATTGTATTTTTGGCCATTCCATATTTTATATAAACTTTCTTTTTTTACATTTCCAAGAGAGGTTTTATGCAGCCAATCAGCCGGGCATAGATCGGTTTCACCATCATAATTAATGTTACATGTATAAAATATTATTGGGCACACTTTAATATATTTGGGCTCCACTGGTTTTCCATATAATCCCAAACCGTCATCCTTCTTTATGGCCGAAATATCAAAGTTAGGCCACACGGGGACAATCCGTTCGACAAAGAGCTCATCGGCATAACTATCAAATATTTTAAAAAAATCATTTTTCTCAATTTCATTGACCCCGATATCTGGCACCTTGATATAAACTTTACACTTTTTACGGTGTTCACAGAAATAAATAACATTCTTGAGCAGTTTGTCAAAGTCAACATTAACGCCGGCCAACCGCTTAAACGCTTCGGCGTTTATGCCCTGGAGGGAAATGAACAGCTTATCTAAGCCAGCATCAATAATTGCATCTGATAGCTCCGGGGTAAGAAGACTGGCATTGGTAGTCGTATCAACTTTCACCTCGGGCTGTTTTTCTTTTGCATAGCGCACCATATCAACAAATTTTTTGTTTAAAAGCGGCTCGCCTTCTTTTAGCAGTCTTAATACTTTTATTTTCCCCGGGAATTCATCAAGATCATCTATTATCTTCTTGTACAGTTCAAAGCTCATGACCCCCTTTTTAATATTGTATTTCTTCAGCAGGTCAAGCCTTGAACATGGGCAATATGTACATCGGAAGTTGCACACACTTGCAACCGCCAGCTGCAGTTCAAGCGGTGTTTCAAGCGGGATGGCCCTTTCGAGCCGGATCCTCTGTGACGCCTGCTTTCCTTTGATCTTAGCCATTACAAATGCACCTCCTCAATGCTCCCTATCATTGCGGCAATAGACATGGGGCCTCTAATGGCAAATTAGTTCCATGTTTTATTCTTTCAAGATCTTGCTTATTCGCTATTTTAGCCATACTTGATCACCTTTAATGCCTAGCCGGATCATGTTCTAGTGTTGGCAATGGCGGCAAATTAAACGCTTCGATCTTTTCTTTCCAAAAGCCTGATGTTTTGTAAATATCATAAAATCTTTTCCTATATTCATGATATTTTTCAATTTTATTAAGTTTTTCACAGCATTTTGCCGCATAATAAAAAGCAAACGCATGATCATCCCTTACTTTTATAGCATTTTCAAACCCGGATAAAGCCGTTGAATAATTGCCAAGCTGATAATCACTATTCAAAACATAATTAAGCTCGAGATTTAGAAAATATGTAATCTCTTTAATATAATCGGGCGTAAATTCCTCTGTTTCGATAATCGGCTTTTTAAAATCGCACTTTAAATAATCATCTTTTAGGTACCCTTTTTCTTCACATATTTCAAACATTCGACTCCCAACTAAGGGGGTGGCCGCACTGAATCTAAACCAATTTGGCCTGATTGTTTTAAAATATTTCCTGGCCTCCTCAATATCATTTTTTGTTTCGCCAGGCAATCCGATTAGAATCGCGACATCGGTCGCAATTCCCAATTCACGGCAAAGAGATATTACCTGATCGACAATTGAAGGCCTTAACGGTTTGTGCATAATTTCTTTCAGCACTCTTTCACTCCCGGACTCAACCGATAATGTAAGATGATCCATGCCAACGCTCTTTAAGGCCATGAGCATCTCCCTATCAAGAGCGTATAAGGCCAATGAATTAGGGAAAGAAGGTTTTAGCCCCAACTCTCTTAAGATATTAAGTATTTCAAATACTCTTTTTTTGTTTGACATAAAATGATCATCCAATATTGTCAAGGAAGTGGCAGAATACTTCTCCTTAAGCGCCTTAAAATCTTCTTTTATCCGTTCAATGCTATAATATCTCATTTTTCTGCCATGAACAGTATGTGAGGCGCAGAAAGTGCAGTGATGAGGGCAGCCCCTTGACGTCATTGTCGAAAAATTACTATTTTTTGATGATAAATGGAATAAAGACAGGACTGAAGTCCCTGAATAATCGGATAAATCTAATAAATCATAATCCAACAACGGGATCTCATCAAGATCTTCAATAAAATCATATTCATATTTTTCAGATTTTGTTTTGTTTCTTGTTATCCACGAACTGCTTTTTTGCAAATATTCCTTTTTATTGTCGGATTGCAATAATTTTAATAGTGGCTTTTCTCCCTCGCCAAAGCAGATCGCATCAATGCTTTTATTGGTTTTAAATATTTCCTTATACATGTTTGCCGGTATGCCGCCACCACATATAATTAAGGACTTTTTATATAATTTTCGTGCCTCATCCGCTATATCTAACGTACTATGAAATGATGAGGCAAAAAGAGTGGAAATCCCGATAATAGTTGGCTCATAATTAACCCAAACATCATTAGAAAGAACTTCTTTAAACATTTGTTTAAATGATTTATAATCAAAGCTTTTTGTTTTACAAAGAATCACGTTAAAGTCAAGCAGTTTTACTTCTACTTTAGTTTTATTTTTTATATAAGCGGAAAGGGATAACAATCCAATTGGCATATCCATAACAATACTGCCTAAAGACTTTGAGCCTTTCTTAACTATCCGTTCGTTAAATTCTGGATTAACTAAACTTTCGTATGTGATATATGGCGGGACTATAAAAAGAATTCTTTCCATTTTTATCCTCTTAAGTCATCTTATCAAATATCTTTTTGCCCATCAATTCAGCACTAAACGCAATATTTTTATCGGACGCCCCCCTTGATGATCCGGTCATATTATCACCTTCAGCCCGCCGCTCACAAAAGTGGCAACATTTTGAACGATGTCAGAATACTGACCCTTAATAGTAGCCGCGATCTCCGCCGAATATTCCGGGCACATGATCAAAATCGCATTAACGGGATCCTCCCGCAAATGCTGGGGCGGAAAAATCCCGAGGCCGGCCGCCGGTGAGAACCTCCCCTGCTTGACCGGCGAGGAATCAACAATATATGAAAGCTTCCCCGCGATGCCCGAAAAGGCAATGACGCTGAACGCGAGATGGCTGGCCCCCCAGACCGCGGCGCGCCCGCCGCCGCCCGTGACCGTCCGCAGATAGTCGTTGATCCGGGCCTTGAACTTGTCGCCTTTCCCCCTGGCCGCGGTCAGATCGCACCGCCGGCGCTTGCCGACGTACGCGGCAACAACGTTCAGCTCCTTGTTCTTGAATATCTCAATGACCCCCAGCCCGTTAAGGGCCAGCGTATTACGCAGAGTGTCCGCCGAAAAATACGACAGGTGATCGCTCATAAAACTGAAAATATAATTATCGCTCAATTCGTACTCGAAGTCCGGCACGTTGATCAGGCCGACGCCGTTCTCGCTCAGCAATCCGGCGGCCGAGCGGAGAAACGCGCCCGGCTCGGGGGCGTGTTCAAGCACATTGATGGAAACGAATGCATCAAACCTTAAGCCGCCGGGCGGCCCGGACAGGTCGGTCGGATACCCCGGGAACGTTTTCAAGCCCTTGCTGTTCGCGAACTCGCAAAATTCCCGGTGATGTTCCAGCCCAAAGGCGTTGACCGGCAGCTCTTTCAAAATCCCGAGATACTCGCCGCGCCCCGACCCGAACTCGATCACGTTCTTATTCGCGAGCGAGAACCGGTCGACGAACTTCTTGAACTGATCATGCTGTCTGGCTCTCATGGAAGCGGAGACGCCGCCCGGCCTGATCACATCCTTGTAATACGGGACCGGCTCGTTGGTCAGCTGCACCAGCCCGCAGCAGGAGCACTGCCTGACGTCGAGCACGGCGCCGGCCGCGACCGCCGCGGCCCGGCTGGCCGGCAGGTTCTGCACGGCTTTCGGCATCTCCGGCAGCTGGAGCAGGCTTTCGTCCTTCAGCACATTACCGCAAACCCGGCATTTTTTTACCCCGGTCATTTGGACACCCCTCGCATGTTCTGCCCCGCGGGAGCGAGCTTCAGGGAATCGCTCGTGTTGCCGTCGCAGTGGTCGCAGGCGCGCAAAAAGGCCGTCTCAAGGAAGAACGCCCGCAACCGCTCTTGCGCGGCGGCCCGGTCCGGGCCCAGAGCGGAAATCCTGAGCGCGTCAGCCGGGTAGTCCGGGATTAGCCCGGTCTTTGTCCCGTGCGAAGAGCGCGGACAATGGTACAGCACCCCATCGAGCAATTCGGCGCACGAGTTGAAGTTGCACTTTGCGAACAGTTCCTTGAGCTGCGCTTCGGTGCGGCGCCTTGGTTCGAAGCCGCCGAGGTCCGCCCACGCCCAGTGCCGGTTGACCCGGAAGTCGATGCCGTGGCGCCGCAGGGCCTCCGTCAGCGGCGCCAGTTTGCCTGACAGCTCTCCGTAGTCGTCAATGACCACTGACACTTTATCATGCTTCAACGATTCGAGCTCCCTTTCGGCCGGCACCACAGTGCCGTTGGTGACCACATCAAGATGGAGCACTTTCCCCGAATCAAGCAAATGCCTGGCGATCGGCGCGAAATCTTTGTGCAGGAACGGCTCGCCCCCGAGGAGCTCGACGTGGTAAATGAGATCAACACCGGACAATATCCCGTCAAGAGCCGCGATCACCTCGGACGTATCGGAATCGGCCGGCTTACGGTAATGCGGCATCAGGCTGGAACAATGCCGGCATTTCAGCGTGCAGCGCGTCGTGATGACGACGTTCAGGCGGGGAACATGCAGATCGCCCGCCGGGAACTCCATCATTTCAGCCAGCTGGCCGATCTTGGCCAGGTGCCACATGATCTTTTCGAGGCTGGCCCGCGGCGTTCGCCGGAAATCGATGCAGCCGATAACATCCGAATCGCTGAATACATCATTAAATCCCGCGGCCGCCAGCTGCCGGCTTATCTCATTAAAATACCGTCCGGCGGCGACAATCACCAGCGCGGCGGGATAATCGGCGCGCAGCCGCTCAAAAGAGATGACCGGATAGCCGTGGAACGGTTCGTTCTGCTTGCGCGCGTCGTTATCGCAGAACGCCGCCGGCTTGATATTCAAGATCTCAAGCGAATCAAGGACTATTTTGCCGATGACCGACGCCCCGAAGATAACGACGGGGCGGGAAGTTCCCGAGACGGCCTGGAGGAATTTATTCACGTCAGCGGCCTCCCGAGCACGTCCGGGGAAACCCCCTCAAGATCATCGATGGCGTACTCGTCGACCAGGAACGAGCAGTTCCGGCAGCTCTCGTTCTCGCGCCGCCTTTTTTCGAGCTGCAGGCGCCAGAATTCGCGCACCCGCTTCCCGCCCCAAATGGCGGAGATCTTTTCGGTCAGGGCGTTGCCCACGCAGGTGTTCCCCCGCCAGTCGGGGTCGCACATGATGACGTCGCCGTTGAAATGAACGCTCATCATTTTGAACGGCTGGGGGCAGACCTCCCGCCGCACCGGCCCGTCGGCGCCGGCCAGCCAGTGATGGGGCTTTTCCAGCGCCGCCTCATCGGCGATGTCCGAATATTCCTTCAGAAAAAGATCGTTCTCCGCCGGCTCACCGCTTTCCAGCATTTTCACGTAGATGAACGGCCGCGCGGCGCCGGCCGCCGCGCGCAGCTCTCTTAACGCGGCGATGTTGTCCCTGATCGTTCTGACACTGGTCCGGCCCTGCGTCAGCGCCTCATGCTTTTTCTGATCGACCGCATAGATCGAACAGCGCAGGTAATCCAGCCCGGCATCGATCAGCTCCCGCGCGACCCGCGGGGTAAGCAGCGCCGCGTTCGTCGTGATCTCGAGCCGTTCGGCCAGACCGAGCTCTTTGCAATATTTCACCATCGCGGGGGTGGCGGGATTGAGCAGCGGCTCGCCGAAGCCGATGATCCGGACCACCTTTATTTTGGCGCCCGGCCAGGCCGCCAGGTCGTCCGCGATCATTTTAAAATCTTCGAATTTCATGTATCCCCTTGGCAGATAGGAATGGAAGTCCGGCTCGTTCTGGAAACAGCAGCGGCATTTGAAATTGCAGACGCTGGCCGGCTCAAACAGGATGGTGAACGGCTTCGCCAGCGGGATCGCGTCGCGCAGGCTGACCCGTTTTTCCTTGAGGGCCGAATATTTTTCTTGACTACTGAATGTAATCATCCTTCTCCGTAAAGATCTCGCGGTAGTCGACCGGCAGCGGTTTGCCGTAGAACCGCGACATGTACTTGTCGATAAAGGCCCGGTCCTCTCCCGCCAAACAGATCGGGGAGCGGTTCCCGAAATACTTGATCTTCAGCCCGCGGTCGACGATCGTCTTGAGCGGTTCATCCAGAACATTGCCGATGGTGATATGCATGAAGACGCAGGGAAAGACGTCGCCGTATTGCGAGATATGAAAGCAGCCCTTCAGCGCGCCGCAGCCGCCGCGCATCCCGTACGATGGGAAAACATCGCGCCGGGCCGCCGGATATTTCTGGTTGAGCTCGCGGAGGAATTTGGCGTCCTCCGCGTCGATCAGGACGTCGTGGCGCCCTTCCCACTGCCCGAGCGCCTTGGCAATGACCAGATCGAGGGAAAAACCGTTCTCCTGGGCGAACTGCGCCAGCTTGACCGTCGCGTCAGTCCGGGCGTTCTGGTGCGTGATGACATGCTGAATGATCGTGTCGAGGCCGGCGTTCTTGGAATTCCAGATCGCGGCGATCGCCTTGCCGTACGCGCCGTCGCTGGCGCGGTTCGCGTTATGCAAGGCCTCGTCGTAGCTGTCGAGGCTGATCATCACCTTGTCCAGCCCGGCCGCTTTCAGATGCTTCGCCTTTTCCGCCGTCAGGAAATAGCCGTTCGTGCTGATCCCGATATGGAATTTTTCCGGCATCAGCGCCCGCAGCACTTCGTCGAAGTTCTTCAGGATCAGCGGCTCGCCGCCGGAAACGTTGAACTGGCACCAGCCGAGCGCGTCGGCCTGTTCGGCGATGCTGCGCAGGTCCGCGAGGGTCAGCGAGCGGTCCTTCTTCTGGAACATATTGGCCATGCAGTGCTTGCACTTGAGGTTGCAGGCGTAGTTGTACCCGATGTCGATCCGGGAAGTTGGCTCCCCGCGCGCCTGTTTCTCCGCCAGCTTGATGATCTTCTCGTACACCAGCGGTTTTTCTCTTTTTAATTTTTCACGCTTGGCATTTTCAATCGCTTTTTTTAAATCATGATCTGACATTTGTCCCTCCCGGCTATTTATTATTAATGTACTCTCTATACATTTCATGGACCTTTAAAAGATTTTCCGGGGCCCGGCTGAAAAAATCGTACATACCTGGCCGAGGCTCCCCCCCATGATATTTCAATTGCGACAACGGGCCGGTGACCAGCTTACAGCGATAGAGAAAGGAAATGGCGTGCCCCCGCTCGCGCATTGTCTTCGTGATGTGCTCGTAAGTCACTATCGGTTGGGCCTCAAAATCAATTTCACAGCCCAATTCAAGTTCTGCCACCTTGACGATTCGCTCGCGGGCAAGCTCCTGGAAGCGGATGATGCCGCCGGGAATGTGCCAGCCGCGGCCATGGTAGATGTCATCGCGCCACGTCAGGAGCACCCTGCCCTGATCGTCCTTGATCAGGAGATCGACGTTGACCATCGGGGTCAGGCCCGACAGCAGGAGAAAGACCGGCTCCGGCAGCCCCTGGCGCGGATCTTGGCACTCAGCCGCCAAAACCTTGATCGCTTCGTCAAGCTTCATGGCTGTTCCGCCTCCCCGATATATTCCAGCAGTTCCAGGAGGCAGCCAGCGCCACCGGCGCACTTGAGCTGCCGGTTGGCAACCGCCTTGACCGCCGGGACGGCATTGGCCGGACAGACCGCCAAACCGGCCAGCTTCATGGCCGCAACATCATACTTGCCATCCCCAACAAAGCAGATCTCTTCCCGCGTTGTTTTGGTCTGGAAGCGTATCTCGTTCAGGGCGGCCGCCTTATCCTTGCAGCCGCTGTAAAAAAAATCGGGCTGGAAGCGATCTCTGATCACTTTCGCGATCGACGTGGACTCGCCGGTGATCACCCCCACCTTCAACCCGCGCCGCTTCAGCTCAAAGATCGCGTCAATATCCCTGTAGTCTATGGTCTTGAACTCATTGCCCGACGAATCGAAAGTGACCTTGCCGTCCGTCAGCACGCCGTCAATATCCATCACCACTATTTTAATCATCTTTGCTCACCGCCATGTTCTCCTCCAGTTCCTCGGCCGGCAGATCGGGCCACATCTCCTCCAGCGGCTTCGACGCCATTCCGCCGCCGGGCAGCTTCATCGCCCGCACCCTGGGCATGACCGGCTGATCGCTTCTGACCTTAAGGCGGCAGAGAACAGGTTCAGCCCCCGTCAAGACTTCCGCGATCCCGGTTTTCAGATCCTGACCGCTCATTATCTCCGCCGGCCGCAGCTTGTACGCCCTGGCGACGGCGCAAATATCGGGCAACGTGAACCCGCTTGAGGCGTCCGCGCCGACGATGAAGCCGTTGAACATGTTCCGCTGGGTGTTGGCGATGCTCGCATAGCCGCCGTTGTCCAGGATGAACATCTTGAGCGGCAGCCGCAGCCGGCGCACCGTTTCCAGCTCCTGAAGATTGAGCTGAAAGGCGCCGTCGCCGTTGATCAGGACCGTGCGGCGCCCGCCCAGCGCCAGGCAAGAGCCGATCGCGTAAGGCAGACCGAACCCCATCGAGCCGAGGCCCGCCGCATTTTTGACGCTCTGGCCGAACTTGACCCTCAGCGCCTGATAGGTCACCTCGCCGGCCGCGCCCGAACTTTCGGGCACTATTATGTCATCTGGTTTAAGCTGGCGGCAAAGTTCCGCAGTGAACCGGTAGAGATCGACCCCGTCAGCCGGCTCCGCGCCGTCATTCACTTCGGGATAACGCTTCTTCAGCCGCGCGCAATGGGCCAGCCACTCCGCATGGTCCGGCAGCTTGATCGTCAGCTCTGTCAACGCGCTCACGGCCGTCTTGACATCAGCAATGACCCTTAAGTCCACATTCTCGATCTTATTGATCTCGGCCGCGTCAATGTCGATCATGATCTTGGACGCGTTGCGGCCAAAATCCCGACTGTTGAAGGCGGTCAGGCTCGGATCGAGCCGGCTGCCGAGGACCAGCAGCAGGTCGCAGGTCTGGACGATAAAATTCGCGTACCGGCTCCCCAGGATGCCGGGGAAGCCGAAATTAAGCGGATGATCATAGCCGAGGAAATCGGCTGTTTTCCAGGTCAGGACCATCGGGACCCGGTGCTTCTCCGCAAAATTCCTGACGGCCGCCGAGGCGCCGGAAAGTTTCACTCCGTTGCCGACGAGGATCAGGGGGCGTTTTGAACGTTCCAGCGCGGCAACGATCCGGTCGAGCGGGAGCTTTGGCTCAGGCGGCGCCGGTTTAACGTAACCCTGTAAAACATTTTCATCGACCATGGCCCCCTGCACGTCAAGGGGAATATCCAGCCAGACCGGCCCCATCCGCCCCGTGGTCGCCTCGTGCCACGCCTTTTCGAGATGGAACCGCACCTCCCCTGGTTCCATAATGGTCACCGCGTACTTGGTGATGCAGCTGACCATGGAGATGATATCCACTTCCTGCGAGCCCATCTGCCGCACGCCGCTCTTCCCCTTAAGGTCGGAACGCTTTGCCTGGCCCGAGATGAACACGCACGGTGTCGAATCGATATAAGCGGCGGCCACGGCGGTGATCGTATTCGTGCTCCCCGGGCCGGAAGTGACCAGTCCGACGCCGGGGCTGTTCAGATGCTGGCCGTGCGCTTCGACCGCGATCGCCAGGGCCTGTTCGTGGAAGAAACAGGTGTATTTCAGCTTCGGGCAGCGCCCCAGCGAATCGACCAGGTGAATAGCGCCGCCGCCGGGGAGCATGTACACCATCGTTATCCCCCGCGACACCAAAAAATTCATTATATAATCAGAAACTTTGATCATTATTCGTGAGACTCCAGGCGGATATGCGATCTTAATTTTTTGGCGATCGGCACTTCTTTCTCCTGCATTTTCTTGACGCCATCCCCCATCGCCTTTTCGATCTTCCGCAGCCCGCCGATCATCTGGACAAAGGTGGCCGGCTCCAGCGAAACCGCCTGATCGGAGCCGTACATGGCGCGGTCAAGCGTGATGTGCCTCTCCAGCGAGGTGATCCCAAGGGCGGCGGCGGCGTAGGAAACCGCGATCCCGCCCTCATGGCCGCTGTAACCGACGTCGCAACGGTAACGGTCGCGCAAGAGCGGGATACAATTCAGGTTGGCGTCCTCGTCATTGGTCGGATAGGTGGAAACGCAATGCATCAGCTCGAAAGGGCAATTCGCCTTCTTGAATATCTCCACCGCCCGGTCGACCATCTCGAGGTCGCACATCCCCGTGGAGATAAAAGTATGTTTCCGTTCCGCAGCGACCTGGCGCAGCAATTCCAGGTCGGGCATCATGGCCGAGGCGACCTTGTTATGTTTCAAGTTATACTGGTGCAGGAACGCCTGGCTCTCCCGGTCCCAGGCGGAAGCGAACCATTCGATCCCCTTCTCCCTGCAATAGCGATCGATCTCGTCATATGCCGCCCGGCCAAGCTCCAAACCCAACTTTTGCTCCCGGGTGGTCGTCCCCCAGGGGCTTTCCCGGGGCTTGTCCAGTTCTTCTTTCGAATAAACCTTTTCGACCGTCCGTTTCTGGAACTTAACGGCATCGGCCCCGGCCACCTTCGCCACATCGATCAGCTGTTTGGCGATCTCGACGCTCCCGTTATGATTGATCCCGATCTCCGCAATAACAAAGATCCTCATGATCTCCCTCCTTTAATTTCCGTTCAAACCGCCCTTTGACAAAAACCCCTGATCTGGTCGAGCGCATAATCGATCATCTCCCCGGTCAGGCCCGGATAGACACCGATCCAAAACGCCTGCTTCATGACCAGATCGGTATTCTTTAATTCCCCCGCGACCCTATACCCTTGCTCCTTGCCCCTCATCTCGTCAAAACACGGATGCTTGACCATATTGCCGGCAAAAAGCATCCGGGTCTGGATCCCTTTCGATTCAAGGGATCTAACTATTTCGTCCCGGGAAAAGCCGGCCCGCTCTTTTACGGTCAAAAGAAACCCGAACCAGCTCGGCTCGGAGTTTTCCGCCGCTTCCGGCAGGACAAAAACACTCTTCAGCTCGTCCAGGCCCCGGCGGAGTTTCTCCCAGTTCTTCCTCCTGGCGGCAATGAAATTTGGGAGCTTCTCGAGCTGGGCGCAGCCGATGGCCGCCTGCAGATCGGTGGCCTTCAGGTTATAACCGAAATGAGAATAAACATACTTATGGTCGTACCCGTACGGCAAGGCGCCGAACTGTTGGGTAAATCGTTTACCGCAAGTGTTGTCCTTACCCGAAGGACACGAGCAATCCCTCCCCCAATCCCTGAACGACTCGACATTTTTCTTGAGCTGCGGGTCGTTGGTGTAAACCGCCCCGCCCTCCCCCATGGTATTATGCAAAAACACTCCCAGGAAACCACCATAAAAGTTTTCTTTCCCAGGCACTGAAAAATCATAAACATATTCATTTTCCCCATAATTGATTTCTTGTATGCTTCTGATCTTTAAAAAGCCGACCTCCCCTGCAACCACCTTCAGTAAATCACTATTTGAAACAATATATTTTGCTAGCCGCTTTCTGGAAATCGTCTTTTGCCCTTTGCCAATACTTATATAATTCCTAAAGACATCCAACAGCGGGGCTTGAAGGGCAACATTGTTCCGTTCCTTCTTGTTCTGCTTGACGATGGATTTCCCCCGGTAAATATAACCGCTAAAACTAAGCGTATAGTTGTCTTGCGAGGTTGTCCAATTATTCCCGATCTTCTTTTTTTTACCGATATTTCTCCTATAAAAAGAAGCGCTTATCCCCACCCTGGACAACAAGTATTGAAAATCATTTAACAAATCCAGGGAAACGCTGGTGACATCGATATGATTCGTATTGCCGGCCCTTTTTCTTTCCGAACCGTCTCCCTTTGTGTATCCATATATAAAAGCTTTAATGCATTTTTCATCGCCGTGATAAATAAACCATGGTATGCGCTTGTTCTTTGCTCCTTTTTTAATCGCAAAAATCTCCGAAAAGACAATCTCAACATTTTTTGATTGGACTTCGATAACGGCTGAATTCCCCGCCTCTCTGACGGCGACTGATAAACCGAACAACGCTTTAATAAGACGTTTGACATCATTGATCAAATCGCGCTCTTTCTTGTGAAAAGAGAAAACTAAACCGTTTTGGTATGCTCCTTCAGCAATAAAATAACCGATCAGGCGGAACAGCTCTTCATTGACCGGCAGTCGAGCGGGGATCTTGCGTGATTGCGCGATCCCAACCAGTAATTCTTCTTTTTTCAGATCATACATTTTCAAGTACTTGATCGGTAAAGTATTTCTGTCCTTGAATTGCCATCGCTGGTCGGCCTTCTTGACATATTTAAGATTAAAACGCGAGAAACCCGACACATAAGCATCCTTGCCAAAAAAAGGCTCGAGAATATTTATAGAATCGATTTTCCCCGGGCTGGGGATCTCACTAGTAACAACAATATAATCATTTTTGCCTATCAACCCTGCCTGCTTCGGCACTATTTTCGCAGAATTTTTATCCAACACAAAGACACTATGATCTTCCGTAACTTCAACTCGTCTGCCATGTTGACAGACTATTTTCATCATTTTCTTTTGTCCTAACTTATGTCTCAAAATAGAAGCGGGAATTGTCCATCTAACCTTATTGTCTTTATCAAACGACAAAACCTGGATTTTTTCAGGCTGATCAACATAAAGCTCGAATATTCTATCAATCCTGTCAACTCGCCAGCTTCCCTTTTCATCCAAGTATGGAATTGGAGTGTTTTTTGAGCAACTCATATGGTGCGGCGGATAAAAGCTGGAAGTGCCGAGATCGCCAAAAGTTCCCGTATAACCCCATTGGCCGTTCAAATTGTATCTCGAGCCCAAAGAATCACAATTGTCCTCGATCAGCCAGAGCTCATGCTCCTCGCAGAATTTCTTGACCCGGCCGACGTCAAAGGGGTTCCCCAGCGTGTGCGCCAGCATGACCGCCTTTGTTTTTTCCGATAAAGCCTTTTTAAGCTGGCGGCAATCGATGTTATAGCCCGGCAGCGTGATGTCGGCAAAGACCGGGACCGCCCCAAACTGGATGATCGGGGCAATGGTGGTGGGAAAGCCGGCCGCCACCGTGATGACCTCATCGCCGGGCTTGATCCGCCGCGCGCCGAGTTCCGGCACGGTCAGCGCCATAAACGCCAACAGGTTGGCCGAAGAGCCGGAATTCACCAGCGAGCAATATTTGACGCCCAGAAATCCGGCCAGGCCCTGCTCGAATTTCTCCGCGTACCTGCCCATGGTCAGCCAGAATTCGAGGGAAGAATCGACCAGGTTCCCGATCTCTTTTTCATCGAAGACCCGGCCGGCGTAGGGAATGCGCTCACCGGGCACCCATGGCCTTTTCTTGTGATTAACCCTGTAATATTCTAGTGCGGCCTTGACGGCCTTTGCTCTTAATTGATCCTCGTTTCTTTCGCTACACATTATTGTTCACCCGCCCCAAGCCAACCGCTCGCTTGAGCGAATTAAGCGCCTGATTAAATGCCCCGCGGATCAGATATCTTCTTGGCCAGATTTGCTCATAAAATCTATACGAAAGCACTGGCATTAAAGTGTACACGGCCAGTAAAACATTGAGCGTGAACTTGAACAAGCTCGACGATAAAAAGAAGCGGCGTGCGCAGGCGCGGCAATACATCATCGCGAAATAATAGTATTTTGATTTAAGCACATAATTCCCATAGTGGCTGACTGTTTTACAATGAGGGCATTCGACCGAAAGCGAAAATGTCCCATCCTTCGCTTTCGCCGCCTTCCATTTTTTGGCATAGACACGGTCCTTAATAACCGCCTTGTTTATCTCATACCATAAACGCGCGAACGCCCGGTCCGTCAGGCTATCGCTCATGTTAAAAAGGCCGAAGATCCGGTTCTCGATGAAATCAATTTTATCTTTGATAATCCCTTTTCCCAGGCATTTCTGATAAAGCGGGGTGCCCGGATAAGGGCTAATAAAGTTCAACATTATGCCCGCCTCCCGGTTCGCTTTCCAGTAGCTCAAAGTTTCTTTGATCGTTTGCCTGGTCTCGGCCGGATCGCCAAAAATAAAATTAGCCTGAAGGCTGATCTTATTCTTCAGGGTCAGCCTGACCGCCCGGTCAATCTGTTCGGCGGTAATGCGCTTTTTCATGCTCTTGAGAACAGCCGGGCTATAACTTTCGAAACCATAACTTATTGAATAACAACCCGCTTCCTTCATGGCCTTCAACGTTGGCTCATCTAATTTATCAACCCGCATCTGACAACCCCATTTACATGGCCAGCTGATTTCTTTTAGCAGGATTTTGATCTGCCGGCAGAATTCAGCCAGCCATTCCCGATCGTCGGAGAACAACTCGTCATAAATCCAGATCAGGTTAATGCGGTAGCGTTTTACCATGGCTGATAATTCTTCCATTATCGATTTAATAGATCGCTGCCGGTACTTTTGGCCGATCGGATGGTAGCAAAAAGTGCACGAATAGGGGCAAGAGCGGCTGCAGATGATGGGATAAACTCTCGGCTGATCAAATAATTCCATCCCGAAGTAGTCGGAGGGGCGCATTTTCTCCAGATACTTATCATATTCAAATGATTCGAAATCCGGCCAGGGGAGTGAATCAATGTCCGCTATCGGCGCACGAGCCTTCGTCAGAATGATCTGACCGGCTTGATCACGATAACCGATGCCCGCGACCCTGCCAATCTCCCCCTGCTTCTCAAGGTATGAGATAAGCTCACAGATCGTTTCTTCTCCTTCGCCCAGAACGATAAAGTCCGGGCTTAAAACAGAAAACATCAATTCCGGCTCACTGGAGATCAAGCCGCCCCCCAAAATCAATTTGATCTCCGGCTGACCGGCATGGAAAGCTTCGACCACCGCTTTGATCTGACGGTAGCTGGTCGAGATCCCCCCCGTGCAGGCAACCTCGAAGGGCCCGTGCTTCTTAATATAATTATTGAGCAGTTCCGGAATGGCCCCGTAATAATGGTTAAGGTTAAAACAGGCCACCTGATGCCCGGCTTGTTTCAAGACGGAAGAAAGATACGCCAGCCCCAGCGGGAACATATAATTATAGTTCTCCGCTTCTTCCAGCCGCATACGCGGGACAACGATCAATATCCTCATTTCATATATTCCTCGATCTGCTGCCAGCATTTTTTTCTAACGTCTTCGCCGCGCTGATAGGGTCTGGTCCATTCAATCACTTTAGCCAGCGCTTCTCCGAGGCGGTATTTCGGCCGCCATTTTAATTGCTTTTTTGCCTTGGAATTATCTAATCTCAAACAAGCCGTTTCATGAGGCTGCTGGCCGCACTCAATTATATAAGCGGCTTCTCCGCCCCAGACCCGGCATAACTCTTTGACAAGCCATTCGACCGATCTAGCGTCACTGTCGTCCGGCCCGAAATTCCAGGCCCCGGCATATTTATCGCCGCTCCGGTACAACTTCTCGGCTAAAATCAGATAGCCCATTAACGGCTCCAAAACATACTGCCAGGGACGCGTGGCTTTGGGGTTCCTGATTTTAATTCTTTCGCCTTTTAAAACCGCCCGGACAAAATCCGGAACCAATCTGTCAACCGCCCAGTCCCCTCCCCCGATCACATTCCCGGCCCGGGCGGTCGCGACGTTCATCCCGTATGACCGCCGGTAAGCCTGGGCGACAAGTTCCGAGCACGCTTTGCTGCTCGAGTAAGGATCATGCCCTCCTAATGCGTCAGTTTCTTTAAAACCCGCGTCCCTCATCCCCCGTACCCCAGACCTGATCTCGTACACCTTATCCGTCGTCACATTGACGACCGCCCGGACGCTTTTACCGGCCCTGGCCGCCTCAAGCACGTTGACCGTCCCCATCACATTGACTGCGAAGGTCTCGCTCGGTACCTTATATGATTCTCTCACGATCGGCTGGGCCGCCATGTGGATCACGATCTCCGGCTTGGCAGCTGACATGGCCTTTTTCAGCGACTTGGAATCCCTTACGTCAGCAATCACCGAACTGACCAATTCATCAACCTTACATAAATTAAATAGGCTCGGGTTGGTCGGCGGACGCAGGGCATAGCCGGTCACTTTCGCCCCGAGCAGGCTTAGCCAGAGGCAAAGCCAGGAGCCCTTAAAGCCGGTGTGGCCGGTAATAAACACCCTTTTCTTGCGCCAGAATTCCACTCTAACCCCCTTAATTAAACAATGTCACAATTAAACAACTCACAGCCAAAATTAAACAATTCTCAACTAAAATTAAACAATGACACAATTAAACAATTCACAAATATTAGTTAATTGTCTAATTGCGCCGAAGCCTTGGTCAGTATACTGCTCAAGATATTCCTTAATTCAAGGCTTTCCCGCAATAAGTCGTCAATTTCTTTCTTGTTCACTTCATTTTCCAATAATCCGACCTCTTTCACTATTCTAAGCCAATAAGTGGTTTCCCTCGCTTCTCTTCGGGCAATTCCCATTTTATAAATAAAATCCTTTTTGGAATGAGCGTCGTCCGCTTCTTCCACGTTCGCGCCAATCGACGTCCCCGCCGCCATTAATTGTTCCCCCAGCTTAAAGCCCGCCGTGCTCTTAGGGAAGGCCATCACGAGCTTTATGATCCTCAAGCTAAAATCAAAAGTCCTGTCTTTTATATCAAACTTTTTTCGCTCTATTTTATTTCCCATTTGTTTAATTGTTTAATTGTGATTTGTTTAATTGTTTAATTGTGATTTGTTTAATTGTTTAATTGGGTTTTGTTTAATTGTTTAATTTATCCCCAAACCTTCCAGGCCGCCTGGCCCGACCGCCAGAGCTCTTCAAGCATATTTTTCTCCCTCAAAGTATCCATCGGCTGCCAGAAACCGTTATGTTTATAGGCCATCAATTGGCCTTCCTTGGCCAGCCTTTTTACCGGCATGTTCTCAAAGGCCATCTGATCCCCCTCGATATAATCGATGACTTTCGGATCCAGGACAAAAAAGCCGCCGTTGATCCAGGTATAGTTCCCCTCGGTCTTCTCCAGGAATCTCTCCACGGTATTTTCTTTGCTGATCCGCAAGGCGCCGAACCGTCCGAGCGGCCTGACGGCGGTCACGGTCGCCAGCTTGCCGTGGGCGCGATGAAAGTCCAGTAATTCCTTAAGGTTAATATCGGCAACGCCATCGCCATACGTGAACATAAAAGGTTCGTTACCAAGGTACTCCTTCACCCTTTTCAGCCGGCCGCCGGTCTGGGTCTCCAGCCCCGTATCGACCAGGGTCACCTCCCAGGGCTCGGCCGTATGGCTATGAATAACTTTCTTTTCGCCTTTATTGAAATTAAAAGTGACATCAGATTCATGCAAAAAATAATTCCTGAAATACTCTTTAATCAGGTACCCTTTATAGCCGACGCAAATGACAAACTCATTAAAGCCGTAATGAGAATATCCCTTCATGATATGCCAGAGGATCGGTTTTTCACCGATATCAAGCATCGGCTTTGGCTTGAGATAAGATTCCTCGCCGATCCTTGTCCCCTGCCCGCCCGCCAAGATAACGACTTTCATGTCATTCCGCCTCCTCGTTTATTTTATGACCTGATAAATAACGATTTGATTGTCACGCTTCTGCCCTTCACTACCATAACCCGGGTCATTCACCTTGCCGAAAACCCGGCAATGATCGCTTAAATACCTGCCCAGGTATGCGGCGTGAAAATGTTGTTTTAAATGGGACTCCTGATAAATAATATATTTGATATTAAGCTCCTTGATCCGCCGGGCAAACCCGGCGTAGGTCTGGCAATCGTTATCCGGCGCGAGCGAACTGTTCTCGAACGCGTAAAACTTGTATTCCAGCAGGCCGGGATAGAGCGACATATTCCCGGCCACGGCAAAATCACCCGGCCGGGGCAAGACCGCTTTTAGCTTGCCGGCATAGCGATAATAGTCGTAATCATGGTATTTGTGCCAGTAAAACCCCAGACCAGACAGATTGATCACAATAAATAGACCGATCAGCAAAGACACCGGCCGGCCAAATATCTGCTTTAAATAAATGACCGTGAAATAAACGAACGGCAGCAGGACCAGATAATAATATTCGCTCATTCTAGGCATAACGATAAAGATTGGCAAAAAACAGAGTGCCGGGCCCAGGATCCGGCCGATCGTCCGCCATTGCTCGTTGGTCATCCGGCGCCGATCAGCGACCGCCCAAAGCATGCCTGCCAGGAAGAGGAGTGTCGCATTCAACGTCTTGTAGTTGACAAAAAAGGCCGCATACCGCAGTAAGATCCCGCCAAAGTTGAAGCTTTCCAGGCTTTTCCTGACAACAATAACTTGAAAATAAAATGAATTGAAATCGCTGAAGAGCCAGATCAGATAAGGGACCAGCGGCAAGATAAAGCCGGCTAAAATCAATGCGGCACGTGCTAGTTTCCCCTCTTTCCGGCTGAACAGCCAGCAGACCATCAGGTAGATCAGCGCGTAAATGCCGTAAAAATGGGTCAGGACCGCCAGCCCCGCCAGCAAACCGCCCAGCAACAAATAGAAAGACCCCTTGCTCCGCTCCGAGCGTAAATAAGCCAGGATGGCCAGCAGGGAAAGCAAAAGGGTCGGCATTTCCGGCCGGACATAACGGGCCATGATGAAATAGAACGGGTTGCTGAGGAACATGATCGCCAGCAGCCATGCGTCTTCGGTCGCCAACTGGAACCGCGCCAGCGACCGGTAAAGCCAGGGGACGGTCAGCAACACCAGAAAAGAAGCAAGCAGCGCCAGCACTCTCCCCTGCAGGATGCCGAAACCGATCAGCTTGAACAGCAGGCCGTTCAGCAGATAAAAGAAGGGCGGGTGAATGTGAAAATAGCGGCTTTCATTATGCCCGGCCTCAAGCATCCGGCTTCCCAGATAACCGTGCAAAGCAAAAGTCCGGGAAACTTCTAACAAGCCACCGTCATCCACCCGGATAAACGGCACGGCATCGATCTTGTAGCAATAAGTCAGCAATAAAGCGCCGGCGACCGCTATTAGCACGGCCAAATAAATGCCTTTTTTATTAAAGATCAACTTTTTCTCCATTAAATGCCCAGCACTTCCTTGAGGCCGATCGGCTCGCCTTTGACCTGCCGGCGGTAAACACCGCGCATCAGTTTCCAGATAAAACCAGGGATAAATACCAGAGGGACAATTTTCAGCCAGAACATGGGATGCGTCCAGTAGACCCTGAAGAGGAAAGGCAGAATATCCCCGATAAAGCGCCGGGGATTTTCTATCCTTAACCTGACCGCCCAGGAAAAGCCATCATTTCTAATAACCAGTTCATCAATTAAGCGAATATACTTTTTGTCCTCAAAAACAGCGCTGGAAACTTTCCGATAAATCGAAACATCCTGTCTCAGCCGCAACTCAGCAAAAGGCAGGGATTTCCACTGCTCAAGCTCGGGCGTCCCTTCCTTGCCCCACCGCCTTTTGACCAGAGGCGCCGGCAGGTACTTAATCGTTCCCGGCTCGCCCCCCCACAGGAGCGCCTGAAAAACATAAAGATGCAGATAAAAAGTGCCTGTAAACTCCTCTTTACCCCTGACGCGCAGCCATTTTTCCCGGAGAAAAATGATGTTCGAAATATAATTGCAATAAGCGATCAGCTTCTTATTCGCCTTAAAATACCGGTCGACTTCCTCCTTTCGGGAAAAATCAAAGGTCTCCGCCCGGACGAACGGCATGATCTTGCGCCGGCGCATCGGCCGGTCCGGAGTTAAATAGAAATCCTCTTTTTCTCCCAGATAAAGATCTACCTGATCCTCCCCCTCCAATTCCCGCAAAACACTTTTCAGCGCCCCCGGGGCAAGCAGGTCATCCGAGCCTAACAGCCAAATATACCTGCCAAGAGCGCGCCCTACCAGCAACTGGAAATTATTGTCCATGCCAACATTCTTTTCGTTTTTAAAATATTTGACCGTTAGTTTTGTGCTTGCTTTTATCTT
This sequence comes from Candidatus Saganbacteria bacterium, assembly GCA_016939335.1. Lineage (GTDB taxonomy): Bacteria > Margulisbacteria > WOR-1 > O2-12-FULL-45-9 > XYB2-FULL-48-7 > JAFGHC01. The sequence continues at coordinate 39,763 of JAFGHC010000030.1, forward strand.
ATCTATTACCGCATCGGTCGAATCGGTCGATGCGTTGTCAGAGATGAGAACCTCAAAGTCACCGGCCTTTACTTCGGCTGCCTGCGCCAAAATGCTGGCCACTGCTTCCTGCAGCGTCTCCGCCCGATTGTAGGTCGGGATACAAATCGACAGCAACGGCTGTTTTTGTTCAGAACTCACTTGCTTTTTAACTCCTTGGCAAAGCCCAGAATAAACGTTTTATCCCAAACAAATAACATCGCTAAATAAACCGAGACAAAGGCCAGCCCTGCCAGCGACTGACTGACCAGCCAATGATGGACAGTGAGCCAGCTCCGGGCTAAAAACCAGGCCAGGCCCGCCAGCAAGGTATAAACCAGCGGCTTGCCCACCGCCGGGAGGAATTCCAGCGTCATGACCGATCGGGAAAACCGATAAACCACCGCTAACGCCGCCAGCTCCGCCAGCAGAGTGGCAGAAGCGGCGCCGTAAAAACTAAAAGCCGGGATCAAAAGAAGGTTGAAGACGAGATTGACAGTGGCGCCCGCCAACGAAGAGTAAAGAAAAAGATTGTAGTGCCCTGACGGTATCAGGATCAGCACGCCATAAGTGCTGCCGAGCGACATCGGCAGCAGGGCCCAGCACAGTATTCTTAGGCCCAGAACGGCCTGGTCATATTGCGAGCCGAAAAACAGCCTGATGATCAGCGGCGCCGCCAGAAAGGTCAATAAAACCAGGGGAACAATTAAAATAAGTGTCAGGCGAAGGAACTTTTGCAGGAATCTATGAGCCGCTTCCTGGTCGGTCTGGAAACGGGCGCTGGCGACCGGCATCGCGGTTGAGAGCCAGGTACAAAATATCCCCAGGCCGATAAAAAATATCTTATAAGCCGCGTTATAATAACCGACCATTTCCGGCCGGTCCATAAAGCCAAGCATGACCGTGTCCAGATTATTGCAGACCTGGATCATGGCCAGCGAGGCGCCCAGCGGCAGCGCCAGCAAAAAATAATTCGCCCATTGCGCCGGCGCCAGCCAGCCGAAATCAACCGTTAAAACCCTCCTGAACAAAAAAATCAGCATCAGACCGGAGACCAGGACGCCGGCCAGCGAGATGATCGCCACCGCGCCAAGCAGGTCGGCCGGGCCTTTGACCAGCAGCAGGGCCAAGCCTCCCGCCAGCAATGTGTACGCCAGCTTGCCGACCGTGATAAATTCCATCTGCTCCAGCCCCTGAAACACCCAGTCAGCGTTCAGCGCCCGGTAAAAGATGAAAATAAAAGCCAGCAGAAAAAGCAGTTTCATATTTGCCGCAATTGGCAAAAAAGTGACCAGCAAGGCAGAAGCCAGATAGAGCAGCAAGGCAATGGACAGCCTGACGGCAAAGATATTGAGCGCCAAATGCCCGGCTATGCTCTTGTTCGCAGCGATCTTATTCATGCCAAAAAGCGACAAGCCGGAATCGACCAACAGCACCAAATAAGAAGTAACGGCCTGGGCAAAACTCAAAAGGCCGAAGGCCCAGACGCCCAGGACCCGGGCCAGGAAAACATAGATCAGGAAAAGCAGGCCGCCGGAAGCGATATTACCGCCCAGCAACCAGATAAAATTCTTAGCGATCCGTTTTGTCGTGCTCATTCCGGGATCAACCCCACGCTCCAGTAAGCTTCGCCCAGCCTTTCCCTGATATTTATCGACCGGAAACCATTGGTCTTCTTGCCCCTGATCCCGACCAGGACCAGCGCTTTTGGGTCATTGAGATCTTTCAGCTCATTAATGCGCTCGTAATCAAAGCCCTTCAGGGCCAGTTCAATAATGTCCGCCAGGTCGTCATCGCCCAGCACGACGAACTTCCTCTGGCCGCGGTTAAACTCCTCCAGCACGATCCCGGCGATCTCCGCTTTGACCTTTTTTACCAGGCCAATAGTCTTAAGAATATAATTGTAAGATTTTGCCGCTTTTTCGGAGAAGCCTTTTGGGGTCAGCGCGTATTCGAGCTTTTTAGAGTTAAGGTTGGTGGTCTTGACCACGCCGCGCTTGACCAGCCGCTTAATAATAATGTTAACGGCGCCCAGCGACAGGTTAGTCCGGGCCGACAGTTCCCGCTGGGTCAGGTTCTGGCGGCGCGAGATCTCTTCAATTACTTTATGTTCGTTATCGTCAACCATAGCTTTTTAGGCCTCAAGCAGCTCCCGGGCGCTCAATGACTCCCCCTTAACCATTATTCTATAAGAGCCACGCAAGATTCTTAAGATAAACCCCGGCACAAACAGCAGCGGAACGATTTTCAGCCAAAAAAGCGGCAGTTCCCAATAATACTCCCATAATAAAGGGAACAACTTAAAACAATAATTCCAACGATCATTAATCACTGCCCTGACCGCCCAGGAAAAACCATCATTTTTGATCACCAGCTCATCTATCAACCGGACATATTTCTTATCAGCAAATACATCTTCAGCAATCCGCCGGTAAATTTGCATGTCCACTTCCAACCTTTCCCCAAACTCAACCGGAGGGTTATTGCCCCAACCCCTCATTACCAGCGGTAGCGGCAAATACTTCATTACCCCTGGCTTTTTGCCCCATAAGATCGATTGGAAGATATAAACATGGATATATTGAGTGCCAACATATTTCTCCTTTTGTTCGATCCGAAGCCAGGCTTTTCGCTTAAAAATAATATTGGAGATAAAATTACAATAAGCGATCAGCCTTTTATTGCGCCTAAAGTACTCATCGATTGTCTGTCTCTCCTTAAAATCGAACACTTTCGCCTCCAGATATTTCATTATCCGGCGAAAGCGCATCGGCCTGTCAGGCGTTCGATAAAAATCTTTTTTCTCGCAGAAATATATGTCTACCGGTTCACTCTTTTTGATCTCCTGCATGATAACCTTTAACGCGCCCGGGGCCAGCATATCATCGCTCCCCAACATCCAGACATAGCGACCACTGGCGCGTTCCACCGCCAATAAAAAATTGCGCTCAGATCCGACATTCTTTTCATTTACAAAATATTTTATCGTTGCTCCTGACCCCTGCTTCAGCCGCTCTACGATCAAAGCCGACTCATCAGTCGATGCGTTATCAGAAACAATAATCTCCACGCCATCGCCAATCGTTCCGTCGATTTGGGCCAAGACGCTCTCAACCGCCATTTTTAAAAGCTGTGCCCGGTTATAGGTCGGGATGCAAATGGAAAGCAGTGGCTGTGCTTTTCTTATCGTTGCACTCATGACTTGCGGATTATCTCCTTAACATAATTAAAAACGAACTCGCGTTCCAGATAGAGCAGCGTTCCGCCAGCCAGCAGTAAAAAGGCTGCGCTGGCAATCGAAGCATTTAATATCTGCGGCTGGCCCAATTTTGCCCGGTCAATCAGCAGCGCGGCTCCGCCGGCAACCAGCGAAATAAACACCGGCTTAACAAGGTATTGACCAAAATGCAAACGGACCACCCGCCGGGCGAACAAAAAAGCGACGATCCCTGCGGCAACTTGAGTAACTATCGCCGCCAAGGCTGCTCCCAGCAAGCTAAATTTCGGGATCAGCACGAGATTAAGCAACACATTGGTCAATGCCCCGACTCCGACAGAGATCAGGAATTGATTGAACAGGCCGGCCGGGATCAGAATTAGACTGCTGAAACTGTAGCTAATAGTCAACGGGATCAAAGCCCAGATCAAAAATCGCAAAGCCGGGATGGCGCTGATATATCCCTGGCCGAACGCCACTTCAATAAAGACCGGAGCGGCCAAAAACACGAAAACTGTCACCGGAATGAAGAACAAAAGGGTCAAACGCAGATATTTTTCTATGAATTTACCGGCCGCCTGACGGCTGACCGCCATTTTGCCGCAAACAACCGGGAGGACGGTCGCCAACCAGAGCGAAAAAACACCGGCAAAAAGATAAAAGATCCTGTAGGCGGCATTATAAAGACCGACCACGGCCGCCCGGTCCATCAAGCCCAGCATGATGGTGTCGAAATTATAATAGACCTGCAGCAGAATGGTCGAGACCCCCAGCGGGATAGCGGTCAGGAAAGCCGCCGGCCAGCTGCGCAAAGACAGCTCAGCCAATTCGAATGGCACGATCTTCCGGAACAAAAAGACGACGAAAAAGAAAGAGATCAAGGCACCCGTCATTAATTGAACAAGCGGGACATTGACTAGATCGGCCGGTTGGCGCACCAGCAAGACGATAAAACCAAAAGAAACAATGGCAAAGGTCAGTTTGAAAAGGCCGACATATTCCATCTTTTCCAGGCCCTGGAAGACCCAATCGGTATTCAGGGCACGATAAAAAACCATCAGAAAGGTGGCAATGAAGAGCGACCGAAGCATCGGGGCCAAAGGGACCAGATAGATGACCAGCAGGCTTAGGCTGAAAACGATCAGGGCCAGGGTCAGGCGCAGCGCAAAGATATTAAGAGTAATGCGCGGTGCCTGCCTGCGGTCTTGGGCAATCTTGCGGGTGCCATAAGTGGAAAGTCCGAAATCGACTATCAGCACTAAATAAAGCAGAAAAGCCTGGGCTAACTGCACCAACCCATAATTAGCCGCGCCCAAGACTCGCGCGATATACACCACTAGAAAAAAAGTGACCAGGCCGCTGGTGATATTCCCCGCCAAGAGCCAGGAAAAATTCCTTGCGATCCGTTTAGTCGCGCTCTGTTCCATGTTTCACTTCCGGCAAGCCACTAAATCAATGTTCGTACAGAGAACATTTAAACCGGGACAATTGGTCAGCAATCGGTCAAAAAACTGCCAGAAAATATCCAGCTTATGATAGAGAGACCGGCTTAGAGCGGGGAAATTTTTCAGGTTATAGGGCAGGAAGCCCTGATAACGGCTGGTTTCAACCTCGAAGCCGGACTCATTTAATAATTTCTTGATTTGCGCCCGGGAATATTTCACCGGATGGTCGCCGCGGCCCAACCGGTCGGAAATGAACTCAATGTAAGAATACTTGTTCGGCAACCGGAAAACAAAGAAATAACCACCCTTTTTGATGACGCGGGAAATTTCTGCCAGTGAGCCGTTCCGGTCAACGACATGCTCTATCACTCCGGAAGAAAGCACGGCGTCAAAGGAGTTGTCCGCGAACGGCAATTTGACCGGATCGGTCCCCAGGATCAACGTCTGGCCAATCTGATTCAAGAATTCTTTGCCCATCGGGTCCACGTCATAACCGACAACGTCAAAACCCCGGTTTTTCAACAGATGGGTCATTTGGCCGCGGCCACAGCCCCAATCCAGGATCTTGCCGCCGTTCGGCAAATATGCCCGGATCCGATCAGCATCGTTAATGTAGCGCAACACACCCAGATTAGAATCGAGATGCGGATTAATATCCGAAGTCGCTTTCACCAATAAAGCCTGCAGGCCATTTATCTCTCGCTGCCGCCCGTTCGATTTCTCTACATGTTCACTCATTGTTCAACCAGTGAACATTATAAAGGGCGGGCCGGTTTTTGTCAAGCGGTTTACGTGGCTTTGACCCGGAGGAACCGGCGCTTGCCCACCTGGAGGACAATCTCATTCTTGAGGCCGATCAGCGCCTTTTCGTCTTTAATGACCGTATCATTGACCGACACCCCGCCCTGCTGGACCAGCCGCCGGGCCTCGGACCTCGACGGGGCCAGTTTTGTTTCCGCCAGCAGGTCGATAATGTTCATTTCCGGTTCATTCAATTCAATCAGATCGATCTCCTGGGGCTTCCCGCCCGACTTAAAGACCGTCTCGAATTCCTGCTCGGCCGACCGCGCCGCTTTGGCATCGTGGAACCGGCTGACCAGCAGGCCGGCCAGCTTCATTTTGGCCGCTTTGGGATGCATTTTTTTGACCGCCGCCAGGTCCTCATCGGTCAGCAATTCGTAGTAGCGCAGCATCAAAGTATCGGAGATCGACATGACCTTGCCGAAGATCTCCGCCGGCGGCTCCGTGATGCCGATGTAATTGCCCAGCGACTTGCTCATTTTATTGACGCCGTCGGTCCCTTCGAGCAGGGGCAAGGTCAAGACTACTTGAGCCATTTTGCTATAACGCTCTTTCAAGGTCCTCCCGACAAGCATATTGAATTTCTGGTCGGTCCCGCCGATCTCAATGTCCGAATCAAGCTGCACGGAATCATAGCCCTGCAATAAAGGATAGAGGAACTCTAAAACGGATATCTCCGCTTCGCTTTCAAATCTCTTCTTAAAATCGTTCCTCTCAAGCATCCGGGCGACCGTATAAAAAGACGTGAGCTTGAATATTTCTTCCAATTTTAAATTTTTCAGCCAAGCACTGTTTTTATGGACCGTTGTTTTGCCGCGATCTAATATCTTAAATACCTGCTCCTGATAACTTGCGGAATTTTTTTCAACGACGTCTTTATCCAGCGGCTTTCTTGCGGCGGATTTACCGGACGGGTCGCCGATCATTGCCGTAAAATCGCCGATTATAAACTCCACGTGATGGCCCAGGTCCTGAAGCTGCCTTAATTTATGAAGGACAACGGTATGGCCAAGATGAATATCCGGAGCTGAAGGATCGGCCCCCCATTTAACTTTGAGAGGTTTGCCCGTTTTGAGTTTCGCGCTCAATCCCTCTTCAGGAATTATTTCGACAACGCCGCGCCGGATGATCGCTAATTGCTCTTCGGCGCTTTTCATTTCGCCCCCATCTCGTTCAACACGTTTTTGACCAGCGTGAGCGGCACGTCGTCGCGGATCACGACCTTGCCCAGTCTTTCCGGCAGGACGAAATTGACCCGCCCGCCGATCACCTTCTTGTCGATCGCCAGCGCGTCGACGATCTTTTTGGCCGGCAGGCCCGCGATCTCGGTCGGCAGCCCCAGTTTTTCCAGCAGCGCCGTCAGGCGGGCCTCCACTTCTTCGTCCAGCAGCTTCAGGCGCCGGGCGATCTTGGCCGCGGCCCTCATGCCGATCGCCACCGCCTCGCCGTGGTTATAGGCGCGGTAGCGGGTCAGCGACTCGAGCGCGTGGCCGACAGTGTGCCCGAAATTGAGCACCATCCGGGCCTTGGTCTCCCGTTCGTCCTTTTCCACCACCAGCGCTTTGATCTTGGCCGACTCGCCGACGATCGTCTGCCAGAGCCCCAGCGCCGCCCGCTTCGTCCCTTCGTCCTCAAACGCCTTGGTGTTGAGGTGATGGGCGTTGGCCTCCAGGAACTTGAAGAAATCGGCGTCCTCGATCAGCCCGTACTTGACGACCTCGGCCAGCCCGGTGCGCAGCTCGCGCGCCGGCAGGGTCGCGATCGTGCTGACGTCGATAAAGACCGCCTTCGGCTGGTAAAAGGCGCCGATCATGTTCTTGCATTTGGGATGGTTGACGCCGGTCTTGCCGCCGATCGCCGCGTCGACCTGCGCCAGCAGCGTCGTCGGCACCTGGACGTAACCGATCCCCCGCATATAGGTCGCAGCGACGAAACCGGCCAGGTCGCCGATCACCCCGCCCCCCAGCGCCACGATCAGCGAATCGCGGTGCGCCCCCAGCCGGGCCAGCTCGTCGTAGAGCTTCTCCGCCACCCGCAGGTTCTTGAAGCGCTCGCCGCGCGGCACTTCAAGCGTGACCGGCTTGGCCTTGAAACCGCGGCGCACCGTGTCGCCGCAGAGGTCGTTGACCAGCGGATCGGTGATGACAAAAACCTCGCGCCCCCACTTTTCCTGGCGCACCAGGCTGGCCAGCTCCGGCAGATTGCCGCAGCCGATCATGATATCGTAGCTGCGCTCTTTCAACTCGACCTTGATCTTAGCCATGTAATTATTTCCTTCGCCACCGCTTCGGGGGTCAGATCCGAACTGTCCACTGCCCGGTCGGCGGCCCGGTCGTAAAACGGCCCCCGGTAAGCCAGGATCTTTTTGATCTCGGCCAGCGGGTCGGGCACCGCCAGCAATGGCCGGTGCTTTTCACTTTTGATCCTATCGTAAATGGTCTTGGGCCCGGCTTTAAGCAAAACGACCGGTCCGATCGCCTTGAGCAGGGCTATGTTGTCTTCCTTGAGCACCATTCCCCCGCCCGTCGATATTACAAAATTATCATAGTCCTGTAAAGCCTGCAGCGTCTCCGTCTCGAGCCGCCGGAAATACGGCTCGCCGTCGGTCTTGAAAATTTCCGCGATCTTCCGCCCTTCGGCTTTCTCGATCAGCTGATCGGTATCGAGATAATGAAAGCGGAGTTCGGCCGCCAGAAGCCGGCCGACCGCTGATTTCCCTGTCCCCATGAAGCCGATCAGAACTATGTTCATAACTCCCTCATCCGCTGACATTTAACCTGCCTCCTTCTCCCGGAGGGAGAAGGGAAAAACAGAAAAATGGCCCCGGCGAGAGTCGAACTCGCGACCTTCGGTTTAGGAAACCGCCGCTCTATCCATCTGAGCTACGGGGCCATGTTCACCGGTTCTCGGCAAGGTACTCCTTTACGGCTTTTAAGCTCGTTTCCCTAAGCCTTAATTTCGGCCTAACAAAGCGCGGCGACCAGGCGCTCAACCCGAGCAGATCGTAGGTCACCAAAACCTGACCGTCGCAAGCCGGTCCCGAACCGATCCCGATCGTCGGGATTTCTAGCGCGTTCGTGATCTTTTCCGCCAGCCGCGGCTCGACCATTTCCAGCACGATCGCAAATACGCCGGCCCGCTCCAGCGCCCTGGCCTCTTCGATCAGCGCTTCAGACTTCACGACGGACGGCTTGACGCTGGTTTGCGGCAAATAGCCAAGGTGACCCATGACAGGTATCCCCGCGGCAATTATCTTCTTGATCTGCCCAAGCTCCTTTGTCCCCTCCACTTTCACGGCCTCCGCGCCGGCCCGGACCAGCTTGCGGGCATTGGCAGCGGAAAGCGAGCGGAACGGCATATCGGCCGCCAGCAGCGCCCGCTTCACTCCCTGGCCCGCGGCTTTTGTGTGATGCAGCATATCCGCCATCGTCACGCCGCGAGTGTCCGGCAAGCCCAGAATGACATTGCCCAGCGAGTCGCCGACCAGCACGATATCGACCCCCGCCTCATCCAGGATCTGCGCGATAGGATGATCGTAAGCCGTCAGCATTACGACCTTTCGATTTTCTGATTTCGAATTTCGTATTTTCTGTGCTGTTATTTTTTCCATAATTTCCAGGGCAGGCCCTTGGAGCGCGCCCGTTCGGCCTTATACAGCGAAAAAAGTTTTTCTTCCAGCTGGACCCTGGTCTGGTTCTGGGCCAGGCAGCCGTTCTCGGCGACCGAGATCTGCCCATTCTTTTCCGAAACGACGATCACCAGCGCGTCGCTCACTTCCGAAACGCCGACGGCGGCGCGGTGGCGCGTTCCCAGCCGCTTGTCGAACAGCCGGCTCTCGGAGATCGGCAAGAGGCAGCTGGCTGCCATTACCCTATCGCCCTGAACGACGACCGCCCCGTCGTGCAAAGGCGACCGGGGGTTAAAGATCGCCAGCAACAGTTCGCCCGAAAGCTGCGCGTCGAGCTTGACGCCCGATTCCAGGTATTCGGTCAGGCCGGAGAGCCGCTCGATCACTATCAGCGCGCCGATGCCGGCGGCCGTCATCTGCTCGACGGCGCGGACGATGTGGCGGACGTAATAACTCCCCCGGGAGACCGGCGCAACTCCGAGCAGCCCCAGCAGCCGGCCCCGGCCGAAACGCTCCAGCGTCCGCCGCAGTTCGGGCTGGAAGAGGATCACCAGCATGATGGCGATCGCCGCGGCGAACTTGTCGAACAACCAGTTGATCGTGTAAAGCCCGAGCAGCCGGCCGACCACGTAAACGCCGAGCAGGAGAAGCAGGCCGCGGACCAGGGAGACGGCGCGCGTCCCCTGCAGCCAGAGGAGGACGTAATAAAGCAGGACGGCAACGATGCCGATGTCGATCAGGTCGACCGAACGCAACTCAAATGGCGTCATTGCTGACCAGGTCCTCGTAACTTTCCCGTTTGACGGCCAGTTCGGCCCGGCCGCGGCTGACCACGACCATGGCCGGCCGCGGCACGCGGTTGTAATTGGAAGCCATCGAATAATTATAGGCGCCGGTCGCTGCCACGGCGATCAGCTCACCGGCCTTGACGGCGGGGAGCTTCCCGTCCTTGATGATCAGGTCGCCCGATTCGCAGAAGCGGCCGGCGATCGTGACCGTTTCGTCCCGCGGCGCGTCAGGGTGGCTGACGGGATAAGCTTCGTACTGCGCGCCGTAAAGGACATATCTCGGATTGTCGGACATGCCGCCGTCGACGATCAGATATTTCCTGACACCGGGGATCTCCCGGACCGCGCCCACAGCATAGAGGGTAACTCCGGCCTGGCCGACGATCGAACGGCCGGGCTCCAGGACCAGTTTGGCCTCGGTTTTCCCCTTGAGCACCGCGGTGACCTGCCGGGCGAACTCTTCGATCGGCGGCAACTGATCGCTGGCCAGATAAGGTATGCCCAGCCCGCCGCCAAGATCGATCTCGGCGGTGCCGTACTCCTGCGTCAGCTCAAGCAAGAGCTTTGCCTCGGCGGCAAAAGGAGCAAAATCGAAGATCTGCGAACCGATGTGGGCGTGGAAGCCCTTGAGCGAAACGAGTTCCAGTTTTTTCACCTCTTTGACCAGCACCGCCAGCTGGTCAAGCGGCACGCCGAACTTGGAATCGACTTTGCCGGTCTGGACGAATTCGTGGGTATGCGCCTCGATCCCCGGGTTGACGCGGACCAGGACCTCCGCCCGCAGGCCGAGCTCGCGGGTCGCCGCGTCGAGGTTTTTCAGCTCGTAAATATTGTCGACCACGAACCGGCCGACGCCGGCGGACAGCCCGGCCCTGATCTCCCCCGGCGATTTGTTGTTGCCGTGGAAATAAAGTTTTTTCGGATCGGCTTTGGCCCTGAGGGCGGTGTAAAGTTCCCCGCCCGAAGAAACATCAAAACCCAACCCTTCACTGGCGATTATCTCCAGAATGCCGGTCACGCAGAGCGCCTTGCAGGCAAAGACGACCTCCGTGTTGGGATAATTGGCGCGGAAGCACTTCACGTACTCGCGGCAGCGCTCACGGACCGTCCGCTCGTCCATAATGTAGAGCGGCGTGCCGAATTCTTTGGCCAGGCCGGCCAGGTCGCAGCCGCCGACCGTCAGGTTGTTCCGCTCGTTCATGCCGGCAGAAACGGGCAAATTTACGGCTTTCATATAAGTATTATATCACAGATCAAAACTGAAATTTTTACCGAACTTCACCGATAATAATTCAGCGAGGTGCCAAGGACCAATGACAAAAGTCGACAGTAATTTCCGGCCCGTTTATCTCAAGCCTCTGACCGGCAATAAATTTGCCGGTCACCTCCTCTCTTCAACCGATTATATCGACCGGATCAGAGTGCAGCAAACCGATCATAAATCCACGGCTAGATGCTCCGAAGAATTTCTGGACGGGCTGATGTCCGGCCGCGGCCCCGGTCAGCCAGGATTATTGATCGGCCTGGCCAGCGATTGCTTGTCTAAAAAAATAATCCACTGGGTGGAATATGTCGGCCTGGCGCAAGACCTTCGCGATTGGTCACGGGAATTCGTACTTTGTTCTTATATTCATGCCGTCAAAGGCAATGATTGGACACCCGGTTTTTTGATCGACGGCCTGCGGGAAGAAAAAACGAATCCTTACTGTTTTCCAAGACCGCAGGTCGCCACCGTGGCGCGCGGACTGGTCCACCATCCCTATCAAACGGTCTTTCTCAATTACTCTCATCCGAACGGAACGCCGTTGACCGGGCTGGAGCATTTTGCCTTTTTAACCTATGCGTTAGGGTATCTAAAATTATCTTCCAGCGAGATGGATTTTAACTGCAAAAACGATCTCGCGAAGGTTTTTCTCTTAAGCATGGCCAAAAAATTGCCGGAAAAAGAAAAAGGTGAATTAAAAAAATTGCTCCTGACCGCCACGCCGCAAACCACCAAGACCGCCTCAAGACCGATCAGCGGAGAGTGGCGCCGGCGGCCGACCCCGGTAAAAACCTAGGCCTTCAGCAGATGGTATTCGATCGAATCGACCAGCGCCAGCCAGCTCGCCTCGATCACGTTCGTTGAAACCCCGACAGTGTTCCAGACGTCTTTCTCGTCGGCCGACTCGACGATGACGCGGACGCGCGCGGCGGTGCCGGCGGCGGAATCGAGGACGCGGACCTTGTAGTCAGTCAGCTTCATTTCTTTGACGGCAGGATAAATATTCTCCAGCACCTTGCGCAAAGCCGAGTCGAGCGCGTTGACCGGGCCGTCCCCTTCCCCGCTCGCGTCGTAAATCTCCCCCTTCACCTTCACCCTCACCTGGGCGGTGCTGTTGAACAGCTTGGCCGCTTCCTTCTGCGAGCTGACTTTGAACTCTTCCAGCTCAAAGAGCGGCTGTGACAGGCCGAGCGTCTTCTTGACCAGCAGTTCGAATGACGCCTCGCCCTCTTCGAACGAATAGCCCTGGTTCTCCATCTCTTTCAGTTTTTTGATCAGCTCTCTGGTCTCCGGCGCTTCTTTCTTGAGAGCGACCCCGTACTCTTCCGCCTTGACCAGCAGGTTGCTGACGCCGGAGAGCTCGGAGATCGTCACCCGCCGCTCGTTGCCGACCAGTTCCGGCTTGATATGCTCGTAAGTGCCGGGGTGCTTGACGACGGCGCTGACGTGGATGCCGCCCTTGTGGGAAAAGGCCGAGCGGCCGACATAGGGCTGGTGCGCCGATTGCGGCAGGTTGGCGATCTCGGCGATATGGCGCGAGATCTCGGTCAGTTTCTTAAATTGTTCGTCGCTGACGCACTCGGCCTTGATCTTCAGCTTAAGCAGCGGGATGATCGAACAGAGATTGGCGTTGCCGCAGCGCTCGCCGTAGCCGTTGATCGTCCCCTGGACGTGGGTGCAGCCGCAGTAGACCGCCATGCCGGAGAGCGAGACGGCGCAATCGGAGTCGTTGTGCGCGTGGATGCCGAGCGGTCTTCCGACCTTGCTTTTGACTTCATTTATTATCTTCTGCCCTTCAAAAGCGAGCGTCCCGCCGTTGGTGTCGCACAGGCAGATAACGTCGGCCCCCGCTTCTTCCGCCGCTTTCAGCACCTGCAGAGCGTATTTTGGGTTGGCCTTATAGCCGTCGAAGAAATGCTCGGCGTCGAAGATCACTTCGCGCCCCGCCTTTTTGGCGCAGGCGATCGTGTCGCTGATCATCGACAAATTTTCTTCCAGCGTCGTCTTTAACGCGTCTTTAACGTGGAAATCCCACGCCTTGCCGAAGATGGAAACGGCCGGCGTTTCCGCGGCGATCAGCGTCTGGATGTTCTGGTCATCTTCGATCTTAACGCCCGGCCGGCGGGTCGAGGAAAAGGCGCAAACCTTGGCGTGCTTTAATTTAACGCTTTTGACCGCCTTGAAGAATTCTATGTCTTTGGGATTGCTCCCGGGCCAGCCCCCTTCGATGTAATGGACGCCGAGCTCATCGAGCAGGCGGGCGATCTTGAGCTTGTCTTCGAGGGAAAAGCTGATCCCTTCGGTCTGCGCCCCGTCGCGCAATGTCGTGTCAAAAAGGGTGACTTTCATGGATAAATTATAACACAAGGGGGGTGGGAACTAAAACGGGAACCGGTTTATCCCCAGAGTCTTCGAGGATCAAAACCTTGCTTGACTAGCATGTTAAATATGTCGAAACAATACTTGTGATAGGCGGCTTGCGCGGCAAGCCTGTCACCGGACGCTCTCAATTGCCCCTGCAACTCCAGTGCTTTTCCCGGCCCTCCTTCCACCAAGGTATCATCGGCCAAGATTTTATCGATCGCCTCAAAAATATCTCGCCGATCAGCATACAGCTCGGAGCCGCTTTGAAAATCGACGCGTCTATAGCCCCCGGGCAAATAGCTATGGAAATTATTCAAATAATTACGGAAGCCTTCGCACAGGTCTCTATCATTGTAATCATCGGGATGTCTCAAAAGATGCACCAGCCTCCGTTGATGCGCGCCGGCCTGTTCATCATGGTAGACATAATTCGGCGATCTTAAGACGTAAAAACAAATACTATAATAAGGATCGTTCCTAAATTTTTTGATCGTTCTAGCCGAGAGCGAACGCAACCCCATATGTTTCGCGAAATTGACCACCACTCCCAAGGGATTAGCCCCTTCCAAAACCACCGGACGGCTCATCTTGTGCCACCTCTGCAGCTCAAGTTTGCCCGCCCGGATCGATTTAAAAGGAGAAACATCTAAGTTCATGACACATATACATCGACGGATTTGAGCGTAAATTGCATAGATAGTGTGGTTTTTGGCGCTTAGTGAACTTGGTGCCTTTGTGCCTTAGTGGTAAATTTTAAAAAGGGGGATTTTACCACCAAGACACTAAGGCACGAAGGGCACGAAGAAGCTTAACACAACCCTTGACGCAAACTTGACGCTTATGCTACAATCCCCACATGTTTAAACCGGTCTACCGGATCACGCCGTACCTGTTAAACCTGATCGACGAGGCCAGCGCGCTCAAGACCTGGGTCGAGCTGGCGCCGCTGCACGTCGCCTGGCTGCCGCGGATGCAGAAAGAGGCCAAATCAAAGCTCGCCCACTTCTCCACTTCGATCGAAGGGAACCCGCTCAACCTCCATCAGGTCAAAGCGATCGCCCGCGGGGAAACCATCGGCGCGGAAAAGCAGGCAGAGCTGGAGGTCGCCAACTACCTGAAGGCGATGCACTGGATCGAACAGCACGGCCAGAAAGCGATCAGCGAAGGGACGATCTTCGAGCTCCACCGGACCATCACCCGCGGTCTGCTGGCGCCGGAGAAGGTCGCAACTTACAAGGCGAAGCAGAATTATGTCCTGGACAACAACAAGATCAAAGTTTACACCCCGACTTCGCCCAAAGAGACGCCGCAGGCGGTGCGCGACCTGCTCGCCTGGTCTAACAGTGTGGAAGCCGCCCAGCTGCATTCCGTGCTGGTTTGCGCGATCTTCCATCACCGTTTCGTTTCCATCCATCCGTTCAGCGACGGCAACGGCCGCTTAGCGCGGGCGTTAGGGACCCTGGTCCTTTATCAAAAGGAGTTCGATCTCCACCACATTTTCAGCCTGGACGAATTCTTTGCCGGCGACCGGCAGAGATATTATCAGAAGCTCCAGCAAGCGCGCGACCTCGACAACGATCTGACTTACTGGATCGAATATGTGGCGGAGGGGGTCGTTGCGACTTTAAGAAAGGTCAAAAAGCGGATCGAAGACCTGCAGGTCTCGACCCTGCACCCGCTCACCCTCTCGCCGCGGCAAGAGGACGCTTTGCGCCTCCTGCGCAACGCCCACTCCCTTCATGTCACCGAGTTGATCGAAGAGTTGAAGGTCTCCCGCGCGCGGATCAACCAGATCATCGGGCCGCTGGTCGAAAGCGGGCTGGTCACAAAGGAAGGCCGTAGCCGCGCGACGAGGTACAGGCTGAATATCAACTAGCAAACTGAAATTCGAAATACGAATAACGAAATACGAAGGAATATCGAAATTCGAATTTCTGATTTAAGCCCCCTGGGTTTTAATGAACCCCTTGACCGCTTCCATGATCTCGATCGGCACGGCCCTGTTAAACATCTTTACCCCTCCCGCTCGATTGCTAACATACCGCCTGGCCAGGTCGCTAATTTCCTGGCTGGTCGGTATCCCTAAATTGTCGTTGTCGTCTGGCATGGGAGAAAGCATAGCATAGAGAAAAAGCAACAACACAATGTCAACAGAATCATACCAACAACATTGCAAGAGATAATATGTCTTATAGAATAACTAGCTGGACAGCCTACTAGTGATTTGACCTGACCACGTAATATACGAATTAATACATAAATATTATTGCAACAACCGTTATCTTAATTTAATTAGCTTACTAATTATTTGAAGAGCATTGAAAAAATCAAGACAATAACCCATCACAATCGAAAGGATCGCAATACACAAACCTGTCACCCAGAAACTCTTATGTCTAATCTGTACGGCCGCCGCAATCCATAAAATAATCAGGAACTCAAGAATTATGGTAATTTCCTTATATGGAACAAGAATATTCAAGCGGAGTAGCACGGAACAAATAATAAATAGCATAACAGGAATAGCCAGCCAGATTATGTTTACCTCTTCCCCTATGTCAAGTAATTCATCCTTATTAAACCCCAAGTTTAGGCAAAGACCCTTTATTTCTTCAGGAGATCCTTCCATCCCCATAAATTTCATATTATAACCTTTGAACTTGTCCTGGGAATAGAATTGTTTTTACATCCTCTTGGACTCGTTGCTCATTCCATTGATTGGGGGAATCATCCTTAATTAAAATCACTCTATTAGGGTCCATAACAAAATTTGTTCCAGAAAAATGAAAAGAAGACAATGTCCCCTGAAAAGCATTTTGATTAATATTATTCAATGCATTAGAAAGGGCCCCCGAAGTCTCTTCGTAATTATCACAGGACGTTCCACTGGGAATAAATTTCACTTCTATAATTGCCCCGTCCTTTAAGCATGGATATATATTCGTCTGAATTCCAATATTTGGCTTTAAGTGCGAAGAAACATTCCTCCTGAAATTATTCACATAATTCTGTAATACTTCTTTATCATCCATCTTTTAAGCCCTCCTAATCGAGAAAATAGAATATTAGCTCAAATATTATCAAAGCAAGAATTCAACCACAACCAAAAAACACTAATAAGTAATACCGATTTCGCCCCCCCCCCCCCCTATTTACTGATCTGATCTGTAATCCTGGTTATTTCAAATCCGGATATCGTAGAATCTTTCGATGATACGAAGCCCGTATCGCCAGATTCAAATATTGATTTCGTCGCTTGAATCAATACAGCATCTTTGGTTTTCGAGTCAGAACTTGCTTGAACAAAAGATTGAAACGTCTTTAAACAATTTTCACGATGCTTATTTAAAGTATATAAGTGCATATTCGCGCTGTAATTTTTTACTATTTGATAAAACACAACCGAGAAAAATGATAAAAGAAGGATTTTTGCTATGAAAATTTGTATTGAAAGCTGGAAATCAACCCCCTTTTCCAGGGTAACCATTAGCTGGCTAATAATCCACCATAAAAACCAGCCTATTAGGGCAACCGATACCACTACAGCCCAAAACCACTTATCAGCAAGCCTCTTATTTTCTTGAGCCTGAGTCCTAAACACATCGGCGTACCTGCTCACGCCCGTTTCAGCAGACGCCTCTTTCATCGCATTTATGATTGCATCAGCAGCACGGCTTTTCTCCTCAATGGAATCAAGAAGCGCTTTAGTTCGTCCTTCCAGAAATTTGGCATAATCTTCAACTCCTATTTTATCAATAGAATTCTCCAAAAGACTAATTTTCAAAGGATCATAAAACAAATTGGCCATATTCTGGTACTCATTAAGGAATACGTTAATCAAATTTTTTCTTTCTGATGCTGGGTCGGACTTATTCTGAGGAACATAATTTTGTATATCTCTTATAATTAAAAGATAATGATTAAACGAAGCAACAATACTGCTTTTAGTATTTGTTGGCAGAATTGACCATAATGATTCATTCTTTTCTAATCTTCTCCAATTTTGATAAGATTCTTTAAGTAATGGATAGATATCTACAAAATCAAAGTCCTTCCCTTCTCTTTTGAGTTGTTCAATGTCTATATTTTTTAATTTTTCAAATTGGTCTTTTAGTTGCTCTATCATATTTTCTCCTTGGCACCTTTATTCACAATTCTAATTCTCCCACCCCCCTCTTTTGGTGTCAACGGTTGAGGAAAATGGGATATGGGGTATGGGCATAAAGCCCGCACTACTCGCTCAAGTGATCGTTTGCGGAGGAACTTTCAGTCGCTCAGAATTCCCACCAGTGACGTGTTCGCCATCCTAATAGGGAATCGGAAGACTGGTCCATTGCCGGTCGCTCTGGCGCGTAATTTCTTGGAACTCGGTGATCTCGGCGCATTAACTTTGTAACGAGCGGACCGATCGCGGGATCGCTCGAGAAAAGATTGCCGGCGTCCCGCAGCCATTCTCCTATGCGGGTCTTTAACAAATCCTTATCTTTTGTAGTAGTCCTTAACAGGGCTTCTCCATATTGACGAAAAGCAGCGCGGTCACTGACCGCCGGGACCGATCTGTCGAGGAAGCTGCCGGTCGCCTTTTTGGCCGGACCACCGGCAACAGCTTCTATCTTTTTAAACATGGCGGTAATTTGCTCCGGGCTTGGTCTGCGGGGTCCAACACGATGAGCCATAATAATACTCCTTTTTATTTCGCCGGCTTTAATACCAGCGTAATCCGGCTACGAAACATTATCTTGCCTTAATTTAGAAAATT
Source organism: Candidatus Saganbacteria bacterium (assembly GCA_016939335.1). Taxonomy (GTDB): domain Bacteria; phylum Margulisbacteria; class WOR-1; order O2-12-FULL-45-9; family XYB2-FULL-48-7; genus JAFGHC01. Next base: position 58,047 of record JAFGHC010000030.1, read on the forward strand.
TCAGGGGATTTTATTAGGGCTACTGACTTGGAGGACTTTGAAGTGCCTTGCGGGTCTTGCGGTTGCGATGCGCGTTTCGATTTGCGTCAACCCCTGACCAGCCCCAATTCCCCTGAAATCCCTTTATTAATATCATGATATACACCCGGAGCTAAGAGATGCCAGGAACAGTAGGAAGAACAATCATATTGCCGCCCGGCGCTGGAAAAGAAAATCTCCAGCCGGTCAGGGACGCGGTCAAAAAAAACCTGGCGGGCATGGAAAGCCTGTGAGGCCGGAACTTCTCCGGTATCGTCAGCTCAAGTATCAACCAACCGGGCGCCCTAGCCAGGGAAATACTGGGCACGATGTCCCTGGTCCTGCGGCAGTGCCCCGTTTTGGGAACAGACGGAGCACCCGGCGCAAGGACCTACTTCGCTCACCCGATGGCCTTTTTCCGGGCCGAGGCTCATTTACTGCGCGATCTGGGCGAATGTTTGGCCCCGGACAATTATGCCCCCGGCCTGCTTAAAAGTATCATTGGTGAAAGATCCGAACTGTATAAATTGGAAGTACGCGTCCCCGCCGATCCGGCGGGCGGAAGCTGGCTCCGGCGAGATCATTATGACAAATAATCTGAAATTCCCGGCCGGCCGCGCGGAAATACATCCGGCGGTATTTCTCGCGCGGAGGCAAGTAAATATGGTTTTAGACATCCGTCCAGTTAACCCGCGGCTCATCGCACAACTGGCCAAGAGCCGGGTCAGGCCGGAACAGGTCAGCAATGTGCTTAACTGCCCGCACCTGCTGGACAGATTTCGGGTGCTCACCCCATCCGCGATGCAAAAGCTCAACGGGGATGATCGCTGGCTGCAACGGATTGAGGCTGATCTGTCGGCCAACCCTATTCTGGATCAATCTTCGCTGATAATCATGCGAACGCAATTGGATGTCAGTGAATTTACTGACGGCAAAGGCAAGGTGCTTTATTACGGCGCTTGTTGCTACAATAAAGCCGACCGCGCGCTCTTCCGGCAAATGCAGGCCGACTATTCCTGTTCCTTTGAGGCGATCGCGCTTGAAATGAAAGAGAGATACGGGATTGAACTGGAAACTGACACCCCGATCACGGAGATGCCGCTGGAAATAAAAGCGTACTACTTTCTCGATCAGGAGTTCGGGCTGGGCGCGAGGCTACAAACCGCCGGTGTTGAGCGGATCGCGATCCAGGCGGCGGGAGAAAAGCCTTTTATCAGCGGGGAAGTCTGGAAAAGAACCGTTCACCTCCCTTTCTCTTTTCTTAACCGAACCGGCCCATACGAAATAAAAGATAGCCTCGTGCGCTTGTTACCCGTTCGGCCTTCGGCCTGATCGAGCGAACGCCGCGCAACAGCTATTTTGCTGCGCTTCTGATTATCCCGATATCCCGGACAATGACCTCGCCGCAATAAAGCGGTCCGTCGGCCTTATAAAAACCTTTCTTCGGCGCTACAAAAGTCACGGTCTTGTCCGCCCGCACCGCCATCCCCATCACCCGCCCGGTATCGGCGTTCAGCCCTGATGGGACATCGACCGAAACGACCGGGATCTTTGAGCGATTGATCATCTCGATCGCTTTGCGATAAAGGCCGGCAACCGGCGTATTCAACCCGATCCCAAAGAGCGCGTCAACGATCAGGCCGGCTTGCGCGATATCTTTCAAGCCTTTTGCTGTGCTGACCCACCTGACCTTCTCCAGCATTTTAACAAGGGCATCGAGGTTGATCTTGGCATCGTTCTTCAGCTTGGTTTTTTCGCCAATGACGAAAACTTTTATTTCGCGGCCGGCATTCAGGAGGTGGCGCGCGGCGGCAAAACCATCCCCGCCATTATTGCCGGTGCCGCAAACAACCGCGATCTCTCCCCTGCCCGCGCACGCCTCCGCCACGCTTCGGCCGGCATTTTCCATGAGGACAATAGAAGGGATCCCCAGCTTCTCCTGGGCGAATTTATCAAAGGCCTGCGCCTGGCGGACGGAGATCGCCTTGTTTCTCATGTTCGGTAATATTGTACTATACATTTCGCGTTCTGACGAAATTCCGCCGCTTTTCCGCTTATTAAGCGTGAACACGGCTGGTAATAAAATTGCTAGATTGGCAAAGGTGCGGGGTATGGGCTTATGGAAAGCCCTAGTCGGGTATGGGGTATGAGGAGGGGAATATGGCGGAAGCTAAAGAGTTGACGCGTGAAATTCGAAATACGAATCTCGAAATACGAAATAATATCGAAATTCGAAGTGTTTCCCGTTTCTAATTTGCTTTCTTTCGCATTTCCTTCGAATTTCGGAATTCGAGTTTCGTATTTTGTCTTATTCGTATTTCCTTCGAACTTCGAAATTAGTATTTCGTATTTTAAGGGGGCATCTCCCTTTAGCTTGACGCAAACCTGACAAATGGCCGTGTTGCCGAACGGGCCCGGCATTGTATTTTAGGCCTTTTACTGCTAAAATCCGTCTATAATGGATTTATTTTCGAATGAACCTGATCTGCTCTCTCTCCCATACGAGGAAGTCGAGAAGATCGCCCTTGATTGTAAAAAATGCCGCCTGGCTAAAGGCCGGACCAAAGTCGTCTTCGGCAGCGGCCCCGTCCCCTGTGACCTGATGCTGATCGGCGAGGCGCCGGGAGCGGACGAAGACCTGCAGGGGCTTCCTTTCGTCGGCCGGGCCGGGCAACTCTTAACGCAGATCCTCGCTTCGGTCGGGATCAAGCGGCCGGACGACATCTACATCGCCAATACGGTCAAGTGCCGGCCGCCGGAGAACCGCGCGCCGCAGGCCGACGAACAAGCGGCCTGCGCTCCTTACCTCGAGGCGCAGATCCATTTCGTCAAGCCGAAGATCATCCTGCTGGCCGGCTCGCCGGCGATCAAAGCGGTCCTGAAGACCGACCAGCCGATCACCGGCCTCCGCGGCAAATGGCTCAAGCTTCAGGGGACGGAAATTTCCGTCATGCCGATCTTCCACCCCGCCTACCTGCTGCGCAACCCTTCCAAAGAAAAAGGGAAACCGAAATGGCTGACCTGGCAGGACATGCAGGAGGTCAAGAACGCGCTGGAGTATCATCGTAAGGTTGAAGAGTTATCGAGGGAAAGTGAGAATTAGGCATACCTCCCTCACCCGCTGTCACAAACCGTCCCCCCTCTCCCAGAGGGAGAGGGTAATACATATTGCTAGCCTGCAAATCTCCTTCTCCCTCTGGGAGAAGGAGGCGACTTTAGCGTCAGCGGATGAGGGCTGTTAACATGAGCAAAGTTTACTTTACTAAAGATGTTAACTCGGCCAGCCAATTGTTTGACGCCGCCGGTCTTGACGGCCTGATCAAGCCGGGCGAACCGGTCGCCCTCAAGATCCACTTCGGCGAGCCGGGCAACACCGCCTATCTTAAACCGGCGGTCGTTAATCCGGTCCGCGATAGGATAACCACGCTCGGCGGCCGGCCCTTTTACACCGACTGCAACACGCTCTACCGCGGCCGCCGCGGCTTTTCGCAAGACCACCGGCTGGTCGCCCAGGAGCACGGTTTTGACCCGGTCATCATTCTGGAAGAAGAAGAGCAGACCGCGGTCGCAGTCAATCTCAAGCATTCAAAAAGCGTCTGGCTCGGCGACATTGCGGTCAGAAGCCAGACCATCATCGCCCTGACGCACTTTAAAGGCCACGAATTGATCGGTTTCGGCGGCACGCTCAAGAATCTTGGCATGGGTTTTGGTTCCCGGAAAGGGAAATTGAAAATGCATCAGGAGTGTCAAGGCTGCGCCCAGGCCGAGGCCTGCCGAAAAAACGCCAACATCGAAGCCTGCTGGGTCGGGTCGCCCGCGCTGGTCTCCGAAAAGATCGCCGAATACGCCTACGGCGCGGTCAAAGGAAAGGCTTGCGGTTATCTTAATTTCATCACCGACGTCTCGCCCAACTGCGACTGCTATCCGCACAACGGGGCGCCGGTCGTCCCCGACCTCGGCGTGCTGGCGGCCGGCGACCCGGTCGCCCTCGACCAGGCGAGCATCGATCTGGTCAACCAGGCGGCCGGCCGGGACGTCTTCCGCGAACTTTATCCCAAGACCGACTGGAACGTACAGCTGGCCTACGCGGAAGCGATCGGCCTTGGCCATAGAAAGTACGAATTGATTGCGTTATAATATCGTTATTAATTCCCCACACTTAAGTGTGGGGAATTAAAATCAACAAGAAAGATGGACATCATGGACTTCATTAAGGAAACCTGGAACAAAGCCAAAGCCCTGCACAAAACCATCGTCCTGCCCGAGACCGAAGATGCCCGCGTCCTCAAAGCCGCCGAACTGATCGTGAGAAGCAAGCTGGCCAAGATCATTCTGATCGGCGAAGAGGCCAAGATCAAGAATGTGGCCGGCGCGGGCGACGCCGACTTGTCCGGCGCGCGGATCATCGATCCCTACAAGCATCCCCAGCTCGACAAGTACGTCCAGCTCCTGAAAGAAAAACGGGCCGCCAAGGGGATGACGATCGAGAAGGCGCGCCAGCACCTGACCAAGGAGTACCCCTATTTCGGCGCCATGCTGGTCGACCAGGGGGAAGCGGACGGGATGGTGACGGGCGCCATCCATTACACGGCCGACACGCTGCGCGCGACGATCGACTGCATCGGCAAGGCGCCGGGGCAATCGATCATCTCCAGCTTTTTCGTCATGGTCCTGCCGGAGAAAAATTTCGGGGAAGAAGGGGCGCTTTTTTACGCCGACTGCGGCGTCGTCCCCAACCCGACGGCCGAACAGCTGGCCGACATCGCCATCCAGACCGCCGATTCGTTCGTCAGGCTGGTCGGGCGCGAGCCGCGCGTCGCCCTGCTCTCCTTTTCCACCAAGACCTCGGCCGTCCATCCCGACGTCGACAAGGTGATCGCCGCCACGCGGCTGGCCAGAGAAAAAAAGCCCGGCCTGCTGCTCGACGGGGAGCTCCAGCTCGACGCCGCGCTGGTCCCCGAGATCGGCCGGCGCAAAGCCCCCGGCAGCCTGGTCGCCGGCCAGGCCAACGTCCTGATCTTTCCCGACCTCGACGCCGGCAATATCGGCTACAAGCTGACCGAGCGGCTGGCGCACGCGCAGGCGTTCGGCCCGCTCCTGCAGGGCGAAGCGAAAGTGGTCAATGATCTCTCGCGGGGCTGCAGCGTCGAGGATATCATCAACGTTACGGCGATCAGCGCGGTGCAGGCGCAGTAATTTGCCAAACTTTGCAGCAGTGAATTTCTTGCTTTGGGAGGAAACCCCACAATAAATTGTGGGGAATAATTCCACACATTTCAATGTGTGGTTTCACAATCCCGCTCCCAACCGCAGCAGCGGGAAGACATTTTTTCATTGTTTGTACCAGTCTTTATAGAACTTCTTGTACTCGGCCTGTTTCTCTTTGATGTTTTTCCACCAGTCGCGGTTCTCTTTATACCAGGCAACGGTCTGCTTCAGCCCGTCCTCGAACCTCGTCCGCGGCTGCCAGCCGAGCTTTTTGACTTTGCCGCAGTCGATCGAGTAGCGGCGGTCGTGGCCGGGGCGGTCCTTGACCGGCTGGACCATTTCTTCGCCCAGGCCGAGCTCTTTCAGGATAAGTTTGGTGACAACAATGTTTTCCCGTTCATTGCCGCCGCCAATGTTGTAGATTTCCCCGGCCCGGCCTTTTTGCAGAACAAGATCGATCGCCTCGCAATTATCAACGACATACAGCCAGTCCCTGACGTTCTTCCCGTCGCCGTAAAGCGGGGCCTTCTCCCCCTGCAGCAGGTTGGTGATGAAGAGCGGCATCACTTTTTCCGGGTACTGGTAAGGGCCGTAATTGTTGGAAGAGCGCGTGATGATGACCGGCAGGCCATAGGTCTTGAAGTAAGAACGCACCAGGAGGTCGCCCCCCGCCTTCGAAGCCGCATAAGGCGAGTTCGGGCAGAGCGGCGATCCTTCGGTGAACGAACCGCGCTCGGTGCTGCCGTAAACCTCATCGGTCGAGATATGGAGATAGCGGTTAACGTTGAATTTTTTGGCCGCTTCGAGCAGAACATAGGTGCCGTAAACGTCGGTGTTGACGAACGAACCGGCGGAGACGATCGAGCGGTCAACGTGCGTCTCGGCGGCAAAATTGACGATCTGCCCCGAGCAGCCGAGGCGCGCGACGGCCTCCCCGACCGCCCGCTGGTCGGCGATATCGCCTTTGACGAAAGAATAGCGCTGATCGTTATCAATGTCCCTTAAATTTCCCAGATTCCCGGCGTAGGTCAGCTTGTCAAAATTGATGATCTCAACGTCCGGATATTTGCCCAAAAGATAGCGGATGAAATTGCTGCCGATAAAGCCGGCGCCGCCGGTCACCATCACTTTCATAACTTGATCTTGCCTTCCACAAAAAGCGAGGCCCGCTCCAGCGACTCGAACGTGCCGGCGTCGCTCCACCAGCCGCTCATCAGGTCGTAAGTCAGCTCGCCCCGCTCAAGATAGGCCTGGTTGACCTCGGTGATCTCCAGTTCGCCGCGGCCCGAGGGTTTGAGCCGCTTGACGATCTCAAAAACCATGCTGTCGAAAAAGTAAATGCCGACCACCGCGAACTTGCTCTTCGGCTTCTTCGGTTTTTCTTCGATCGAGAGGATCTTGCCGCCCTCGAAGTCGACCACGCCGAAGCGCTGCGGATCGCTTACTTCCTTCAATAAAATCTTGGCGCCGCGCGCCTGCGCCGCGTATTTTTTAGCGAAGGGGGCAAGCGAATCCTCAAAGACATTGTCGCCCAGGATGACGCACATTTTATCCCTGCCGACGAAGTTCTCCGCCAATCCCAGCGCCTGCGCGATGCCGCCCGCCCGGTCCTGGACCTTATAAGTGAAACGGCATTTAAAATCATGGCCGCTTCCCAGCAGGGTGACGATATCACCCATATGGTCAACGCCGGTGACGATCAAGATCTCTTCGATCCCCGCTTCGGTCAGCTTCCCGATCGGGTGGTAGATCATCGGCTGGCGGCCGACCGGCAGCAGGTGCTTATTCGTCACCTTGGTCAGGGGAAAAAGGCGCGAACCGGTCCCGCCGGCAAGAATGATCCCTTTCATCTTTTGGCCGGCCATTATTTCACCTTCCCGATCATTTTTTTCTGCAGCATGATCAACCGGCCGATCCCTTTCTCGCCCAGGGCGAGCATTTTCTCCAGTTCCGACCTGGTAAAGGGAGCGGCCTCGGCCGTCCCCTGGAGCTCGACCAGCCGGCCGGTCTCGGTCGCCACCAAATTCATGTCGACTTCGGCGCGGGAATCTTCCTCATAATTGAGATCGAGCAGCGTCTCGCCGTCAACGACGCCGACGCTGACGGCGGCAACGAACTCCTTGAGCGGGTTCTCGTCGATCTTGCCATCTTTGAGCAGCCGGTCAACAGCATCATGCAGGGCGACGAACGAACCGGTAATGGCCGCGGTCCGCGTGCCGCCGTCGGCCTGGATCACGTCGGCGTCGATCAGGACCGAACGTTCGCCCAGTTTACCGAGATCGACCACCGCCCGCAGCGCGCGGCCGATCAGCCGCTGGATCTCCTGGGTGCGCCCTTTCGGCCTGCCCGCCCCCTGCTCGCGCTGGTTGCGCTGCGCCGTGGCGCCGGGGATCATCGCATATTCGGCCGTGACCCAGCCGGAGCCGGACCCGCGCTTGTGGTCGGGGACTTTCTCCTGGATGCTGGCGGTGCAGATGACCTTGGTCTCCCCCATTTCGATCAGCACCGAGCCAGGCGGATATTTGAGATAGTGGCGGGTGATCCTGGCCGGCCTGGCTTCGGCCGCGCCCCGGCCGTCGCTCCGCTTCATTTTTCGCTCCCGGCCTGGGTGGTCTTCTCCAGCCGTTCCCGGCCGGCCTTGACGGTGCGCAGGATCCGGGTCGAGGTCGCTTCCAGGTTGGCCAGGACTTCGTCGGCGTACTTATCGGCCCCGTCGCGGATCTCCTTGGCCATCTTGTATGCCTGTTCCATCACTTCGACCGCCTTGTTCTCGGCCGGCGAACGGCGCTCGTCCTCGGCCGGCAACGCCGTTTCCGCCGGGCCTTCGCTCTTGCCGATCACTTTGACGGCAAACCCGCTGCCGCCCTGGATCACCATCCTGATCTTGTCGATCACCGTCAGCAATTTCTCCTCATCGACCACGATCTTTTTGGTGAAGGGAAGCTTGGCACTGTCGAGCACGATCGATTCCAGATGGTCCAGCAAACCTAAAATTTCCGTTCCCATTGCTTATCCCTTCCTTTGTTTTTTCGCCGCCAGCACGCGGGCGACCGGGTCCGGCACCAGCCCGGAAACATCGCCCCCCAGACCGGCGATCTGCCTGACAAAACTCGAGCTCAAATAAGAGTAGCGGTAATCGGTCATCAGAAAGACCGTTTCGATCTCCGGCGCCATGCGCCGGTTGGTCAGCGCCATCTGGAATTCATAATCAAAATCGGAGACCGCCCGCAGGCCGCGCACCACGGCGCAAGCTTTCTGCCCGCGCACGTACTCGACCAGCAGGCCGTCAAAACTATCGACCGCGACATTGTCGCAGTGCGGGACCGAGGCCTTAAGCATGTCCATCCTTTCCTGGAAGGAAAAGAGAGGCGATTTCTCGGGGTTCCTGATGACCGCCACGATCACGCGGTCAAAAAGCCTGGCGGCGCGCTCGATCACGTCGAGGTGGCCGCTGGTGACCGGGTCAAAACTGCCGGGATAAACCGCTTTTCTCATTGTCCCATCCTGTAGAAGCCCAGGACCGTTTCTCCGTAACGGGCTTCGCGATAACGGGCCAGTCCGTCATAATCCTCGGCGATCGCCTGCTGGCGCCGGTATTCGGCGACCAGGATGCCGTCATCATTCAACAACCGCGAACCGGCGATCAGCTTGAGGCTCTTTTCCAGCGCCGGGTCATCGTACGGCGCGCCCAGATAGATCAGGTCGAATTTTGCGCCCCGGCTGTCCAGCAATTTGACCGCCCGCAGCACGTCGAGGGCGTAAACTTCCGCGCGCTCGGCCAGCCCCGTCAGCGCCAGGTTCTCGCGGACCAGCGCCACCGCCTGGCGGTTCAGCTCCACAAAAAAAACCACACTTGCCCCGCGGGAGAGCGCCTCGATCCCCACCGCCCCGGTCCCGGCGAAGAGGTCAAGGAAACTGGCCCCGGCGATTTTTGCCGCTAAAATATTAAAAAGTGCGCCGCGCGCCTGGTCAGTTAAGGGCCGAACTCTCCAGCTTTTTTTTGGAGTTTTCAATCTTCGACCTTTGGCTTTCCCAGCGATTATGCGCATCTTCAGGGTCTTTCCCGATCAATTCCAGCGCCGCCACGCGGGCCGCCTGAAGAATTTTCTCGTCCCTTATTATATCAGCCACACGAAAGTTTGGCAAACCGGACTGGCGCACCCCCAGCATCTCCCCCGGCCCCCGCAGCCGCAGGTCGGCTTCGGCGATCTTGAAACCGTCGCCGGTCTCGATCATCGCCTTCATGCGGGCTCTCGCCTCCTCCGATTTCGGCTCGCCGACCAGAAAACAATACGACTGTTCGGCCCCCCGGCCGATCCGGCCGCGCAGCTGGTGGAGCTGGGAGAGGCCGAAGCGCTCGGCGTGCTCGACGACCATGACGGTCGCGTTGGCGACGTCGATGCCGACCTCGATCACCGTGGTGGAAACAAGGATATCGATCTTCCGCTCCAGGAAATTTTTCATCACCCGCTCTTTTTCCGCGCTCTTCAGCCGGCCGTGCAGCAAGCCGACCTTGAGTTCGGGAAAGATATCTTTTTGCAGTCGCTCGGCTTCCTCGACCGCCGCTTTCAGGTCGAGTTCGCTCGACTCCTCGACCAGCGGGCAGACAAAAAAGACCTGCCGCCCCTCTTTGACCTTCAGCCGGATGAACTCGTAAGCGTCGCTCCGCTTATTTCTCGGCACGTAATAGGTCTTGACCGGCATCCGTCCCGGCGGCAGCTCGTCGATGATCGAGCGGTCAAGGTCGCCGTAGAGGGTCAGCGCCAGCGAGCGCGGGATCGGCGTCGCGGTCATGACCAGAACGTGCGGCGTGACGCCTTTACTGATAAGCTGCGCCCGCTGGTGGACGCCGAAGCGGTGCTGTTCGTCGATCACCACCAGCGCCAGGTCGCGGTATTTCACCTTTTCTTCGATCAGGGCGTGCGTGCCGATGATAAGATCGGCCTCCAGCAGCTCCGCCCGCTTCTTGTCAGACGAAGTGGTTGCGGTCAAAAGATCGACTTTAAGCTTCGTGTCCCTGAATAAGTCTAATAATTTATTGTAGTGCTGCTGGGCCAGTATCTCGGTCGGCGCCAGGATCGCCGCCTGATAGCCGTTCCTGACCGCCAGCCAGGCCGCCGCCACCGCCACGATCGTCTTCCCCGACCCGACGTCGCCCTGGAGCAGCCGGTTCATCGGCCGGCCGCCCTGAAGATCCTTATAGATATCCTCCAAGACCCGCTCCTGCGCCGGAGTGAAGCGGAAAGGGAGGAGGGAAGCAAATTCGGCGCGCGCTTCCTGGCTGACGTCAAACTTGCGCCCTTTCAGTTCTTCTTTATATTCCTTGCGCCGGAGCAGCAGGCCGAGCTGGAAGAGGAACAGCTCTTCGTAGGCCAGAAAGTCCCTCGCCCGAGCGATGCTTTCCATCTCCTCGGGCTGATGCAAGGCCAGGAGAGCCTGCCTGACCCTCTCATCGGCGATCCCGCTCAAATAGTTATCGAGCACGGTCTTGACGACCGAGCGCAGTTTTTTGGGATAAAGCCCTTCGGTCATGGGGTAGCGCGGCATGATCTTGAGGTTGTCGCCGGTATCGATCTCGAAGTCGCGCACCGAGATCTGCATGACGTGGTCATAGGCGGAGAACTCGACCTTGCCGGAGACGATCAGCTTCATCCCCCGCTTGAACAGCCGTTTGAGGAACGGCTGGTTGAACCAGACCGCCTGCAGGGTCGCCGTCCGGTCGTTCAGGTAAACTTTTAAGATATGGACGCGGCTGCGGGTCGGCTGGTCCTCGATCTTCATGATCTCGCCTTTGGCGACGTCAAAAAAAGCGGGGCGGACCTGGATGATCGGCTTGATATTGCGCCGGTCCTCCCATTCGCGGGGGACAAGGTAGAGGAGGTCCTCGACCGAAAAAACGCCCAGTCTGGCGAAAATTTTGGCTAATTTCGGCCCGACGCCCTTGACATATTGGATCGGCGTATCGAGCGTTTTGGTTGGCATCAAGTTAATTTTACCATAACCGGGAGGATATCAGGTTATCAGAGAATCAGGGCGCAGATGATCAGTAAATCAGAAGATCAGGAAGAATAACTGATAACCTGGTATTCTGATCTCCCACCCTCTGATATCCTGATATTCTGATATCCACATTTGCGCACCTGTCGTCAATAATTAAAACGCGGATTTGACAGTGGCCGTTTTTTATAATAAAATAAATCCATCATGGCAAGAAAATGTATCAGCTGCGGCAAAAAGCCGGTGCGGGGGAACGCGGTCTCCCATTCCAACCGCAAGAGCATACGCTTTTTCAACCCCAACCTGCAAAAGGTGAATATCGTACTGGCAGGCAAGAAAACTAAAGCCTACGTCTGCACCAAGTGTTTGAAAGCCGGCAAAGTTGTTAAGGCCCCGGTTCGCGCTTAAACCGCTGCGTGGCGATCTCGTCCATGAACTTGGCTTCCAGGGTGTTCATTAATTTAGTGTATTCCTCCAGCTTCCTTTCCTTGTGCTTCTCCATGATCTTCTTGTCCTTCATCGATTCGACCAGCTTGGCCCGCTGCTCCTCCAGCAGCTTGCTCGCCTCGATCACTTTCTCGATCTGCTCGTCGAGGTCGGTCTTTAAGACGTCAAGATGGGCCCGGCGCCGCAGCACTTTCTCGAAATTGCTGATCGGCCCCTGGCGGAAAACGTCGCGCAGTTCCTCTTCTTTGCCTTTTTTCTCTTCTTTGATCGCTTCTTCCTTCTGCTTCTCCGTCAGATAGGCGCGGTTCTTCTCGGCGAATTTCTCCTGCTCTTTCTTCTCGTGGATCTCCCTGACCTTGAGCACCGCCGCGAGGTCGTATTTGAACTTCTTGCCCGGTTTCGGTTGTCTGGCCACTTTTGTCTGTCCTCTAACTCCCCACACTTAAGTGTGGGGAATTAACACTAACTAAATATCCCGATCAGCCTGTCCACCGTCTCTTCAAAATCGATCTTCTCGAACGTCCCCTGCTTCAGGAAGTCGTTGACCTGATCGATCTTCGACAGCGCGTAATCGATCTTGGGATTGCTCCCCTTGACGTAAGCGCCGATGTTGATCAGGTCCTCGGCCTCCGCGTAGCGCGCCAGGACCTCGCGCAGCTTGCCGGCCGCCTCTTTGTGCTCGTCGGAGACCAGGTTGACCATCAGCCGGGAGACGCTGGGCGGCACGTCGATCGCCGGATAATGGTTGCGGGCCGCCAGGTCGCGCGACAGGACGATGTGCCCGTCGAGGATCGAGCGCGAATGGTCGGCGATCGGCTCGTTGAAATCGTCCCCCTCGACCAGGATCGTGTAGAAAGCGGTGATACTTGCGCGCTCCGACGTGCCGGAGCGCTCCATCAGGCGCGGCAGCAGCGCAAAGACCGAGGGCGTGTAGCCTTTGGTCGTCGGCGGCTCGCCGGCCGCCAGGCCGATGTCGCGCTGGGCCATGGCGAAGCGGGTGACCGAGTCCATCATCAGGATGACGCTCTTGCCGCTGTCGCGGAAGTACTCGGCGATGGCGGTCGCCACAAAAGCGGCCTTGAGGCGGATGAGCGGCGGCAGGTCGGAAGTCGCCACCACGACGACCGATTTCTTCAGCCCCTCCTCGCCCAGCGATTCTTCGATAAAATCGCGCACTTCCCGGCCGCGTTCGCCGACCAGGCAGATGACGTTGACCTCGGCCTCGGCGTTGCGGGCAACCATGCCCATCAAAGTTGATTTGCCGACGCCGGAGCCGGCAAAGATGCCGATGCGCTGGCCTTTGCCGATGGTCAGCAGGCCGTCGATGGCGCGGACGCCGCAGCGCATCACTTCGGTCACGCGCGGCCGTTTGACCGGATCGGGCGGATCGGCGTCGAGCGGCCGCTCGATCTCCCCCAGGACCGGCCCCTTGCCGTCGATCGGCTCGCCCAGCCCGCCCAGGACCCGGCCGAGCACGTCGGGGCCGACGCGCACGCGGAGCGGTTTGCCGACCGCCGTCACCTGGGCGCCGGGCGAGATGCCGGCGGTCGAGCCGAGCGGCATCAGCAGCACGCGGCTCTCCTTAAAACCGACCACTTCGCCGAAGGCGTCGCGGTTCTCTTTTTCGAGGCGGATGGCGCAGAGGTCGCCGACCGAAACGCCGCCGACCTGCGCTTCGATGATCAGGCCGACGACCTGGACCACCTTGCCGATGACTTTGACCAGGTCGGCGCGCTCGACCGCGTTGTGGTATTTCTCGAAATCGAGCGCCGTGGCCATTTTACGGCGTCTCTTCGGGGGCGACCTTCTGAAGGGCTTCTTCGATCGCTTTCAGCTTGGTGGAGATGCGCGCGTCGACAAAACCGAGGTTGGTCTCGATCACGCAGCCGCCCGGCTCGACGTTTGAATCCTCGAGGATGGAAAAGCTCTTGACGCCGTCGAGCATGCCGGCCAGCCGGTCTTTGTAGCGCTTGAGGTACTCGGCGTCGTCGCGGTTGACCCGGACGATGATCTGTTCGCGGTCGGAGACCCGGCCGATCGCCTCGGAAACGATGTTGAGCGAGACGTCGCGGTGCAGGGAGACTTCGGAGCGGATGATCTGCTCGGCGATCTTGAGCGAGAGGCGGAGGATCTCGTTCTCGGCGTCCCTGACGATCCGCTTGCGCTCCTTGACCGCTTCGTTCAGCGTCGCCAGCGCTTCTTCCAGCCGGGCGGTGCTCTCCTCGCGGCCGGCGCGCCGGCCCTCCTCCCGCGCCTGCTCGATCACCCCGGCGGCGGTCTGCTGCGCGTGTTCGATGATCTTCTGCGCTTCGCCCTTGACCTGCGAAATATCGGCGCCGGGCGGCAGGTTGATGGCCAAACGGGCCACGGCCGGCGCCGGGCGGCGCGGACTAAGGGTGACGGGCGCCTTCTCGATCTGCAGCGTCCCCTTGTCTTCCAGATAATCCCGCTTGATCAGTCCCATAAATTTATTGGAAAACTTTGCCGGCAAAAAGCTCCCGGAATTTAGCCTCGAGTTTTGGCCGGAGCGGATTGGTCCTCAAGCCGGCATAAAGCTCTTCGATCACGCCCTTTTCCCGCGGCAGCGCGGCCAGCACTTCGCTCCGCTCGCTCTCCGGGAGCAGGGTGAGCAAAAAAGCGGTCGTCTGCGGCCGTTCATAGATCAGCGCGGGGAACGAGCGCCGCGGCGCGGCCGGGCGGCCGGGGGGCGGCGCTTCGGCCGTACGGCCGGGCGGCAGAGCGAGAAAACTCTGGTAGTCTTCCAGCACTTCGGACAGGGCCTGGGGCGACGGGGTCGGCAGATGGTTGATCCCGGCCGCGATCAGGTCGGCGATCTCCTCGGGCAAATAGCGGAGCACCCGGGAGGAAACGTCGGCCCCCAGGATCGACAAGAAAATCGTGGCTTTTTCCCGTCCGGTCAATGCCATGTCATTCACTCAACCAGCGTTTCAAAAGTTCGGCGATCTGCTCGGGATTGCGTTCGGCCAGGTTCCTGACCTGGTCGAGCTTGGAGCCGCGCTCGCCCGGCGGCGGGGGCGGCAAGGGCGGCTCGGTCAGCGGCAGTTCGGTTCCCGGCCGCGGGCGCAGCGCGCTCAAGCCCCAGATCACGAGCAGAATGGCGACGATGCCGATGGCCCACCAGAGCAGTTTGAGGAAAGAAACGTAATAAAAGATCTTTCTCATGCCGGCCTGCTTCGGCGGCGCCGGCTTCGGCTTGACCGGCGACAGGGCCAGCGGCGGGTTGGCCAGGTGGAACGGCACCCGCTGGACCTGGATCCGGTCGCCCCGCTTCTTGTTGTAATTGATCGCGGCCGCCACCGTCGTGTAAGTCGCCTGCTTCAGGTTCTTGTTGAAATCGACGCGGTTGTCGACCAGGACGATGGCGGTCAGTTTCTTGATCTTCAGCTCCTTGGCCCTGATCTCGCTGTCTTTGGCCGGCTTGACGTCGGCCGTCACCTTGACAATAATGCTGTTGAGCGGATAGAAACGGTTGAGCAGTTCCTGCGCTTTGCCCGAAAGATCAGCCTCCAGCTCCTTTTTGGTCTGGACCTTGAGCCGCAGCCGTTCTTCGGCGGAAAGGCTGGCCGGAGCGGTCAGCGGCAAAGCCGCTTCAACCGACGGGGCCGCCTTGACGGCGGCCGCTTTCTCCGGCGGCATTTCTTTTTTGATGATCACTTCCGGCGTAGGCGCGGCCGCTTCGAGGGTCAGCATCACGACCGGCTCCTCGGCCGGCGTCGGCGCGGGGGCGTATTTCAGCGGCGGCCGGCCCGTCTTCAGCGTCAGGATCCGGCCCGAATCGTCGACCACCGTCACGTTCTCCGGCTGCAGGTTCTCCACGCTGTTCGCCACCAGGTGGACGATCCCGTCGATCTTGGCCGGCGCCAGCTCGAAGCCGGAGCGGAGGCGGATCAGCACCGCGGCGGTCACCGGAGCGGTGGTCGCGGCGAAAAGCTGGGTCTCGGGAATGACCACCTGGACCCGGGCGTCCTCGATCCCCTCGATGCGCTGGATGTTGCGGGCCAATTCCCCCGAGATCGCGCGGATCAGCTGGATGCGCCGGTCGAAATCGGTCGCCCCCAGCCGCGATTCGTCGAAGATCTCCCAGCCGACCTGGCCGCCGGCCGGCAATTTCTTTTCGGCCAGGCCGAGCCGGGCCTGGTCTGCCTTCTCTTTCGGCACGGCGACCGAGCGCCCTTCGTCGCGGATCTCGTAAGGGATCGCCAGTTCTTTGAGCCGGGCGATCACGTTGGCGGCGTCTTTCAGCTCCAGGTTGGTGTAGATGACGGTCTGACCGACTTTCTTGGGGCCGGCCAGCGGCGCGCAGCCCCGGAAGAGGAAAAAGAGCATGGAAAAGACAACAACGACGACCACACCGCCGACCAGGAAAAGCCGTCGCGGATCAAAACCGGCCGCTGCTTCTGCCATTTATCGTCCTTTCTATGTCAATGAGAATAAGGCAACTTTTTAACTCTTTTTATTTTTAATTTTTTATTCTTAATTTTTTATTTTTGATTTTATTTTAGACCTGCATCTGGGTTATTTCTTTTATCGTCGAGACCGTCGTATTGACGGTCGTGACCGCCAGGGTCTCCAGCACGCTCAATTTCGACTGGGCGATCATCACGTCGGCCAGTTCCGCCTGACCATGGGCATATTTATCGATCAACTGATTGGTGTAAACCTCGGCGCGGCTGACGCCGTTGAGCTTATCGATCGCCTGGCCCAGCAGGTCATCAAAGGGGTTGCCGGAAAAAGCGGTCCGGGCCGCCGGCGCGGAGGCCGCCGTCGCCGACGGGAAAACCGGCGCCTGGGCCACCACGGGCGCCTGATCCAGAAAATTATTACCATTATTGCTGTCGCCGATCAGCTGGGCCAGTCTTTCTTCCGCGCTGAGCGGTCCGATCGCCTCGATCATATTGCCTCCTTATTGTATCGACAGCGTGTCCTGCGCCATCTTCTTGGTCGAGTTGAACGCCGTAATGTTAGCATTATAAAGCTGCGACGCATAGGTCAGATCGACCATCTCGTTCGCCAGGTTGACATTGGGCATCAGGACGAAACCCTGCGCGTCGGCGTCGGGATGCCCCGGCTTGTAGACCTTTTGGAACGGGGTCGAATCCTCGACCACGTCGACCACTTCGACCCCGCCCGCCATCCTGGCGGCCAGCCGGTCCTGCGCCAAGGAAAGCTGCCGGGCAAAGTCAAGCGGCTTTTCCGAGAGCACCGCGACCTTGCGCCGGTACGGGCCGCCGTAGATCGTGCGGGTGGTGTTGATATTGGCGATATTGGAAGAGATCAGCTCCAGCGTCCGGCGCTGCGCCTCGATCCCCTCGACGCTGATCTCAAACGCTTCGTTGATGCCCATCGTTTTTTACTACCTCTTCCCCTGCGTGGCGATCGTCCGCAGGACGCCGATCTTACTGGTCATCAGCTTGACGTAAGCCGAGTATTTGCCGGAATTTTCCGCCAGGGCCGCCAGCTCGTCCTCCAGGATGACGTCCTTGCGGTCCCGCCGCCTGACCGCCCGCTCCAGCTGCTCGTCAAAAGTCAGCGCCGCGTAGCCGGGGGTCTTGGCGTTGGCGATGTTCTGCGCGATGACCGCCTGACGCATCGTCGCCAGGCGCAGCGCCCGTTCCAGTGAATTAAAAGCCTCGTCAAAGATCTCCAGCGACCCGCTCATTTCAACCTCTTCTTAATCGTCTCGATCGCCCGGCTCAGGAGCCGGCAGACCTTGGGCCGCGAGAGCCGCAGCTTGGCCGCGATCGTCTTCTGGTTGATCCCCTTGTGAAAAAAAAGCTCGACCACCTGTTTCTGCAGCGGCGGCAGGCCGTAGACCTCCGCCCTGATCTTGTTCTTGAGCTCGGCAAAATCGACCTCGGAAGCGGGAGTGATCTCGCCCGGCACCTGCGCTTCCACCCCCGCGTCGGACATCTCCTCGATCGAGAGGAGGTACATCAGGGCCGAGGCGGAAACGATCTTCTTGATCCGCTTGAGCGCCGTCTTGAATTCGTCCTCGGTCAATTCCTTTTTCTCGATCAGCGCGTCCTCGGCCCGCTCCTTCCTGGAGATGACCGAGCTGACCCCCTTCTTGGCCAGGTCGCGCACCATCACCTGGACCCGGTAGGGGACCGGGTTGTAATTCTTGAGGCCGTCGAGGATCTCGCCGCGGATCCGGTAGGAAGCGTAGGTTTCGAACTTGACGCCGCGCTTCGGGTCGAAATTATCCCACGCTTTCATCAGGCCGACGGTGCCGTCGGAAACCAGGTCGTCGTACTCGATGTTGGGCGGCAAACCCTTGCCCGAGACCAGCGAAGCGATCGAGTGCACCAGCGGCATGTAGGCCTCGACCGAAGCGTGCGTCTCGACCTTTCTTCTTAGGGGCGGTTTTTTAATTTTACTCATTGTTCCCTTCAGCCGCCGGCCGCTCAACGGGCAGGCCGAGCTGGCTCCGGGCCGCACTCAACTGGTTCTGGGCCAACTGCCGGGCGAACTGCTCGACCATGATATCGGAATTGAAGGCCGTAAAGAACGACCCCTCTTCGTTCTTGTCGGGGTCAAACGAGAGCGCCGGCGCCTGAAGCGACTGCTTGAGCATTTCCTTGTAAAAGATCGTCAGGAATTCCCGGCTGACCTCCTCCCCCCTCCCCTGCGCCTGGGCGGCCTCAATCAGCGGAGCCAGGTCCTTGACCGAGGAAACGGGGTTGATCGCTTCCACCCTTAGATGACCTCCAGCGGCGCCTTGAGCGCGCCGCTCTTCTTCATCGCCTGCAGGATCGAGATCAGGTCCTTGGGCGAGGCGCCGATCGTGTTGAGCGCCCGCACCAGCACCGCCAGGCTGGGCGCGGCCGGCACCAGCGTCAGCTGCGCCGACGAACGCTTGAGGCGCGCCTTGGTCGACGACTGGTAACGCTGCTGGCCGCCGGCCGTGTAATCGGCCGTGTCGGTCGTATCGCCGACCGAATAGATCGAAACGTCGCCGATGGCGACATCGATGCCGCTGTAAGAGACGGCCACCGGGGCGATCACCACGTTCTCGCCGATCACCACGGTGCCGGTCCGTTCATTGATCACGATCTTGGCCACGGTGTCGGGTGAGACGGCCAGGTTCTCGATCCGCGCGATCATGGGGACCAGTTCGCCCTCGATCGCCACGGTCACGGTGGCCGCGTCCTGGGGAGTAGCGGAAAAACCGGCATTGCTGATGGCGGCCGCCACCCGGCTGGCGGTGGTAAAGTCCGGTTCGTTCAAAACGATAGTGATCCCGCCTTTCCCTTCAAGCGTCACCGGCACTTCTTTTTCGACCAGCGCCCCTTCCGGTATCCGGCCGACGGTCACCTGGCGCGGCCGGACGTAGGGAACGCTGGGATACGAGGCATCGGCACCGACCACCAGGTTCCCCTGCGCCACGGCGTAAACCTGGTCATCAACCCCCTGGAGCGGCGTGATGAGGAGCGTCCCGCCCTGCAGCGAGGTGGCGTCGCCGAGCGACGAAACGGTCACGTCAAGTTTCTGGCCGGAGCTGACAAAGGGCGGCAGCACCGCCGTGACCATGACCGCCGCCACGTTGCGCGACCTGAAATCGACCGACGGCGGCACGACCCCCATGCGCGACATCAGGTTGGTGACCGCCTGCTGGGTAAAGCTCGACTGGTTGCGGTCGCCGGTATTGTTCAGGCCGACCACCAGGCCAAAGCCCATCAACTGGTTCTCGCGCGCCCCCAGGATGTGGGCAATGTCTTTAAGACGGACCGCCGGAGAAGCGCCATAAGCGACAGCGACAAATGACAAATTACAAACAACAAACAATATCAAAATAATAAATATTTTAAAATTTAAAACTTGGAAATTGTTTGTCATTTGATGCTTGTTATTTGTCATTTGTGTGTGCGCTCCTAAAAAATCCAGTTAAAGAGCCTCGTCAGCCAGCCGGGCTGGGCGGTATCGGAAACGGCGCCGCTCCCGCTCACGGTCAGCTCGGCGTTGGCCACCTGATAGGAATAGACGGTATTGGACCCGGCTATGTCCTTGGGCCGGACGGTGCCGGTCAGCGTGATCTCCTGCATCTCATCGTTGACGTTGACCTTGTGGCGCCCCTTGATCAGCAGGTTGCCGTTGGGCAGGACCTCGATCACCCAGGCGGCGATCCGCGCCTGAACGTTGTTCCCCCGCACCGTCGAGCCGTCGCCGG
Organism: Candidatus Saganbacteria bacterium; assembly: GCA_016939335.1. Taxonomy (GTDB): domain Bacteria; phylum Margulisbacteria; class WOR-1; order O2-12-FULL-45-9; family XYB2-FULL-48-7; genus JAFGHC01. The sequence continues at coordinate 77,905 of JAFGHC010000030.1, forward strand.
TGTAAAGATTCTGCAGCTGGCCGTTCGCCTGGGTGTTCAAGCCGATGACCGGCGCCAGCCGCTGCATCGTGTGGGTGAACTTGGCGCTCAAATTGTCGGTCACGTTGGCCTTGGTCGTCGCCTGGTTCTTGGCCGAAGTGTTCTCCAGGATCACGACGTTAATGATGTCGCCGACCTTGTAAGCTTTGGCGGGGGAATAGGGCGAAGCGCTGTCCTCGTTCCAGAGCGAATTGGCACCCGCCGCTCCGGCCAGGGCCAGCCAGCAAACGCCAAGCATTAAAAAATACTTTTGACTTTTGACTTTTGACTTTTGACTTATTGTTCTCACTGGACCTTGACCTCGACTTCCCCGGCGGCGACAACTCTGGCCGGCAAAATTTTATTGGAATCCTTGCGCTTGACCTTGATCTCCGCGCCGAGCACCCCGTCCTCCTCCGCCCGGGCCTTGACCTTGACCGTCAGGCCCGGCGCCGCCACTGTCAGCGTCACTTCGTCGCCGCGGTGCACCAGCGGCACCGCGCCGATCATCCATTCAAAGACCGTACTGTTGTCGGGGACCGAGATCTTGGCCTCCTGGCTGATCAGGCGGTCAAAAGCCGTGAAATATTTCGGCGGCAAGAGCGCCACGTCGCGCTCGTCAAGCTTGAGGTCATCCGGCCCGATCAGCGTCCCTTTCTTGATCAGCCGGGCCGCCGCCACGACGTTCTTGAACACCTCGACCTTGGCCCGCACCAGGTATTTACGGCCGCCGCTTTCGCAGGAAGCCACGAGCGGGAAGACCACGCTGCCGACCGGACGAAAATCGGGGTAGACCTCGAGCACCTCCAAGCTGACCGTTTCGGGCAGTTCCTTCATCTCGGCAAAAATACCCTCCGCCTGCCTGAAGGTCAGGTCAATCCGGTCGTTGGCCCAGTCGGGATACCTGCCCACGACGTAGTTCCTGATCGTCTCGCTGACCCGCTGCTCCGGGTCGTCGAGCGCGCGACAAAACGACAAATGGCCAAGGACCAATGACCAATTAACGATTATTGCCAGCAGCAGCAACGCCCTGCCGACCGGACAAAACCGCAGAATTAATTCTGCGGTTTTTGTTCTTGCTTTAAATTCAATCGTGCCCTTCATTGCCCTATTGCTTCATTTTGTCGAGCGAGGCCAGCATTCCCTGATAGCTGGAGACCGCCTTGGTCACCGTGTCAAAGACCCGCTGGACGGCCACCATTCTCATCATCTCGGAAATGACGTTGACGTTGCTCTGCTCCAGCGAGTACTGCACCAGTGAGCCATAACCATTCTGGGCGGCGGTGCCGATCGACTCTTCGCCCGCCGCGGCGGTCGCCTGGTAGAGGTTCTGCCCGATCGATTTCAAGCCGGCCGGGTTGGCAAAACGGGCCAGGGCGATCTGCCCGACCTCCTGCAGCTGAGTGCTGCTGTTAACGGAAACCGCCACGGTGCCGTCCGAACCGACGACGACCGCGGTCGTCCCCTGCGGCAGGACGATCGCCGGCTCCAGCAGCCGGCCGCCGGCGTCGACAACATTGCCGGCGTCGTCAAGATGGAAATTGCCGGCGCGGGTGTAGGCGAAAGAGCCGTCCGCCATTTTGACCTTGAAGAAACCCTCGCCCTGGACGGCCAGGTCAAGGGCGTTGCTGGTCGTCTCGATCGTCCCCTGGGAAAAATCCTTGGGCGTGGCGGCCACCCTGACGCCGGTGCCGTACTCCACATTGACCGGCGGGGTATCGGTGCCCGACATCGCCTCGTAGAGCATATCCTTGAAGCTCTTCTCGACGAAAAAGAGACTCTCCATTTCCGAGCGCCCTTTTTTGAAAGCGACCGTCTTGGCATTGGCAAGATTGTTGGTGATATCGAGGATCTCGTCCTGCATGGCCGACAGCCCGGTCGCCGCAACATATAATGGTTGAAACATCCCTGGCCTCCTTTCAGCTTACTGCGCCGGCCCGGCCAGGCTCTGGGCCTTGGTCAGGTTGGCGTCGCGGGACGAGACAATCTTGGCGTCGAGGCTGTAGATCCGCTCCAGGTAGATCATTTCCATGTACTGGTCGATCACATTAACGTTCGAGGACTCGACGTACCCCTGCACGACGCGGGGACTGGCCGCATCGATCACCACGGAATGATTGTTGTTCTTACGGAAAACGCTGCCGTTGAGCGATTCCAGCGCTTGCGGCTGTTCGGGCTGGACGACCCTGATCCGGTCGACCAGCACGCCGTCAACCCTGACGGCGCCGTTCTGATCGAACTCAACATTGGCGCCGGGGGAAAAGACCAGCGGGCCCGACTGGCCCAGGACCGGGAAGTTGCCGGCCACCGTCAGCAGCCGGCCGTCGCGGTCAAGCTGAAAGCGGCCGTCGCGCGTGTACCCCTCGCCCCACGGCCCCTCGATGACAAAAAAGCCGGCGCAGCCGAGCGCCAGGTCGAATTTGCCGTCGGTCTTGATCAGGGCGCCGGGCGTCTGGTCGTAGTACGTTCCTTCGACCTGCGGCTTGACGGCGGAAAGCTTGTGGGTGGCCTGTTCGAGCTCGAGGGGGAAACCGCTGATCACCGCTTCCGATTTTTTGTAACCGGGGACCGGCGACTCGGCCAGATTGTCCATGAGTTTCCTGACCCGCTCGTCAGTCGACTCCAGGCCGGCGCCCCCAATCTCAAAAATGCGGTCGGTCATTGTGCCAAAATTATAGGCCGTCGCCCTTCAGAAGTCAATCAGGAAAATAACGCTAAATCAAGAAACTTTTGCCCCGTTCGGGATCTCTTTTTCCACCGTCAGGACGACGACGCTGCTTTTATCTTCGTTGGAGGCGGCCAGGAGCATTCCGTGCGAAACGAGCCCGCGGATAACCCGCGGCTCCAAATTGGTCAGGACCACTATTTTCTTGCCGATCAGCGCATCTTTTTCATAAAACAACTTGAGGCCGGCCACCAGCTCGCGGGTCTCCCCGCCCAGGTCGACCGTCAGTTCATAAAGCTTATCGGCGCCGGGGATCTCCTCGGCCGCCCTGATCTCGCCGATCCGCAGGTCCAGCTTTTTGAATTCATCGAAGGTTATGTCTTCCATAATTCCCTCCCGCTTCGCGCCCTTCGCGCCTTAGTGTCTTAGTGGTTAATTCCCTTTCGGATTTTACCACAAAGGCGCCAAGACACAAAGTTCACGAAGATGGAACGAAGGATCGCAATCTGCTATAATTTTCCCATGGAAATCTTAGCCATCATCATTTCGGCCGCCTCGCTGGCCGCGATCATCTTTGCGCTGATCAGGCTGGGCAGCTTGAGCCAGCCGCCCGCCAGCGACAAAGCGACCGAACTCCTGCAGAAGCAGATGGAGGAGATCCGCGGCTCGATCACCCGGCTCTATTCGGACAACCAGACCATCCTGCAAAAAGTAAACGCCGATTTCACCAATACGCTGCAGGACGTCAACAAAAGCGTCAACACGCGGCTCGACAACGCGGCCAAAGTCATCGGCGACGTGCACAGGAAACTCGGCGAAGTCCACGAAACGACCAAACAGGTCCAGGAAACGGCCAAGGACATCTCCTCGCTCCAGGATATCCTGCGCGCCCCTAAACTGCGGGGCGGCATGGGCGAGTTGTTCCTGGGCGACCTGTTGAAACAAGTCCTGCCGCCCAACCATTACGAGGAGCAGTACCGGTTCAAGAGCGGGGAAAAAGTCGACGCAGTGATCAAGCTCAAGGGCGGGATGGTGCCGGTCGACTCCAAATTCCCGCTGGAAAATTTTAAACGGGTCGTTGAGGCCAAAGACGATGCCGCGAGATTGGCCGGCAAAAAGCAGTTCGTGCGCGACGTCAAAAAACATATTGATGACATCAAACGCAAATACATCCTGCCCGATGAAGGGACGTTCGATTTCGCCCTGATGTACGTCATGGCCGAGAACGTCTATTATGAGATCATCATCAAGGACGAGGACCTGGGCGATGAAAAGAGCGTTTTCAAGTACGCGATCGACAACAAGGTCATTCCGGTCTCGCCCAATTCTTTCTACGGCTATTTGCAGACGATCTTATTCGGCCTGCGCGGCCTGCGGGTCGAACAGCAGGCCCTGGAGATCTTAAAGAACCTGGCCCGGCTGGAAGGCGATTTTGAAAGGGTCATGAACGATTTTACGCTGATGGGCAAACACCTGAAAGATTCGGTCACCAAATATGACGACGCTGAAAAGCGGATGCTGAAATTCAACGACAAGCTCGACTCGCTGACCGAAAAAGAAGAGACCCCGCTCCTGCCCATTAATTAATTGATTATCCCCTCTCCCTCTGGGAGAGGGAGGCCGGTTCAGTGCCAGCGGGTGAGGGTCTTAGACCGCCGAACTCGGGCAAATTTCGTTGTAAGGGCAGTAACCGCAGGCGCGGGCGCCCGGCGTGGCGCGGTAATCCCCCGCCCTGATCCCCGCCGCCACCTTTTTGATCTCGCGCCACGCTTTGGCCAGTGCTTTTTCCGCCGGCCGGGCCGAACCGACCAGGCCGGTATCGATGAAATACAGCTCCACGGCGTCGGGCAGCCGCCCGTGCCTCCGCTGCCAGGCGAGCGCGTAAATATCAAGCTGCAAGCTTTCTTTAGCCCGTTTATCCGCCTTTTCCTGCTCCGTGACCTCCGACGACTTAAAATCAACAATATATATTTTTGATTTTTGACTTTTGACTTTTGACTTTTCCACGAGGTCGATCCGGCCCTTGATCTGGGTCTTGTCTTCCAGGATGGTGAATTCTTCCTCGACCAGCAGCGGCTCGCGCCCGCGCTTCTTATCTGCCTCAAAAAAGCGCCGCAGCGCCGCCCGGCCGGATTGGAAGCGCTGTTCCTCGTGCTGGCGGGAGATGAAGCCTTCCGACGACCAATTATCGGCAAAGACATCGAGGAGCTGTTTCACCGTGAATTTCTTCTTGTCTTTCCTGGCGGTAAAGTAGGCCTGGACCGCTTTGTGCAGCGCGGAACCGTAAACGATCTGATGGTTCGGCAGGAGCGGCACGTGAAGGATGTGAACGTACTTATATTTGAGCGGACAGGTCAGATAATCGTCGATCCGGTAAGGCGACAAGGCGATGATCTCTGCGGGGCCCTTTTTCCGCTCCTGCGGGACGAGCGGCCCGGCCGGGGCGAACAGCTCGATCTGGGCGAGCGCCGGCCGTTTGATCAGTGAAATATCGGCTTTGGGAACGTCGAGCGCCTCTAAAACGAACTGGGAAACTTTGCGGTCGCGCTTCCCGCCGCAATCGACCGACGAGGTGAGGTAAAGCTCCTCTTTGGCCCGGGTCAGGCCGACGTAAAAGAGCCGGCGCTCTTCCTGGAGCTGGAAGTCGCCCGCCGGCAGCTCTTCCCTGATCAGCGCCGCCGGCAGTTCGATCGCCTGTTTTCTCGCCCGGACGGGGAACCTGTCCGCCACGAGGCCGACCAGGAAAACCAGGCTGAACTCCAGCCCCTTGGCTTTGTGGACGGTCAAAACGTTGACCGCGTCAGCGTCGAGATCGGGCCGGGCGGCTTCCGGGTCTTCGCCGGACTCCTTTAATAAATTTAAATATTTGACGAATTCCGCCACCCGGTCGACCTCCGCCAGCCCCCTGAATTCCCTGACCTGCTCGAACAATCTGGCCAGGTTCTTCAGCCGCTGTTCATTCTTCTCGTTCTGTTCTCCCGCCAGTTCCGCCAAATAGCCGGAGCGTTTCAGGAATTCGTAAAGGACCTCGCCGCTGCTCTTTTTCCTGGCGAACTTAAGATAATACTGGATATCGGCCATGATCCCGGCGATCACCGACCGGCTCTCTTTTTTGATGTCGCTCAAGAGCTCGAACCCGGCCAGGTGGGTGAAAACGTGGTGGAGCGTCAGGTTGCGCCGGGCGGCGAAAGTGCTGATCTTCTGCAATTCGAGCGGATCAAGCTTATAAATATCCGACAGGGCGAGCGCGTAAAGCGAGACCGAATCGGCCGGGTCGCCGATCACCCGGAGGAAAGCGACCGCCAGTTTCACTTCGGGAAAAACGTAGAGCCCGCCCCCGCCGGAGAACTGGTGCGGGACCTGCAGCAGGTTGAGCGACTGGCGGAACGGCTCGGCGTCGGCGTTGGAGCGGACCAGGATGGCGATCTCCCGCAGGGGGCGCTTGCTCTCTTTGATCGTCCGGGCGACCCAGTCGGCCTCGGCGGCGACCTTGTCGAAATGCCTGTGTTCGACTTTTTTGGCGCCCGGGCCGGCGGCGGCGATCAATTTCTTGTCGATCTTCGCCCTGACCTCCAGCCGGTCAGGATCGTTATGCCTGATCAGGCGGCGGGCAGTGTCGAGGATCAGCTGGGTCGAGCGGTAGTTTTTTGTCAGGACAACTTTTTTGGCCCCGGGGTAGAGCTTATTGAAATTCAGGATATTGGAGATCGCGGCCCCGCGGAACTTATAAATTGATTGGTCATCATCGCCCACGACCGTGATATCCCCCGTCCTGCCGGCCAGCAGTTTAAGCAGTTCGAACTGCGCCAGGTTCGTGTCCTGAAACTCATCGACCAGGATATATTTATAGCGCCGCTGGAATTCTTTGAGGACCGGCGGATTTTCGCGGAAAAGCCGCAGCGCCAGGCTGACCTGGTCGCCAAAGTCGACAAACCCTTTCTCCAGTTTCAGCTCTTGATATTTCTTGTAGACCTTGGCGATCTCCAGTTGCCTTCCCCGCTCATCCCTGCTCATCCCTTTGATCCTTGCCACTCCCTTAAAAAACTCATCCGGCCCGATGTCCTCGTCTTTGGCCCGCGAAATTACATTAATAAGGGCCTCGATATGCCGGGTCGGGTCGCCCAGCGACTTATAGTATTTGAGGGGGAACTCAAAAATATGCTCGCGGAAGAAAATGATCTGCTCCGGCCTGGTCAGGACGCGGTAGTCGGGCCGCAGCCCCAGGTCGAGGGCGTGCTCCCTGATCACCCGGTCGCCGAAGGCGTGGAAAGTCGAGAGCGAAACGTCAACGTAGCCGTAAGGGACCAGCAGGTCGACCCTGGCTTCCATTTCATCGGCCGCTTTATCGGTAAAAGTGAGGGCCAGTATTTCTCCCGGTTTGGCAAGTTTTTCCGCTATCAGCCAGGCGATCCGGCGGGTGATAACGGTCGTCTTGCCGGTCCCGGCGCCGGCGATGATCAAAAGCGGCCCGGAACGGTGGGTGACAGCCTTGCGCTGTTCGGGGTTCAAGCCTGCCAAAACATCGGTCATAGGATTATTATACTACAAGTGCTTTTCTTGACTTCAAAATAGCCCGATTGTAGAATGGCTTGACCGTTGCAAGTCAGCCGGCTCTTATCTCGATATATATATTGTAGAGAAGGAGGCACAAATTATGATCGCACCAGGCGGAGCTTCGGGTATCGGCCCACGTCAAGGCCCTTATTATTCCGTGCCAGATGCCCCGCTCGCCTTCCAGGGCGGCGAAATCCTGATCAATCCCAACGCGCCGCTCCCCCTGATCAGACAAGCGCTTAGGAACATCCTCAAAAGGGGCGTTCACACCACTCACGCTAAAGACGCTCCCCCGAAAGTCGTTCACACCAAAAGCGCCATCACTTTGCAGGGCAAAACCTTTCACCAGTTGATGGAACAGATCAGCCCCCTGGTCCAAGAGGCCAAAGGCCCGGGAGCAAAACCGATCGCGCTGGGCAAGCTGACCGGCTACACCATTAACAGCCAGAAGAAGCTCGGTTCGCGCGTGCAAACCGCCGCTCCGGAAGCCGGAAATCCTTTTGCCCAAAAAAGCACGATTGATTTTATGGCCGATGAAATCGGCAAAGCGGTCGACAGACTGCTCGGAAAACAACCACTGCTTTAAGCTCTCTTATTTAGATAATTTAAAGGCACCGGTTAACCGGCGCCTTTTTTATTTTTGGCTGAAATTTTGCCGATATCTCACTGATATAAATCCGGAGGGACCAGATGCCCAACGGATTGTCAATTTTACCGAATTGCCAGACAGTTTCTTACCCGGCCGTTCCGACTGTCAGGAAGAAAACCACCGAAGTCCGTTGCCAGTTTGATTCGGCGGTCGAGGCTTTGCAAGCCGTCATTCAGGAAGAGGACCCCGACATCATCGCTTTCGGCGAAACCCATCCAAATGAAGCCAAAAGCACGAAGCCGACCACGCTGATGCTTTTTACCGAGCAGCTGTTGCCTGTTCTGCAGCAAAATAAATGTTTTGACCTGGTCGTGGAAGGCCTGATCAGCGATCTGACGAAGGACCATCCGGCAACCGACTATCTGGCGTCCAAATTAGAAATGCCACAGCTGGAAAAATATTACTTTTTCCCTCCCAAAACAGCTGAAGCCGTAGGCGTAAACAACGACGGTCTTGTTAAATTACTTGGGAAAGCCAAAGAGCTGCCAAAAAATCTCCCTTTCCATATTTACGGCGGCGGCCCTTCGCTGGATGACCCGGAAAAAATCGATATTTATAAATATTCGGTCGTTTCCCCCGGCGGGGAACCCGATTCCAGTCTGCAAAAATTAATTTCCGAACGGACGGTCGATGTCACACTGGCCTTGCTTGACCAGGTTAAGCCAGGGAAAAAAAGAGTGGCCATTTACAGCGGCGGCGAGCATAACGACCTGACCGGCCGCGCGCAGAAGAACGGCCCGAGTTACGGTAAGTTCTTCAGGAAAAAAACGCCCTACAAATATGTTAAGTTCAATATCCTGACGCCGGAATTGATGGACAAGGGCCACTTTAGATCACCCATATACCCGGTATACAAAGTGTGGTTAAAAAATGCCGTGCCGGCCAAAGGCGTAATTCTGATCAAGCAAGCGGAGGGATCATACACGATGATCCTGCCGGCCGGGACACTGGCGCCTTAAACTACATGATCACGACCCGGTCGATCCCGTCAATCTCCATGACCTCAACCTTCACTTCTTCCTTCTTGGCGGTGGGGATCGTTTTGCCGGTGAAATCGGGATGGATGGGGAGTTCGCGATGGCCTCTATCGATCAGCGCCGCCAGCTCCACTTTGGCCGCGCGGCCGTAGTCCTTGAGGCCGTCGAGCGCCGCCCGGGCGGTGCGGCCGGCATAGATCACGTCGTCGACCAGCACGACCACTTTTTCGTCAACCGAAAAAGGGATGTCCGACCGGCGAACCTCGACGTACTCGCCCTTCTGCGTCAGATCGTCGCGGTAGAGGGAAACATCGAGCGCGCCCAGCGGCACCGCCCGCCCCTCTTCCTGCTCGATGATCTGGGCCAGGCGCTTGGCCAGCGGCACGCCGCGCTGCATCACGCCGATGATGACCAGCTGATCGCTCCCTTTATTGGTCTCGATGATCTGGTGCGCCATCCGGCGCAGGACGCGGTTCATTTCGACCTCGTCCATCACGATCTTGGTCCCCGGCTCGTTCTTTAGTTTATTTACCATGGCGGCACCCCGTTTTTATCATTATAACAGAGTCAGAAGGCGGCCGGAAGCCCCCGCCGCGCCGCCGCCTCGACCACCCGGGCGCCGGCCCAGAGCGCGTCGGCCGCGCCGAGCGCCGTAAAATGGCCCGACGGGTAGTAATTACCTTTGCGGTCGAGCACGGCGAAATCTTCCCCCGCCCCGTCAAAGGCCAGCCCAAGGTCGGCGCGGCTTTCTTTGATCTTGTTCCTCAAGTCAGCCAGATTTTCCTCGCGGGGCGCCGGCGCCAGCCCGCCGAAGAGAACGTCGCGCTCGGCGTGGATCTCTTCGACCGCGCAGCCGAGGCGCTGCAGCAGCCGGTCGAGGTAGCCGCGGGCCGAGCCGTAGAGCGGATCGATCACGAGCTTGGGCCTGGCTTTGCTGATCGCGTCGTAATCGAGGGCGACTTCCAGCGTTTTGAGATAGCGGTCGCGGGGGTTGAAACGCTCAAGGCCGGGCGCCTGCCGCCCCTTCTGCCGGCCGGGAAAAAATTTCAAGCCGCAGCGGTCGGCCGCCTCACCGCCGCCCGTGACCATCACCCCGCCGGCCAGCCCCCGGTCTTTAACGCTCCAGGCCAGGACCGGGGCCGGCAGGTCGCGTTCGGCCAGCAGGCAAGCGCAACCGGCCGCTGACAGGAGCTTAACGATCTCCTGGGCGAACCGGTCGGCCAGGAAACGGGCGTCGTAGCCGACGGCGACGGCCGACTGAGGCGGCAGCTCTTTGGCGATCTCCCGCGCGCGCTCCCTCACCCGCTCAAAAGTGAAGTCTTCAGAAATGACGGCGCTCCAGCCGTTCGGGCTTTTCATGACCTGATCCTTTGAAAACTCAAGACTTGATCGGAGGAGGGAGGATTCGAACCCCCGTTACCATTGCTGGTAAAGACGCTTTCGAGGCGTCCGCCTTCAACCACTCGGCCACTCCTCCATCACAAACTCATTCTTCGCCTTCACCCTCTCCTTAGAATTAAGGCGAAGAAGAAGAATTAAGGGATCCGCCTGCGGCGGATCGGAGGGGGAGAGATTCGAACTCTCGGTACGGTTTCCCGTACACACACTTTCCAGGCGTGCTCCTTCAACCACTCGGACACCCCTCCGCAAAATGCGCCAGACAGGAATTGAACCTGCAACCCCTTCCTTCGCAGGGAAGTACTCTATCCATTGAGCTACTGGCGCACACGCATTTAAATAATAGCACAGAAATCGAAGGCGAAAAAGCCGCCCCGCAATGGCCTTTCCCGGCTGTTTGATGTATGATACCTCGCAACAAACACTAAAGAGGAGGAACAAGATCATGAAAATCCAGATCATTATCGGCAGCACCAGGCAGAACCGCTTCAGCGAAAAACCGGCCCGCTGGCTGTTCGCGCTCGCCCGCCAGCGCCGCGATTTCGAGACCGAACTGCTCGATCTGCGCGATTACCCTCTCCCCTTCTACGACGAACCGGTGCCGGCCATGATGATCAAGGGGAATTACACGAACGAGCTGGCCAGGAAATGGGCCAAAAAGGTCGGCGAGGGGGACGGCTACATCATCGTCACGCCCGAATACAACCACGGCTACCCGGCGGTGCTCAAGAACGCGCTCGATTACGTCTTCGATGAATGGAACGGAAAACCGGTGGCGTTCGTCAGCTACGGCGGCGTGCTGGGGGCGCGTTCGGTCCAGCAGCTCCAGGCGGTCGCCATCGAGCTCCGCCTGGTGCCGCTGGCAGCGGGCTTGCTGATCCCCCCGCAGATCTTCCGCGAAGCGGCAAAGAACGACCAGGTCAACGCGCTGTTCGAGCCGCTGACGCCGTTCGCCAACACCATGATCAACGAGGTCGCCGAGTGGGCCAAGCAACTGCAGGCCGGCCGGCCAAAAGCTTCTTAGTTCATTTTTCCAGCAGCCGCCCGAGCAACGGCGGCGTGATCAGCGTCGTCAGGAAGATCACGGCCAGCAGGGCGGCGTAGAGCGGCGCGTCAAAGAGGCAATGCGCCAGGCCGCAGGCCGCAAAGATCAGCCCGACCTCGCCCCGCGGCACCATCCCCACCCCGATCGCCAGCCGGTTCAGCCCGGGGCTGACGACAAACCCGCTGGCGATCTTGCCGGCGAGCGCCGCCGCCAGCAGGCAAAACGCCAAAAGCAGGACCGGCCAATTGGCCGGGACCAGCGGGTTAAAGACCGCGGCGTCGACCGCCGCTCCCATCATCACGAAAAAAACGGGGACAAAAATGGCGGCCAGCGGCCCGAGCCGCCGGGTGACGTATCCCTGGTGTTCGGTCCGGGAGAGGACCAGGCCGGCGGCAAAGGCGCCGACGATCGGCGCCAGGCCGATCAGCGCCGCCAGCCAGGCCATCGACAGGCAAAAGGCGCCGGCGAAACCGAACAGCAAGCCGCGGACGTTAAGCTGATGCACGAATTTCAGGAGCGGCCCGGCGTAGAGGTTGCCCAGGAGGAGCGAACCGCCCAGCCAGGCGGTCACCGTGGCCGTCAGCCGGAAGATATCGGACAGGGAAAACGCCCCCGCGGTCGCCAGGCCGACCACCGCCGCCAGGATGATCAGGCCGATGATGTCGTCAACCACCGCCGCGCCGATGACGATCCGCGCCTCTTTGTCCTTCAGCCGGCCCAGGTCGCGGAAGACCCGGACGGTGATGCCGATGCTGGTGGCGGTCAGCGTCGCGCCGATAAAGACCGCCTGCAGATCATTCAAACCGAAGCCGAGGGAAAGAAAATAACCGAGGACAAACGGGCAAACGACCCCGGCCAGAGCGACCAGCAGGGCCTGCAGCTTGACCTTCATGAAAGCGGGATAATCGGTGGCCAGGCCGGCCTCGAATAAAAGGATAATGGCGCCGAATTGCGCCAGCAGGTTGATGGTCTCGTTCGGCCTGACCCAGCCGAGCAGCGAAGCGCCGGTCACGACGCCGGCCGTCAGCTCGCCCAGCACCACCGGCTGTTTGAGCCGCCGGGCCAACGCCGCGCCCAGCCTGGCCGCGGCCAAAATGATCATCAGTTCCCAGAGAACGTTTGCCAGGTTCACGGAAGTTATCGCCCGCCGGTCGTGATCCTTTCCTTTTTCGACAGCCAGAGCGCTAAAATAACCAGGGCGACGGAGACGCCGACGATCACGCTTCTCACCGAAAGCGGGAAATTCATCAGCAGGAGCGGCAGGACCAGGAGCGAGACCAGGTTCATCACCTTGATCATCGGGTTGAGCGCGGGGCCGGCGGTGTCCTTGAACGGATCGCCGACGGTATCGCCGATCACGGCCGCCTTGTGCGCCTCGCTCCCTTTGCCGCCGTAGGCCCCCAGCTCCACGACCTTCTTGGCGTTGTCCCAGATGGCGCCCGCATTGGCCAGCAGGACGGCCAGCAGCTGGCCGACCAGGATCGAGCCGGCCAGATAGCCGCCGAGCGCCGCGGCGCCGAGGCCGAAACCGACGGCGATCGGGACAAAGATGCTGATCAGCGCCGGGCCGATCAGCTCTTTCTGCGCGGCGGCGGTGACGATGTCAACGCATTTGTTGTACTCGGGCTTGTTCTTCCCCTCCATGAGCCCCGGGATCTCGCGGAACTGGCGCCTGACCTCTTCCACGACGAAGAACGCCGTCCGCCCGACCGCGTTGATCAGGAGCGACGAAAAGAGGAACGGCACGGCGCCGCCGATCAGCAGGCCGACGAAAACGTCGGGCAGATCGACCTGGATGCCGGTGGCCAGCAGCCCCCCTTCGGCAATGAACGAACGGAAGAGCGCGATCGCCGCGATCACGGCGGTGGCGATGGCAAAACCCTTGGTCAAGGCCTTCGTCGTGTTGCCGACCGCGTCGAGGCGGGTGACGATCTCCTGGGCTTTCTTCCCCGCCCCCTGGTTCGCCCCCGACATTTCGAAAATGCCGTTGGCGTTGTCGGAGATCGGGCCGTAAGTGTCTTCCGCCAGGATGAAGCCGGTGGTGGTCAGCAGGCCGAGGCCGGCCAGCGCCACGCCGTAAGCCGAGAGGCCGACGTTGCCGCCGAAGATGGCGACCGAAGCGAAGATCGTGCCGGCGATGGCCACGATCGCCCAGACCGACGATTCCTTGGCCAGGGCGAAGCCGGTCAGCAGAACGGTGGCCGGACCGGTCTTGGTCGAATAGGCGGTGTCCTTGACCGGCCGGTTCTCGGTGTGGGTGAAGTAGTTGGTGATCCACTCGATGACGATCGCCAGGATAATGCCGGTCAGCGTGGCAAAGAAGAAGCGCCAGTCGGGGTTGCCGGTGGCCGGGTCCTTGAGATAAAAGAAGTTGACCAAGCCGAAACCGATGGTGGCGGTCACGGCCGAAACGTAAAAGCCGACGTTGATCGGCTTCATCGGGTCGCCGATCTCGTCGCCGTCCCGCCCCCTGACCGACCAGGTGCCGATGATCGAAGCGAAAACGCCGACGGCGCGGACCAGCAGCGGGTAGATGATGAGCTTGAGCGCCATGGCCGAAGCGGCGGCCATGCCCCCGTAAAGAGTGACGAACCCGTTGTCCAGCAGCACGCCGGCGCCGAGGATGATCGCCGCCACCAGCGTGACCTCGTAACTCTCGAAGACGTCGGCCGCCATCCCGGCGCAGTCACCGACGTTGTCGCCGACGTTGTCGGCGATGACCGCCGCGTTGCGCGGGTCGTCCTCGGGAATGTTCTTCTCGACCTTGCCGACGAGGTCAGCCCCGACGTCAGCCGCTTTGGTGAAGATGCCGCCGCCGATCCTCATGAAGAGAGCGACCAGCGAGCCGCCGAAGCCGAAGCCGATCAGGACCTTCATCGCGTCCTGCTTGAAGATCATGAAGATGATCGTGGCGCCCAGCAGGCCGAAACCGACGGTGAACATGCCCGAGACCGTGCCGGCCTGGAAGGCGATCTCCAGCGCCTTCTTGTAGCTGGTCAGCGCGGCGTGAGCCACGCGGGTGTTGGCGCGCACCGCCAGGCTCATCCCGACGAAACCGGCCCCGGCCGAAGCGAGCGAACCGAGCAGAAAAGCGACCGCGATCCCGAGCGGCAAACCGGAACTGACCGGGTAAACCCTGATGTACATTAAATAAAGGGCCACGGCCAGGACCACGAGGAAAACGCCCATGACCTTGAACTGGCGCGCCAGATAGGCGTCGGAGCCTTCCCTGATCGCCTGCGAGACCGCGATCATCTCTTTCGACCCTTCGGGCTCTTTCAACACCTTCCAGGCCAGGAACGCGCCATAAAGGAGCGCCACGAGCGCGGAAGCGAAGACGAACCAGAGGAGATTATTTTCGAGCAGGCCTAACGCGGGCAGGACGATCGTTGATTCGGACATGATTTACCCCTTTCTTATAATGTCAAATTTCCAATGACAAATGTCAAATGGTTGTGTGCCTTCGGCACGCTATTTTGATAATGTCCGCCGAAAGCAGATACATTCATTTGTCATTTTTAATCGGTCATTTGTCATTATAGGGTATGTTATACTTTAATTCAATGTTCATCATCACCGAGCGGCAATACAATATAATCATGCAGCAGGCGCAGGCCTGCTACCCGCAGGAATCGGGCGGCTTTCTGGGCGGGCGGGACAATACCATCCTCGGCGTCCTGCCAATCCCCAATAAACATCTCTATGACCGGACCGGAACGTTCGCCCTGTCCGACGACGACATCGACACCGCTTACCGTTTTCTCGTCAAACACAAATTAGAGTACCTGGGCGTCTACCACAGCCATCCGCGCGGCATCCCCTATCCTTCCGAACAGGACCTCGCCCATCACCAGAAGTATCTCTTTATCGTCGGCCTGCAGGACCGCTACAATCCCGATCTCTACGCCTGGCGGGTGGAGAACGGCAAGGTCTATCAGGAAGACATCAAGATCATCAGCGACATCGGCGTCACCGTCATCGATATCAAGACCGGCAAACCGCAATTATCGGAAAGCGCCGGCCGGGGCCAGCTGGACCGGCTGGCCGAAATGATCGATGAGATCATCGCCGGAGAATGCCCGGCCTATCCCAAACTCGACCCCAAGAACTGGGACGCCTCAACTTTTAGCACGCTGGCCTGAACTCACTCGTATCTCAAGGCGATGATCGGCAGGAGCCGGGCCGCGCGCAGGGCCGGCCAGAGGCCGAAGATGATCCCCGTCAGGATCGAAAAAGTCAGCGCCAGAACGATCGAACCGGTGGAGATCAGCACATTCCAGCCGGCAAAGACCGAGATCGCGACGGAAATAAGCGAGCCCAGCGCGATCCCCAGCAAGCCGCCCAGGACGCAGATCAGCGTCGCCTCGATCAGGAACTGCAGCATAATGTCGAAATTCTCCGCCCCGAGCGCCTTGCGCAGGCCGATCTCGCGCGTCCGCTCGATCACCATCACCAGCATGATGTTCATGATGCCGATGCCGCCGACCAGGAGCGAGACCGCCGCGATCGAGCCGAGGAGGATGGTGAACGTGCTGGCCATTTCGGTTATGGCCGCCTGTATTTCCGCCATATTGCGGACGCTGATATTTTCCATCTGGCTGTCGGTCATGCGGTGCAGTTTGCCGATGACGGGAACGATCGCGGCCTGGACCGCCGGGAGGGCGGCGGCATCGGCCACCTGAACGTCAAACCGGCGGATGTAATCCTCGCCCAGCAAGCGGTACATGGCGGTCTTGACCGGCACGATGATCTGATCATCGTTATTTTGCGGGCCGCTCGACCCTTTTTCCGGCAGGACCCCGACAACGGTAAAACTGATCCGGTTGATCCGGACCGACTGGCCGAGCGGACTGGCCCCGCCGAACAGCTCGTCGACCACGGTCTTGCCCAGCACGGCGACTTTGGCCCGGGCGTTGTTCTCCTCCTCGGTGAAAAACCTGCCGGTGACCGGCACGGAATTGCGGACAAACTGGTAATCGGTGGAAGTGCCGACGATCGAAGTGTTCCAATTCCTGTTCTGCGCCACGACCTGCGCCCGGCCGGAAACGTTCGGCGCGACCCGGCTCACGCCCTCCAGCCGCTTAAGGGCGGCCAGGTCCTCGAACGTGAAGCGGGTCGGCGAGGCAGACGCCCCCAACGAGACCCCCTGCTGGCGGAACGAAGCCGAAACCATCAATAAATTCGACCCCATAGAGGACATGGTCTTTTCCACCGATCTCTTCGCTCCCGTGCCGATCGCCAGCATGGCGATGACCGCCGCCACGCCGATCAGCACGCCGAGGATCGAGAGGAAAGAGCGCAATTTGTTTGACAGGAGCGTCACTCCCGCCTCAAAAATATAATTACCCACTCCGGAGAGCGTCAGCGATCTGCGGTGTTGCGCCTGTTGCAATCTGGCCGCCGGGAGCTCCACGACCGGCCGGGTCTCTTTCCTGGTATCGGAAACAATCCTGCCGTCAGAGAGCAAGAGCTGACGGGTGGCGGCCTGGGCCAGGTCCGGCTCGTGAGTTACCATGATAATGGTGTTGCCCTGCCGGTTCAGCTCTTTCAATATCCCGATGATCTCTCCGGCCGATCTCGAATCGAGGTTGCCGGTCGGTTCGTCAGCCAGGATAACCAGCGGTTTATTGGCCAGCGCCCGGGCGACCGCCACGCGCTGCTGCTGCCCGCCGGACAGCTGGTTGGGGCGGTGATTGAGCCTGTCCCCCAACCCGATCTGCCGCAGGGTCGAAACCACCCGGGCGCGGTCAGCCGTGCCCGCTTCAGCCGAATAAATGAAAGGGAGCGCGGCATTCTCGGTCACGTTCAGGCGCGGCAGGAGATTGAACATCTGAAAGACGAAACCGAAGAAATGGTTGCGCAGGCGGGCGTATTCGTTGTCGGTCAGGCGGCTGATCTCCTTGTCCAGCAACTTATATTCGCCGCTGTCGGCCTTGTCCAGCAGGCCGAGGATGGCGAGCAGGGTCGATTTGCCGGAGCCGGACGGCCCCATGATCGCCAGGAACTCACCCGGCTCGATCGTCAGTGAAACCTTGTTGAGCGCGTGGACCGGCAGGCCGTCGCCGATGATATAGGTTTTGGCAATATCCTTCAGCTCGATCAGCGGCATCGTTACCTGCTCCGGCGACCGCCGAAGGGATTGAACAGTCCGCCGCGCCGCGGGCGGGCGAGCAAAGCGGTCGCCGTTGCGGCGTCAGGAACGGTCACTTCGTCGCCCTCGGACAGGCCGGACAGTATCCCAACGTCGCTGCCGTTATCCTGCCCGGTCGTGACCCGCTTCGGCTGCAATTGATCGTCCTTGTCCCTGACAAAAACATAAGACTGGCCGTTCTGTTTCCTGACCGCCTTGAGCGGCAGGAGCAGGACGCTGCGTTCGCTCCGCTGCGCAAAGTTGACCGTGGCGCTCATGCCGGAGCGGAAGTAAGCCGGCACAGCGTCCGGCAGGACATAGACCTGGTAGATGGTGACGTTGTTGATGACCTGCGATTCGTACTCAATGCTCTCGACCGCCGCCTCGGTCTTCTGATCGGGATAAGCATCAAGGACGATCATCGCCCCCTGCCCGGCCTTGATCTTGCCGATGTCGGTCTCGTCGACCTGCGCCTTGACGATCAGCTTGTCGGCCATGACCATGATCGGGTCGGCCGCGGTAAAGCTCTGCCCCGGCTCAAAATTGCTCAGGACGATAAAACCGTTGATCGGCGCGATGACCGGCGCCGGTTTATAAACATCCTCCCAATATTCGATCTCCGCCGCCCCTTTGGCGCGGGCCGCGTCGAGCAGCGCGGCGCGGTCGCTGGAGCTGATCCAGGCCAGCACCTGCCCCTTCCTGACGTTCGCTCCCTCCTTGACCAGAACCCGCTCGATCCGGCCGGCAAACGGGGGCTTGATCTCCAGGCGGTTGCGCGGAGTGACGACGCCGGTCGAAGGGATGAAGGCGGCCAGTTCGCCGCGCGCGACCTTCACCACCTCAAATTTTTTCTCCTTCTGCTGCCCGGCGCAACCCGACAAAACAACAAGCATCAAAAAACAAACAACAAACAATCCCAAAATCCCCAATCTAAACATTAAAACATTTAGTATTTTGATATTGTTTGTGATTTGTGATTTGTTATTTGTTATTTTCATTTTACGTAACCTCCGTATGATTTTCGCCAGGCGGCGTCGGCCGTCAGGACGTTGCGCTGCAGATTGAGCAGGTTGCTCTGCGCGGCAATATGGTTATTGGTGATCACGTACCAGTCGTTGTAGGCCATCAGGCCGTTGATATATTTTTCCTGCGCGATGTTGGCGCGTTCGGTCGCGGCGGCCAGCTGAGTTTTGCCCGCCTCCAGCGCCTCCAGCGCGTCGGCCAGGCTCTCGTAAGCGCTGACAATGCCATACCTCGCGTCTTTGACGCTCTTGGCGAAATCTTCTTTCGCTTTGTCGAGCCTGACGTTATTAATGACTTGATCGACAAAATTGGCGCCGCCCGGGAAGAAGGAGAACGAAAGGCCGACGCTCAAGGAATTAGTGTCGGTCGCGGGCGGCCAGCCGCTCCCGCTCCGGCGGTAGCTGCCGCTCAAACTGACCGACGGCAAAAATTCGCTCAAAGTCGACTGCTGCTGGACCTCCGCCGCCTCTAACTGGTATTTCGCCGCGCGGTAAGCCGGCGCGGCGGCCAGCAGCGTTTCATAATCGGGCGCGGACGCGGCAGCGAAAGCCAGCGCCCCTTCGACCGAGGCGACAGCCGCGCCCAGCAACTGGGAGAGGTTCAGTTCGGCCAGCCGGCGGTCGCGCTCCGCCGCCGAAAGATTGTACCGGGCCCCGGCCTCGTCGGCCTTGGTGCTCAAAAGATTCCCCCGGTCCTCGTTGCCGCCTTCGTAACGCAGTTCGATCAGCCGGCTGTTCTCCGCCCGCCGGGCGACGATCTTCCGCTGCAGGTCGACCCTCGCCCCGGCGATCAGCAGAGCGATGAAAGCCGACCGTCCTTCAGCCAGGACATTCGCCTCGTTCAGATCGTAATTAGCCTGGTTAAGCTGGTAATCGGCGTAGGCCGAACGGAGGCTGAAAATATCTGAAGCATTAAAGAGGCTCAGCGTGCCTGTCAGCCCGTAGGCATAGCTCGAACTCGCGGCCAGCGTCGCCACGTTGGTCGTGCCGGCCGACAGATTGGCCGAGAGCTGCGGCAGGAAGGCGGTGTAAGAACGCCGGTAGGTCCAGCCGGAGGACTCGAGCTGCTTCCGCGCGCTGCGCAGTTCGTTATTGTTCGCCCGCAGCAGCCGCACGGCCTCGGGCCAGGTGACGGCCCCGGCGGCGGTCAGGGCCCAGATTGAAGCAGCGGCAATTAATGCTAATTTATGTATCGCTCTGGGATTAATGACGATTGCCTCCCAACCCCAGAGGTATTCTACCACCTTTTTTGTCCAGCAACGCCTTGAACTTTTCTTTTTGCGCCGGTGTCAGCAAAGCTTTCAATTGGAGCAGCGAATCGGTGCGCGCGATCCGCAACTCGGTCATCTGCGCGCCGATCCGCCTGATCAGGTCGCGCGTTTTGTCCCTGTCCGGGGAATCCTTGGCCAGCTCGTCTTTCAGCTTATCGCCCAGTTCTTTGATCTTCCGCCGGCCGGCGACCACCACCTTTTTTTGGGCCTGCTCCCCGGCCTTGAACTTGTCGGCCTGCTCCCGGGTCAGATCGAGTTTTTTGGCAATGCCCGCCATGGCCCTCTCATGATCAATTTTCCCCGGTCTCCCGCCCCGGCCCCAGGCGGCGCACGCCTGCGATGAAAACATTGCCAGGACCAGCGCGACCACGATCATCCGTCCCCAACCGATCTTTCCCATCATGTCCATTCCTCCTTCACGATCCGCTCTCAGGGATTTTTGACAACCGCCGCCCGCCAATAGTTCCCTCAATCGGAAAAAACATAATCGAGGACCGGCCCGTCAGAAATGTCGGGCTCAAAAACGTAGGCGTACAATTGACCGCCCTCCGTCATCACGGCCGGGCAAGCGAAATACGCGGCCGCACTGATCAGAAAAAGCGCCAGGACCCCGGCCGCCGCCCTTCTCGCCCGGGCTTTCTGCCGGGCAATGATCTTCCCGCCGATCGACCGGCGCAGCGCAGCAAAGTCCGCCGTTCCTTTACCATCCCTGATCCGCCCCAGGTATTCGTCATAACCGATCATAAGCGCTCAACTCCTTCTTCAAGATCTCGCGGGCGCGGTGCAGCGTCGATTTGACCGTCCCCAGCGGCAAAGCCATGAGCGCCGCGATCTCCTCCAGTTTCTTCTCTTCGATGTCCGACAGGGTGACGACCATTCTCTGCCGCGGACTAAGTCTGGCCAGCGGCCTTTCCAGCGAGAAGCCCGCCCCTGCCGCCGGCTCTTCGGCCTCGATCAATCTTAACCCGCTCAAGACCTCGATCACCTTCCTGTGGCGGTCGCGTTTTTTGAGCTGGTTGACGGCGGTATTGACCGCGATCCGGTAAAGCCAGGTGCCGACCGCGGACTCGCCGCGGAAACGGGGCAAGGCCCGGTGGACGTTGATAAAAACCTCCTGAAAAAGGTCTTCGCGGTCTTCCGCGGTGAAAACATAACGGGAGACCAGCGACCAGATATTCCCTTTATGCTCCTGATAAACGGTCTCAAAATCAAGTCCTGCCATATAATGATTATATACCCCTTTTAGACCATTCGGGACGGAAAAAAGTTCCGGTTGAACTGCCGGCCGGCACAAGTTATCATATACGGTATGAGCAGCGGAGAGTTAGCTAAGCTGGCCGTCAGTCTTGCCGTCTGTCTTGGCGCGGGTTTTATCGGCTCGCTTTTCACGCGCGGCGCCATCCCCACCTGGTACGCGGCGCTCAACAAGCCCGCCTTCAACCCGCCCAACTGGGTCTTCGCGCCGGTCTGGACCATCCTTTACATATTGATGGGGATCGCCGCCTGGCTGGTCTGGCGCCGCGGCCCGCACACCGCCGGCGTTAAGCTCGCCCTCGCCTTTTTCGCGCTGCAGCTCGTTCTGAACATCGCCTGGTCGGTCTTGTTCTTTTACTGCCATTCCCCGTTCTACGCTTATCTCGAGATCGTTGCGCTCTGGGCTTTTATCGTTCTGACCATCGTTTTCTTCCATCAGGTGTCCAAACCGGCCGCCTGGCTGCTCTTGCCTTATCTCCTGTGGGTCAGTTTCGCCTCGGTCCTTAATTTCGTCATCTGGAGGCTGAATTAAACGAGAACCCTGGTCGTTTATTATTCGCGCGACGGCCTGACGAAAAAAATCGCCGCGGCGCTGGCCGACCTGCTCAAGGCGGACAGTGAAGAACTGATCGATCTGACCGACCGGCGCGGCTTCTGGGGCTGGCTCCGCGCCGGACGGGACGCCATGAAACATAAACTGACCCGCCTCAAAAAGACCGGCAAAGCGCCGGACGAATACGATCTGGTCGTCGTCGGTTCGCCCGTCTGGGCCGGCAACCCGACGCCGGCGGTCAGGACCTATCTGTCGGAAAACCACGACAAGATAAAACGGGCGGCTTTTTTTTGCTGTAAAGGCGGCCTGCCGGCCAAACAGTTCTTCCCCGAAATGGCAAAGGTCTGCGGCCAAAGGCCGCTGGCCGTCATGGAGATCAAGCGGGGGGAAGGGCCGACCGGCGTCGCCGCCCATAAAATGCTCCGGTTCGCCGGCGAAATACAAAAAGGAGGAATTTGACCGTGGAACACAAACTGCCCGAACTGCCCTACGCCAGGAACGCCCTGGCCCCGTCACTGTCCGCGGAAACGCTGGAATACCACTACGGGAAGCACCACGCAACATATGTCGCCAACTTGAATAAGCTGATCGCGGGAACGGAGTTCGAGAACGCCGCGCTGGAGGAGATCGTCAAGCAAGCGAGCGGCGGGCTGTTCAACAACGCCGCCCAGCACTGGAACCACTCGTTCTACTGGAACTGCCTGTCGCCCCAGGGCGGCGGGGAGCCGGGCGGCGCGCTGGCCGAAGCGCTCAAGAAAAGTTTTGGCTCGCTTGACCAGTTCAAGGAAAAATTCACGGCCGCCGCCGCCACCCTGTTCGGCTCCGGCTGGACCTGGCTGGTCAAAGAAAAAGACGGCCGCCTGACGATCGAGAACACGAGCAACGCCGAAACGCCGCTCAAGGCCGGCAAAAAGGCGCTGCTGACCTGCGATGTCTGGGAACACGCTTATTACATCGACCACCGCAATGCCCGGGCGAAATATCTCGAAGCGTTCTGGAAGCTGGTCAACTGGCAGTTTGCCGGATTGAACTACTGATGTTTGAACCGGCCGGCGCACGGTGGTAAAATACTGCCATGTCTGATCTCTTGGACGGCCTCTCCAATGTTGAAGCGCTGACGGCGCAGATCAACGCTCTGCAAAAAGGCCAGGACAGCAAGGCCCTCAACGCGAGCGGCGCCAGCGCCGCCGACCCCGACACTTTCATCCTCCAGACCCAGCAGAATTTCAACTCCATGCTGACCGCGCTGATGGCCACGCCCGACAGCAGCGGCAGCTCGGGCAACTCGACCGACGCTTTCTCCTCTTTTTTGAGCGGCAGCGACCAGAGTTCGCTGCAGGCGCAATTGCAACTGGCGACCAGTTCTTACGCCGGTAATCTGCAAAAGCTGACCGCTCTCGAGCGGAATTCCCAGCTGATCGGCAAGCGGATCATTTATCAGGACCAGAGCGGGGCGCAGCAGGAAGCGGTCATCAGCCAGATCGCGATCGACCAGAAAGGGAACGCATCCGTTGTTTCCACCGACGGCCGGAAGATCGCGGTCTCGGCCATCCTCGGGCTCAAGCAATAAGCCGTGACCAGCGTCAAATGGTATCACCGTCCGCCGGTCGTGCTGGCGCTCCTCTTCGTCGTCCTCGGCCCCTTCGCCCTGCCGCTGCTTTATCAAAGCCCGGCCTTCAACCGGACCTGGAAATTCATCCTGACAATCGCGGTCCTGGCCCTGGCCGGCGCGCTGTTCGCCTATGCTTTCGAAGCGGAGCAAGCGTACCTGAACCGGCTGTTTGACCAGCTGTCACACTTCTGACCCGCGGCCGGCCAGCTAGCCGAAATATCTCTGGATCAGATGCCCGACATAATGCGTGAGGACGATCACGGCCGCCGCGACAAATAAATGCTCGGAAACCACCGTCAGGGCGGACACTTTTTGCTCTCTCGCCATCAGAAAGCTGGACAAGCCCAGCAGCAATAAACCGTAGATCACGCTGATTATGACCGCGACCGGCAATGAAAATAATAAAAGCGGTATCAAGAAAGTGCCGGCGAAAATAAATTTGGCCAGAAAGGTGTAAATGGTGGATTCCCACACTTCCCTGACAGTATGTTCGCCTTCCGCTTCCTCGGAAAAATGGATCCCCAGCGCGTCCGAGAACGCGTCCGCGATGGCGATCGTCAGAATACCGCCGACAACCACCAGCTTGGAATTGGTCCCCGCCTCCAGCCCGACCATCAGGCCGAGCGTCGTGATCACGCCGGAGGTCGAGCCGAAAGTCAGCCCGGTCATGAAAGACGATTTCATAATCCCCGCATTATAGGCCGGGGCGCTTGCTTGTCAAGAGTTTTTTACTGTTTCTTTTTCAGCCGGGAGAGCCAGCCTGGCCTGGCCGGAGGAGGGGAAGGTTCCGGGGCGGCGGGCGTTGGAGTTGCCTCGGCAACTGGCGGGACCGTGAAGACAAGCGTTTTTTCCCTGCCGCTCGCAACGGGAACGGCGCTCGTTGGGCCAAGATTGGCCTTAAGCTTGATAAAACAGGTGCCCAGCTTGGCGGCCGCTTCTTCTGGTTTTCTCTCTTCCGCCTTCTCAAGCAGATGAGCCAAAACTTTCGGATCGGCTCCGCAGTTATTATAACCCCGCTCTTTCTCCTGTTCTCTCCCGAGCGCCGCCCGGCTGAAGTGGACCGCGGCCGAATCATAATTGCCGCGCGCCAGCGCGAAAAGTCCGGCATAAAAACGGGCGAAAGGGATATCGCTTTCCGCGGTGTTCCTGATATCAGGGGGCAATTGTGATAAAGGATGGTTGTGCAGCGAGATAAAATCGTTGAGATTCTGCTCGATCATCAGCAACTCGTCCGCTGTCACCAGGCCGATCAATCTGCCGCGGATATAATCGGTTTTCCGATAGAGCCCGACGGTGCGCACGATGATCTCGTTGATATAATTGGGGAAGTCCGCCCTGTCCCGCAATAATTCATGAAAGCCGAGGACCGCCCGCCGTTCGCTTTCCGGGCCGCCGTGAGTTGTCAATTTTTTTAACACTTCAAGAAAACGGGCCTGTTCGCCGGTTTGTTTAGTTGACACGCCAAGCGGCGGAGTCAGTGCCAACGAGGCGCCCCGGCCGGTTTTTGGGGGCGGAGAAGTTTTCATGACTTGTTATCGGCAGTCCGTTCGTGAAATTTCAGTTAGCAGGCGAAGAAAATCCAGCGCCAAAGGCCGCCGAGCGCGAGTATAAGGGCTACTTAAAAGACACCGGGGCGCTTAAATAACGTTCTTGCCGGCCGCTAATCCGCCAATAGCATTAGCCACAGCTGCGACATTCCCCCAAATAGTTGCTATAATACCGGCATGAACCAAACCGGCGGCAACACTTTTTACGGTCTCGGCCTTTCGCCCAATCTGCTCGCCCTCCTCGAGCGGCTGAAGTTCAGAATACCGACGCCGATCCAGTTCAAGGCGATCCCGGTCGCCATCGAAGGCAAGGACCTGATCGGCGTGGCCCAGACCGGCACCGGCAAGACGCTCGCCTTTGGCCTGCCGATGATCCAGCGGCTGGCCGCGCTGCCGGGGCGCGGCCTGGTGCTGGTGCCGACCCGCGAGCTCGCCCTGCAGGTCGACGAGACGATCAACAAGCTCGGCCACCCGTTCGGCATGAGGACGGCGGTGATCATCGGCGGCGCTTCACAGCACCTGCAGATGCAGGCCTTGCGCAAAAATCCCCGCGTCATCATCGCCACGCCCGGCCGGCTGCTCGACCACCTCGGCCAGAGCACGCTCCGGCTCGATGACGTGCAGATCCTGGTCCTGGACGAGGCCGACCGGATGCTGGACATGGGCTTCGCGCCGCAGATCGAACGGATCATGAAATATCTGCCCCGGGAAAAGCAAACAATGCTTTTCTCCGCCACCCTGCCGGAGAAGATCGTCAAGATCGCCGCCGCCAACATGAAACTGCCGATCAGCGTGGAGATCGCCCCGTCCGGCACGGCGGCCGAGCACGTCAAACAGGAACTCTATATCATTAAAAAAGAGGAAAAAGCCCGGCTGCTGACCAAACTGCTCGACCAGTACCGCGGCACCGTTCTCCTCTTTTCCCGGACCAAACGGGGCGCGGGACGGATCGCCCGCGGCCTGCGCTCGCTCGGTTATTCGGCGGCGGAGATCCATTCCGACCGCTCGCTCGCCCAGCGGCGCGAAGCGCTCGAGGGCTTCAAGGCGGGCAAATACCGGATCCTGGTCGCCACCGACATCGCCGCCCGCGGCATTGACGTCAAAGGGATCGAGGTGGTCATCAACTACGATCTGCCCGACGACGCCGAAAATTACGTCCACCGGATCGGCCGGACCGCCCGCGCCGGCCACGAAGGGCTGGCCATCTCGTTCGCCACCCCCGACCAGCAGAACGAGGTGCGCAACATCGAAAAACTGATGCGCCTGCCGCTGCCGGTTTCCCGGCATCCCGAATTCCAGCCGCTTGGCTTCGAGCTGTCCAGCCGGCCGGCCCCGCCGCCGCGGCCCCGCGGCAGACCGCATTACCGGCGGCGCCATGGATAAGATCAAACTTTACGACGCCAAACTCGGCCGGGTCATCCTGGCCCGCCCCGTGGTCAAATCCGAGGCCGAATGGAAAAAGCTGCTCACCGCGCAGCAGTTCGAAGTCACGGCCCATGCGGCGACCGAACCCCCTTACACCTCCTCCCTCGCCCAGGTCAAGGAGAACGGACTGTTCCGCTGCATCCGCTGCGGCACCGACCTCTTCCGCAGTTCGGCCCAGTTCGACTCGGGCACCGGCTGGCCCAGTTTCTACGAGCCGGTCTCGGAACTGAACATCCGGTACGAGGAGGATCATTCTTTCGGCCAGTTGCGCACCGCCGTCCGCTGCGCCCGCTGCGGCGCGCAGCTCGGCCATGTTTTTAATGACGGGCCGCCGCCGACCTTTAAACGCTACTGCCTCAACGGCGCGGCGCTGAAATTCGTCAATCTGAGCCCCCCGCTCTAAGGAGGAAGGAAAATGGACATCTGTCAGAGCTGCAGCATGCCGCTGCGGACAGACGGCGACCGCGGCACCAACGCCGACGGCGGCGTCAGCCAGGATTACTGTCATTTCTGCTATCAGCGCGGCAAGTTCACCGACGAGGGGATCACCATGGAGCAAAAGATCGACAAGCTGGTCGGCCTGGCCCGCGCGATGAGCATTCCCGAGGAGAACGCCCGCCGGATGGCGCAAACGATCCTGCCGACCCTGAAACGCTGGAGGAGTAAACAGCCATGAAAAAAACCTTCGCCCTGTTTGCGCTGCTCCTGCTCTGCCTGGCCCCCGCCCGCGTTTTGGCCATGGGGACGCCGCCCCACCTGCCGGGGCTGATCGAACTGCGGAGCCGGATCAGCGCCGAGCTGAACGCACTGGACAGCGATCTGGCGGCGGCGGCGCAGCAGCTCGGAACGGTCGGGTTTTACGGCAACTCGGCCGAAATTTTACAAAAGGTCTATGACGCTCACCCTTCGGTCGTTGACGTCGCCACGATCAATCCCGAAGGGTACCTGATGACCGTCCGGCCGGCGCGTTATAAAAAAGCGGAGGGCCAGCGGGTCAACGAGCAGTCCCATTTCAGGGCGATCCAGAAGAGCGGGCGCCCGGTGATGAGCGAGATGTTCAAGACGGTCGAAGGCTTTTACGCCGCCGCCCTCATTTATCCGGTGATCAACCTCAAGGGGCAGACGATCGGCTACGTCAGCGCCGTCTTCAAGCCCGACGCGCTGATGGGCAAGATCATCAAGCCTTATCTCGCCCAGCTGCCCAGAGTTGACGCCTTCGCCCTGCAAAGGGACGGCCGCATCATCTACGACCATGACATCCTGCAGGTCGGCAAGATGACTTTTTCCGATCCGGCCTACCAGAGCTATTCCGAACTGCTGGCGCTGGCCGCCCGGATCACCGCCGAGGCGAGCGGCGCGGGGACCTACACTTTCCCGGTCGGGCTGACGAACGCGCCGGCCAAAAAAGCGACCGAGTGGGTCACCGTTTCCCTGCACGGCACCGACTGGCGGCTGGTCGTGGCCAAAGCGGAATAGTTTCGCGGGGCGGC
The DNA here is from genome assembly GCA_016939335.1 of Candidatus Saganbacteria bacterium. Taxonomy (GTDB): domain Bacteria; phylum Margulisbacteria; class WOR-1; order O2-12-FULL-45-9; family XYB2-FULL-48-7; genus JAFGHC01. The sequence goes on from JAFGHC010000030.1 coordinate 105,515, forward strand.
GGGCCCGGGGCTCAGGGGTTCCTCAATTCCAGATAGAGGGCCTTGATCGTCGCCACGATCGGCGCGGCCAGGAAGAATCCCCAGACCCCCATCAGTTCGCCGAAAACGACGATCGAGACCGCCACCGTCAGCGGATGGAGATTGAGCCGGCCGCCGAGGACCTTCGGCGCGAGGACGCCGATCGTCAGGGCGCTGACGGCCAGATAAAGCCCCGCCACGTAGCACGCCAGGAGCGGCGAATCGATCAGCGCGAGGCCCATGGCCGGCAGCGTGGCAAGGAGCGGGCCGATGTTCGGGATCAGCTGGGCGATCGCCGCGACCACGCCCAGGACCAGGGCGAACCTGACCCCCAGCAGCCAGCAGCCGGCGCCGCACATCACCCCGACCGCGGTGCAGAGGATCGCCTGGCCGATGATGTAGTTGCGAAGTATCCCGTCGATCTCCTTCAGGATTCTGGCGGAAATTTCCCGCTGGTCGCGCGGCGCCAGTTCGACCACCCCTTTAAAAATATTCTTATCGTCGCGCAGCAGGAAATAAACGATGATCGGCGTGATCACCAGATAAACCGACCGGGAGAGGACCGCGAGCAGGCTGTTGGCCGTCTGGCGGACAAGCTGGGCCAGGAAATCGATCAGATTACGGGCGAGCGCGGAGAGGAAACCGCTGATCTCCGCCGGGATGTTCAGGGCCGCTTCTCTCGCCTGGATCGTCCGGAAAAGCGCTTTGGCCTGCGCCAGATAGTGGGAGCTGTTCGCTCCCAGCGAACCGAACTCCCGGCTGAAAGGCGGAATGATGAACTGCAGCAGCAGTGCGGCCAGGACCAGGAAAACGGCAAAGGCGATGACGATCGCCAGGTCGCGGGGGAGGCCCGCCCCTTTCGGCCATTTCGCGGTCAGTCGGCCGGCCAGCGGTCCAAGGATGTAATAAAGGACGACGCCGAGGAGGATCGGCAGCAGCGCCCCCCTGATCAGGTACAAAAAAACGAGCAGGAACAGCAGCGCGACGGTCCGGACGATCTGGTTGCGGCTCATGGAAGTTATTATAAACTACCATTTGGGGAATTAATAGTGTAAAATTAAACGGACGGGGCAAGGTGTCGCCAAAAGGAGGAGAACAAAAATGGCGGAACTGAACGAGGAATTCAAAGTGCGCGGCGAGGAACTGCTCAAGAAGACCAAAGAGCTGATCAAAGAAGGGAACATCCGGAAGATCACGATCAAGGACAAGGAAGGGAAAGAAATACTTTCATTCCCCCTCACACTGGGGGTGATCGGCGCGGTGATCGCGCCGGTGCTGGCGGCGGTCGGCGCCGTGGCAGCGCTGGTGACGGAGTGCACGATCTCGGTCGAGAGAAAATAGTGATATAATTGATGCGTGGACCTCTTTGACCTCAACGAAAAAGAGTATAAAAACCAGAGCGCACCCCTCGCCTACCGGATGGCCCCGCGCACGCTGGACGAGATCGTCGGCCAGGGGCCGATCATCGGCAAAGGGAAGCTGCTCCGGCGCCTGATCGAGACCGACAAAGTCACTTCGGTCATCCTCTCCGGGCCGCCGGGCGTCGGCAAGACCGTGATCGCCCGCGTGATCGCCAATTCGACCAAGGGTTATTTCGAATGGCTCAACGCTTCGGTCGCCAAGGTCGATGATATCCGCCGGGTCAGCTTGGAAGCCAAGGAGAGAATCAAACACCACCGGACAAAGACCATCCTCTTCCTTGACGAAATCCATCGCTTCAACAAGCTCCAGCAGGATGCCCTGCTCCCCGACGTTGAGGAAGGGAACATGATCCTGATCGGCGCGACGACGGAAAATCCGTTCTTTTACGTCAACTCCGCCCTGGTCTCCCGCTCACAGATCTTTGAATTGAAGCCCCTTACCCCCGGCGACCTGCAAACGATCATCAAAAACGCGCTGGCCGACGAAGAACGCGGCTTCGGCAAGCTGAAGATCAAGATCGATGATGAAGCGCTTGAACATTTAGCGAAGCTGTCGGACGGCGACGCCCGGCGGGCGCTTTCCGCCCTCGAACTTGGCGTTCTGTCGACCAAACCGGATAAGAAGGGGAACATTAACATAACTCTCAAGGTCGCCGAGGAGTCGATCCAGAAGAAAAAGATCGTTTACGACAAGAAAGGCGAAGAGCATTACAACACGATCTCCGCGTTCATTAAATCGATGCGCGGCTCCGACCCCGACGCGGCCCTTTACTATCTGGCCAAGATGATCTACGCCGGGGAAGACCCCCGTTTCATCGCCAGAAGGATCGTCATCTGCGCCGCGGAAGACGTCGGCAACGCCGACCCGCTCGCCCTGGTCGTCGCCAATTCCGCCATGCAGGTGGCCGAGTTCGTCGGCCTGCCGGAAGCGCGCATCCCCCTCGCGCAGGCGGCCGTCTACGTCGCCACCGCGCCGAAGAGCAACGCCGCTTATCTTGGGATCAACAGCGCGATGAAGGATGTCGAGGAAAACCCCACCCTTGAAGTCCCCAAACACCTGCAGAACGCGGTTTACGAAGGCGAAAAGAAAATGGGCAAAGGGAAAGGCTATAAATACGCTCACGACTACGAGGGCGGTTATGTGAAGCAGGACTATTTACCGGTCGCCAAGAAATATTATGAGCCGAAGGAGATCGGGTTCGAGAAGAAGATCAAACAGAGAATGGAGGAATTAAAATCCGAAACTCGAAATACGAAATTCGAAGGAAATTGAAAATTCGAAATCCGAATTTCGGATTTATTTCGAATTTCGATATTCGCATTTCGAGTTTGAGATGCCATGTCTAGGCTGTTAGGCGCCCACATGTCCACTGCCGGCGGGGCCGATAAAGCCCTGGAGCGCGGCGAGTCGATCGGCTGTACGGCGGTCCAGTTATTCGTCAAGAACAACAATCAGTGGTTCGGCAAAGATATCGAGCCGGCCACGATCAAGCGGTTCAAGTCGCATAACGTTTTCAGCTTCGCCCATACCGGTTATCTCATTAACCTGGCCGCCATTAACCCGGACAACCTGAACAAATCAAAGAAATCGATGCGGCAGGAGCTCGACCTGGCGGAAACGCTCGGCATTCCTTTCACCGTCCTCCACCCCGGCTCGCACTTAGGCGCAGGCGAAGCTAAAGGGTTAAGGCTTGTCGCTCATAATTTAAAAGAATTATTAGCCCAGACCAAAGGCTATAAAGTAAAGGTTCTTTTGGAAACGACGGCGGGGCAAGGAACGAATCTCGGTTATAAGTTTGAACACCTGGCGGAAATACTTGACCTTGTCAGTGAGCCGAATAGGACGGGGGTTTGTTTTGACACCTGCCACGCTTTCGCCGCCGGCTACGAATTACGGGCCGAAGAAGGTTATCACGACACCTGGGAAAAGTTCGATAAAACGATCGGGCTGGACAAATTACTTGCCTTTCACCTCAATGATTCGCAGGGCGACCTGGGGAGTAAAAAAGACCGGCACGAGCACATCGGCAAGGGTAAGCTGGGACTGGAAGCGTTCCGGCTAATCATGAATGACGCGCGGTTCTTTCAACTGCCGATGGTCCTGGAAACCCCGAAAGACCCGGACCTGAAGCAGGATATTGAGAACTTAAACATCCTTCGAGCATTAGAGTCTTAGAGGCAAATTTCTAAATGGCCTCAAAGGATCGAAGACTCAAAGAAATTATCTCGCTTACTTAATGGTATAATAAACTCATGAAAAAGCACTACGAAGACATCGGCTTTGCCAAGGTCGACCATCACCGCCCCCGCCGCAAAGGCTTCCCCGAAACCATTTACTGCGCGGAAAAAACGCCGGCGCAGGTCGCCAAGATCGCGCAAACGATCTGGGCGCGGGGACATAACGTCCTGGCCACCAGGGCGGACCGCAAAGCTTTCCTGGCGGTCAAGAAAGTTTTGAAAAAAGCCCATTATCACGAAACTGCCCGGATCATTACGGCGCTTAACCCCAAAACGACCCGTGACCCGCGCCCCGTGACTCGCGACATATCAATCATCACCGCGGGAACGGCCGACCTCCCCGTTGCCGAAGAAGCGGCCGTCACCGCCGAATTCCTCGGGCTGAAAGTTGAGCGCCTGTTCGACGTCGGCGTGGCCGGCATCCACCGGCTGGTCAATAATCTGGATAAACTGAAAAAAGCGCGGGTCGTCATCGTGATCGCCGGGATGGAAGGCGCCCTCCCCTCCGTCCTCGGCGGGCTGATCGACAAGCCGATCATCGCCGTGCCGACCAGCGTCGGTTACGGGGCCAGCTTCAAAGGATTGTCAGCTTTGCTGACGATGCTGAATTCGTGCGCCCCGGGGATCGCCGTCGTCAACATCGACAACGGTTTCGGTGCCGCCGTGATGGCGTATTCGATCTTAAAGCAGATTAAACGTAGCGGCCTTTAGGACTTTTTCCTAAAGCCACAAAAATTTGCCTTTTCCCCACAACAACTTTAGCGCCGACGACCAATTCTCTCCCCTTGACCGCCCCTTTTTTGACCAGTTTACATTCCATATTCCAGACATCCCTGACAAATCCTTCTAACTTTACATCCGTTTCCAGCACGCGATTAAAACTCGAGCTTCTCTCCAGCGCTTCCAGAGTTTTCTCTACAGCCGTTCTGAGTTCCGGCCGGCTATCCAAGCCCGAACGTATCTTCTCACCGAGGCGTTCCGCCGCTGGAGCGAACCTCAACCTCAATGATTGAAGCCCCCTGCCCGCCAAAGCTTCTATTCTAGCTCTTATCATTTATGCTCCTCCTTTAAGGCCCTAGTTATTATCGGCTCCTAATCAAAATAATTTCACTGATTTTATTCCCGGCCGGCAGTATGTTAAGATGAGATCATGAAGATCGCCTACTTCGACGCCCCCACCGGCCTGTCCGGCAATATGATCCTCGGAGCTCTTTTGGATGCGGGGATATCCGCCAAAGAGCTTAGCGCGGAACTGCGGAAGCTCGAAACCCGAAGCTCGAAATTCGAAGGAAATTATAAACTCGAAATTCGAAAAACGAAAAAATGCGGCTTAAGCGGCATGTACTTTAATGTGCGGACAAATGGACCCAAGCATGAGAGGAACCTGTCCGGCATCTTGAGGATCATCAACAGAAGCAACCTTTCACGCTCCGTTAAAGCTTTAAGTTCCAAAATCTTCGACCGGCTGGCGGAAGCGGAAGCAAAAGTTCACGGCCTGCCCGTTAATAAAGTCCATTTTCACGAGGTCGGCGCGGTCGACGCGATCGTCGATATCGTCGGCGCCTGTATCGGGATAAAAAAACTGGGGATCGGAAAAATATATTGTTCTCCCCTGCCGAACGGCAAAGGCAGGATCGTTCACGCCCACGGCCTCCTCCCCAACCCCGCCCCCGCCGCCGCCGAACTGCTCAAAGGCGTGCCGACCTGCTCCGCCGGCATCAACGGCGAGCTGGTCACGCCGACCGGCGCGGCGATCATCACCACGCTGGCCGACGGTTTCGGCGATCTCCCCAAACTGAAAGTCGAGGCGATCGGCTACGGCGCCGGCGCGCTCGACCTGCCGCAACCGAATCTTTTGAGAGTCTTCATCGGTGAAGCCGAACTGCCAACGGAACACGACGCCATTTTGCAGATAGAAACGAATATCGACGACATGGACCCCGGACTGTACGACCGGGCGATCGCTAAATTAATGAAGGCCGGCGCGCTCGACGCCTCCGTCCGGCCGATCAGGATGAAAAAACGGAGAGCGGCGGCCGTCCTGCAAATCATGTGCCGGCCGGAAGACAAAGATGAAATCCTTGACGCGCTTTTTACCGAAACGACGACCATCGGCGCCCGGGTCTATCTGGTCAAGCGGGAAAAGCTGCGCCGGGTCGTTCGCGGAGGCAAGAAGATCAGCTTTCTCGGCGACCAGGTCAAAAGGATCAAGCCCGGGTCTTGAACAAGGCGACCTGCTCTTCCAGGCGCGTCGTCGCGGCGTTGATAAAGCCGGCGAACAGCGGGTGCGGATGATTGGGCCGCGACTTGAATTCCGGGTGATACTGAACCGCCAGGAACCACGGGTTTTCCGGGAACTCGACCACTTCGACCAGGTCGGCCGCCTCGTAAATGCCGGAGAAGACCAGGCCGCACTCCCCTAATTGCTTGCGGAAATCATTGTTCAATTCATAGCGGTGGCGGTGCCGCTCCCTGACCAGTTCTTTGCCGTAAGCGCGGTAAAGCAAAGTGTCTTTTCTGATCTTGCAGGGGTAAGCGCCGAGACGCATTGTCCCGCCCTTGTCGGTGACCGCTTTCTGCTCCGGGATCAGGTCGATGACCGGATATTTGGTCTCGGGATCGAATTCGGAAGAATTCGCCCCCTTCATTTTGCAGACATTGCGGGCGAATTCGACGACCGCGCACTGCATCCCCAGGCAGAGGCCGAGGAACGGTATTTTGTTCTCCCTGGCGTGGCGGATCGCCTTGATCTTCCCTTCGATCCCGCGGCCGCCGAACCCGCCGGGGACCAGTATCCCTTGGACCTCGCGGAAGATCGGCTCAATGTCTTCCGCCCCCTCCAATTTTTCGGCGTTGACCCATTTGAGCTCGATCTTCGCCCGGTTGGCCACCCCGCCGTGCTTGAGCGCTTCCACAACGCTTAAATAAGAGTCTTCCAGCTCGGTGTACTTGCCGACGATGGCGATCCTGATCGTCTTCTGCGGATTTTTCATCTCTTCGACCATTTTTGCCCATTCGGACAGGTCGCTTTTTCTGGCCGGCAGGCCGAGATATTTGAGCACGATCTCGTCAAGCCCTTCGGCGGCCGCGGCCAGCGGCACTTCGTAGAGCAGGCCGACGTCGGCCAGGCCGATCACCGCCTCCTTGTCCACGTCGCAGAAGAGCGAGATCTTTTCCTTCATCTCCCGGCTGACCGGCTCGCGCGAGCGGCAAACGATGACGTCGGGCTGGATGCCGATCTCCCGGAGCTTGTTGACGCTGTGCTGGGTCGGCTTGGTCTTGAACTCGTGCGAGGTCTCCAGGAACGGGATCAGCGTCACGTGGATGTTGACGCAGTTGTCGCGGCCGACCTCCTTGCGGAACTGGCGGATCGCCTCGAGATAAGGCAGGCCTTCGATATCGCCGACCGTGCCGCCGATCTCGCAGATGACCACGTCGAACTTTTCCTCTTTCGTCACCTGGCGGATCCGCTCTTTGATCTCGTTGGTGATGTGGGGGACGACCTGGACGGTGCCGCCGAGGTAATCGCCGCGCCGCTCCCGGGCGATGACGTTCCAGTAGACCATGCCGGTCGTGACATTGTTGGCCCGGCCAAGATTGACGTCGATGAACCTTTCGTAATGGCCGAGATCGAGGTCGGTCTCGGCGCCGTCCTCGGTCACGTAGACCTCGCCGTGCTGGTACGGGTTCATCGTCCCCGGGTCAACGTTGATGTAGGGGTCAAGTTTCTGGATGGTGACCGTGAGGCCGCGCTGCTTGAGCAGCCGCCCCAGCGAAGCGGCGGTGATCCCTTTGCCCAGAGAACTGACCACCCCGCCGGTGACAAAGACGTATTTGACCATCGTTTATTCCAGTAACAGGCTTTTGGTCGAAAAGTTCGGGTCGCTGGTAATGTTGACGCCGAGCCGCCGCAGGCCGGCCTCATCGCCCGGCGTCGGGATATGCGTCAGATGGACCTCGCAGCCGCGCAGTTCTTTCAATTTTTCCATTGCCAGCTGGGCGGTGGGGTTGGTCGCCGCGCTCATCGCCAGCGCGATCATCGTTTCGCCCAGGTCCAGGCTGACCGCTTTGGCCCCCAGGATGTCTTTTTTCAGGCTGCCGATCTGCTCAATGACGTTCGGCGACAGCAGATGGAGTTTTTCCGGGATCTCCGCCAGCTTTTTGATGGCGTTGAGGACCAGGCTGGAAGAAGCGTGCATCAGCGAAAAATTCTTGCCGGTGACGATCGTCCCGTCCTTCAGTTCGATGGCCGCCCCGCAGAAGAAGCCGTCATGCCCTTTGTTTTTCTCCTGGGCGGCCCGCGCCGCGGCCCGCGCCGCCGCGACCACCGGCCGGTCTTCCGTTGTCAGCCCCAGCTCGTCCATGATCAGCTCCACCCGCTGGGACGTTTCCTTGTCCATCACGCCCATCATGTACTCGCAGGCGTAGCGGAAATAGCGCCGGATTATCTCCTGGCGGGCCGCCGTCTTGACCGCCTCATCGTCAATGATGCCGATCCCGGCCTTGTTGACCCCCATATCGGTGGGCGACTTGTAGACCGATTCCTGGCCGGTGATCTTTTCCAATATCCGCTTCAGCAGAGGGAAAGCTTCGACATCGCGGTTGTAATTGACCGCCACCTTGCCGTACGCTTCCAGGTGGAACGGATCGATCATGTTAATGTCGCGCAGGTCGGCCGTGGCCGCCTCGTAGGCGACGTTGACCGGATGCTTGAGCGGCAGGTTCCAGATCGGGAACGTCTCGAACTTGGCATAGCCGCTCTTGATCCCGTTCTTGTAATCGTGATACAGCTGGGACAGGCAGGTGGCCAGTTTGCCGCTCCCCGGGCCGGGGCCGGTCACCACCACCAGCGGCTTGGTGGTCGCGATATATTCATTCTGGCCATAGCCCCCGTCGCTGACGATCAGGTCGATATCGGTCGGATAGCCGCGGGTGTGCGGATGGGTATAGACCTTGATCCCGCGCCGCTCCAGCTTATTTTTGAAAATGCTCGCCGCCGGCTGGTCGGCGAACCGGGTGATCACCACCGCCAGAATGTCAATGTCCCAGCCGCGCAGGTCATCGATCAGCTTCAGCGCCGCCGCGTCGTAGGTGATCCCGAAATCGGCCCGGACCTTTTTCCTTTCGATATCGCCGGCGTAGATGCAGAGGATGATGTCCGCTTTCCCCTGCAGCGCCTGCAGGAGGCGGAGCTTGATATTGGGGTCGAAACCGGGCAGGACCCGGGCCGCGTGGTAATCGAAGATCAGCTTGCCGCCGAACTCCAGATAAAGCTTGTTGTCGTGCTGCTTGACCCGCTCCATGATCGCCCCGGTCTGCGCCTGCAGGTAGCGTTCATTGTCAAAGCCGTTCCGCATCATTTTCGCCTTTCATATTCGTCGTGGATCTCGCCGACAATTTCCTCGACCAGGTCCTCGAGCGTCACCAGGCCGAGCGTGTGCCCGAACTCGTCGACCACGACCGCCAGATGCTTGTAAGCCGCCTGCATCTGCTCCATCACGTCGCTGATCTTCTTGACGCCGGGGATGAAGAGCGCCTGGCGCAGGTGGTCAGTTAGCTTGTCCGCGCGGCCGGCCGCCAGCAGGTCCTTGGCATAGACCACACCGACGATGTTGTCGAAGTTCTGTTCGTAGACCGGCAGCCGGGAGTGTCCCGACTCCCTGATCCTGTCGATCGCCTCGCCGACCGTGCCGGCCGCCTCGCAGCAGACCATCTTGCCGCGCGCCGTCATCACGTCGCGGGCGGTCAGGTCGCCGAATTTGAAGACCGAGCTGATCATTTCCCGCTCCTCGCGCTCGATCGCCCCCTCCTTCTCCCCCAGGTAGAGCATGGCCTTGATCTCCTCTTCCGTGATGAACGGCCCCCGCTCCGTCAGCTTGCCGCCGAACAGGAAAATGAACGGCCGGCTGATCAAAGAGATCAGCCAGGCGACCGGCGTCAGGACCCATTCAATGACCAAGAGCGGCGGCGCCAGGAGGAGCGACCAGCGTTCGGCGTTGCGGATCGCCACCGTCTTCGGCGTGATCTCGCCGAAGACCAGGATGAAGAGCGTCATCACCCCGACCGCCACGCCGATGATGACCCCGACATCGGCCAGCCCCAGCCGTTCAAAGTAACGCGTCACCACGGTCGTGGCCAGGACCGAAGCGCTGATGTTGACGACATTGTTGCCGATCAGCAGGGCCGTCAGCAGCTTGGCCGGGTCCTCGCGCAGCTGGCGCAGCGCACGCGCCCCCGGTTTCTTCATCTCGACCAGCTGGGCGATGCGCGGCCGGCCGACCGTCGTCATCGCCGTTTCCGCCGCCGCGAAAAAGGCGGAGAGCATGAGAAAGACCGCCAGCAGTAAAATCTCGATCATTTACCTGATCAACCTCACGCCGATGACCAGCACGCCGACCAGCCCCGCTGTGACCGCCGCGATCAGCACCGCGCCGGCCGCCACGTTCTTGGCCAGCGCCGCCAAGGGATTATTAGCCGGCTCGACCAGGTTCACCAGCTCCTCGAGCGCGGTGTTGAACATCTCCGCGGTGATCACCAGCCCGATCGTCAGCACCAGCAAGGCCAGTTCGAGCACGCCGACGCGCAAAGCGACCGCCACCACCAGCACGAGCAGCGCGATCAAAAAATGGAGCCAGAGATTCCGCTCGGTCCGCCAGGCATGGACGGCCCCCAGGCGGGCAAATTTAAAGCTGCGCATAAGACGTTTCGGCATCTTTCATCATCCTCCCGTGGTTATAACCCAGCACGTGCAGCGTCCCGTGGATCACCAGCCGCCTGACCTCGTCGCGATAGGCTACGCCGTATTTTTTTGCGTTCCGGCGCGCGGTCTCGCGGGAAATTATCACGTCGCCCAGAGTTTTGCCTTCGTCATAACTGAACGACAAAACGTCGGTCGGTCTGTCCTTTCTCCTGAACTTCCTGTTCAGCACGCGCATTTCCCTGTCATTGATGAAACTCAAATCGATCGTCCCTTTTTTTTCTTCTCTTTTAATGATCTTCTTTATCAAAGTCTTCAAATCCCCGCTTCTCACTTTTTACTTCTTACTTTTCACTTCTTACTTATATCCGCTCCCAGCGCGTTGAACCTCTCGGCCAGGCGTTCGTAGCCGCGGTTCAGGTGATGGTCGCGGTCCTCGAGCAGCGTCTCGCCCTCCGCCGCCAGGCCGGCCAAGAGCAGCGCCGCCCCCGCCCGCAGGTCGGTGACCCGCACCGGTGCGCCGGAGAGCCGGCTGACGCCGTTGACGATCGCGCTCTGCCCTTCCAGTTTGATGTCGGCCCCCATCCGGCAGAGTTCCGGCAGGTGCATGAAACGGTTCTCGAAGACGCTTTCGGAAATAACCGAGGTGCCGGCGGAAAGCGACAGCAAGGCGGTGAGCTGCGGCTGCATGTCGGTCGGGAAGCCGGGGTACGGCAGCGTTTTGACGTCAACCGCCTTGAAGCCGTCGCCTGCGGCCACGACTATCTCGTCGCTGCCCGGCACGACCCTGACCCCCATCTCCTGCAGCTTATTGATCGTGGCCGTCAGATGGTCGGGCACGACCCGCTTGAGCTTGAGCTCGCCTCTGGTGATCGCGGCGGCGACCATCAGCGTTCCCGCTTCGATCCGGTCGGGAATGATCGTGTATTCGACCGGCGCCAGTTGCGGCACTCCCTCAACACGGATCTGTTCGCTGCCGGCCCCTTCGATCCGCGCCCCCGCGGCGATCAGGAAATTGGCCAGGTCGACGATCTCCGGCTCGCGCGCCGCGTTGCCGATCAGCGTTTCCCCTTCGGCCAGCGCCGCCGCCATCAGCACCGATTCGGTCGCGCCGACCGAGGGAAAGTCAAAATGGATCTTGGCGCCGCGCAGCCGGTTTGCGCTGGCAATGACAAAGCCGTGCTCGAGCTCGACCCGGGCGCCGAGCGCTTCCAGTCCTTTGATGTGGATATCGACCGGCCGCGAGCCGATGGCGCAGCCGCCCGGCAGCGGGATCTTGGCCAGTCCCTTGACCGCCAGGATCGGACCGATGACGAAAAAGGAGGCGCGCATTTTGGTCACCAGTTCGTAGGGAGCGACGTGCCGCACCTGGTAATTCCAGACATTGACGGTATTGGGGGACGACTGCGAATACTCGGCGCGCAGTCCGAGCGCGCGCAGGACCCGGATCATGGTGGTGACATCGAGCAAATTGGGGACGTTGCGGACGACCGAGCGCCCCGGCAGCATGATCGTCGCCGCCAGGATCGGCAAGGCCGCGTTCTTGGAGCCGGAAACATTGACCTCGCCCCGCAGGGGTTTAGCCCCCTTAACCACCAGCTTGAGCATTGAACTCCTCCGGCCGCTGGTCCTTGGCCCCGAAATAATGGAGCAGTGCCCCGCCGATCCGCGCGCTCGCCCGGCCGTCGCCGTAAGGGTTGACGGCCCGCGTCATCCGTTCATAAGCCGCGCGGTCGGTCAGCAGGCGTTCGGCTTCGTCAAAGATCACCTGTTCGTCCAGCCCGACCAGCTTGACGGTCCCCGCCTCGACCGCGTCCGGCCGCTCCGTTTTTTCGCGCAGCACCAGGACCGGTTTACCGAGCGAAGGGGCCTCTTCCTGCACCCCGCCCGAATCGGTCAGGATAAGATAGGCCGCCTTCATCAAATGGACAAAGGCTTCGTAATCAAGCGGCTCGGTCAGTTCGACATTGTCAACGTCCTCGAGCAGTTCGTTGATCACGTTCCTGACCAAGGGATTCCGGTGGACCGGGATGATGAATTCGACCTCGCCGCGGTGGCGCTCGGCCAGTTTTTTGATCGCGGCGCAGATATTTTTCAGCGGCTGGCCGAAGCTCTCGCGGCGGTGCGCGGTCACCAGCACGGTCTTTTTGCCGCGGGCCAGCTTGAGACCGGCCTGTTCCAGCGAGAAAACGCGCCCGGCCACCGCCAGCAGGGCATCGATCACTGTGTTGCCGGTCAGATAGATCCGCTCCCGGGGTATGTTCTCCGCCATCAGGTTGGCCGCCGAGCTCCGGGTCGGCGCAAAGTGCAGATCGGCCAGATTGGAGATCAGTTTGCGGTTCATCTCTTCGGGGAACGGCCGCTTTTTATCGAAAGTGCGCAGGCCGGCTTCAATGTGACCGAGCGGGACGCCATAATAAAAAGCCGCCAGCGCGGCGGCAAAAGCGGTTGAGGTATCGCCCTGGACCAGCAGCATCTCCGGCTTCTCGCGCAGGATGATCTCTTCCAGCCCCTGCAGCGATTTGGTCACGATGCCGGGGATGGTCTGATTCTCTTCCATGATGCCGAGATCGTAATCGGCATCGAGGCCGAAGAGTCTCATGACCTGGTCAAGCATCTGGCGGTGCTGGCCGGTCGTCACCACGATCGGCTCAAGGATGTCGGGATATTTCTCGATTTCCTTGATGACCGGCGCCATTTTGATCGCCTCCGGCCGGGTCCCGAACACAAACATGATCCGCTTGCGATTCATTAATCTCCTGCTCCCTACCCTCTACCTTTGTAAAGCCATGAACAACGCTAAGATCCCCAGAAAGAAACAGGCGACGTAGATCGAGAGCACCGCTTCGCGCTGGGACAGCCCCGCGCGCAGCAAAAGATGGTGGATATGCCGGTTGTCGGCGGCAAAGAGGTTCCGGCGGTCCTTGAGGCGCCGGAAAACGGCAAAGGCCGTGTCGAAGATCGGCACCGCCAGGACGATCAGCGGCAGGAAGAGAGCGACGACCAGTGTCGTCTTGAAAACGCCAATGATCGCCGAAGCGGCCAGCACAAAGCCGAGAAAGTAACTGCCGGAATCGCCTAAAAAGATCGAGGCCGGAAAAAAGTTGTAGCGCAGGAAGCCGAGCGCCGCGCCGGCCACCGCCAGCATCAGCAGCGCCGCACCGGGCTGATGCGTGCGCAGGGCAACCAGGAACAAGGTTCCGGCGGCGATCAGCGTCACCCCGGAGGCCAGCCCGTCAAGCCCGTCGATCAGGTTGACCGCGTTGGTCATCCCCACCAGCCAGACCAGGGTCAGGGGAACGGCGACCAGGCCGAGGGGAACAACGCCGGCCAGCGGATTGGTGACGAAAGAGATCTCCACCCCGAAATAGATCGCGACCGAGGCGCCGATGATCTGCCAGACCAGTTTGGCCATCGGTTTCATCCCTCTCATGTCGTCCAGCAGGCCGGCGAGCAGGACGATCGAGCCGCCGAGCAGGATGCCGAGGATCGGATGGGGATTGATCTTGATCCCGTGTTCGGCGCCGATCAGCAGGCCGAAAAGGACCGCGACCGAAAAACCGAAAAAGATGGCGATGCCGCCGGTGCGCGGGGTGCTCTGGGTATGGACTTTTCTCGCGGCCGGCCGGTCGACCGCGCCGATTTCGGGGGCAAAACTGCGAACCATCGGGGTAAGTAAAATGGTCAATATCAGGGCGATCAAGAAGGTTGCAAAGAACGTAAGCATTACGGGATAATATTATACCACTTCCCCTGTCCAAAGTCCAACCAGCGTGGTAAAATTATCGCATTATGATGAAAGACCAGATCGAGAACGAGCTCAAAGCCAGCATCGAGACCAAGGAACAGGTCCTGCAAAACCTTGTCCCCCAGATCGAAAAAGCCGCCCGGCTGATGACAGACGCGCTCAAGGCCGGCAACAAGATCATGTTCTTCGGCAACGGCGGCTCGGCGGCCGACGCCCAGCACCTGGCTGCGGAACTGATCAGCCGGTTCATGCTGGAAAGAAGGTCGCTCCCGGCCATCGCCCTGACCACCGACACTTCGATCATCACCGCCGTCGGCAACGACTATTTATTCGACAACATCTTTGCCCGGCAGATCGAAGGGCTGGCCAAACAGGGCGACATCGCTTTCGGCCTCTCGACCTCCGGCAATTCAAAGAACGTCATTGCCGGGCTGGAAAAAGCCAAACAGCTGGGCTGCCGGACGATCGGTCTGACCGGACAGGGAGGCAAGATCGGCGCGCTGGCCGAGCTCGCGCTCAAGGTCCCGGCCACCGTCACCCCGCGCATCCAGGAAAGCCACATCACGATCGGCCACATCCTCTGCCATCTGATCGAACAGGAGCTCTTCGGCCAGTAATGAAAGAGCGAACCCAGCGCTTCGGCGTCTCGATGGACGACTCGCTGCTGCACGAACTCGACCGGTTCATCCGCCGGAAAGGCTACGCCAACCGCTCGGAAGCGATCCGCGATTTCGTGCGCGAAAACCTGGTGGAGGAAGAATGGGCAACTAACAAGCCGGTGGTCGGCACCGTCACGCTGGTCTACGACCATGATGAACTGGAGCTGCCGAAAAAACTGACCGATCTGCAGCACCATTTCCACAAAGAAGTGATCTCGACCACGCATATTCACCTTGACGAGCACAACTGCCTGGAGATCCTGGCGCTCAAGGGACAGGGGGCAAGGGTCAAGGCGATCGCCGACAAGCTGATCGCGGCCAAAGGGGTCAAGCACGGCAAGCTGGTCATGACGACGACCGGCCGGGAACTGGCCTGAAAGCAGATGAAGGTAATTGTCACCGGCGGCGCCGGTTTTATCGGCAGTTGCTTCGTCGAAAAACTTAACCGGTCCGGGGAACAAGACATCATCATCGTCGACGAAGCGGGAGCCGCTGCCCGCTGGGGCAATCTGGCCGGCAAACAATACTCGGCCTGCCTGGAGAAGACCGATTTTCTCAAACAGGTGTCGGCGGAACATTTCTCAGCTTCGGTCAAAGCGCTGTTCCATATCGGCGCCTGCTCTTCCACGACGGAGCAAAACGCGGACTACCTGAAGGCGAACAACCTGGAATACTCCAAGACGCTGGCGCGCTGGGCGCTCCGTCACGGGATACCGTTCTTTTACGCCAGCTCCGCCGCGACTTACGGCGACGGCGCCCAGGGCTACAGCGACGCCGAAGAAAATATCCCCCGCCTCCGGCCGCTGAACCTTTACGGGCAGTCGAAACAGGACTTCGACCTCTGGCTGCTGGAGAACAAGCTCACGGGCAAGGTCGCCGGCTGGAAATATTTCAATGTCTTTGGGCCAAACGAATATCACAAGGGCGACATGCGCAGCCTGGTGCTCAAGGGGTACGAGCAGGTCAAGCAGGGCGGCAAGCTCCGTCTTTTTAAATCGTACCGGCCGGACTACCGGGACGGCGAGCAAAAGCGCGATTTTGTTTATATCAAGGACGTGATCGATCTGATGTGGGAGTTTTATCTCCATCCGAACGTCAAAGGGATATTTAACGTCGGGTCCGGCACCGCCCGCAGCTGGAACGACCTGGCCCGGGCCATCTTCGCGGCGCTCAAACTGCCGTCCCGGATCGAGTACATCGAGATGCCGCCCGTCCTGCGCGACAAATACCAGTATTTCACCGAAGCCGACCTGAACAAACTGAAGCGAACCGGCCTGCCGTATAAAGTCACTTCCCTGGAAGCGGCCGTCAATGATTACGTCGTCAATTACCTGGAAAAAGGCGCCGCCCGCTTATAATCATGAAGAAAATATTCGTCACCGGGATCAGCGGCTGCGTCGGGCACTATCTTTTCGACGAGCTCTCTGCCGAACCTGATTACCATCTTTATTTATTGGTCCGCGATCCCGCCCGCTTGCGGTTCAATTATAAAAACAACGCCCGGGTGACGGTCGTCACAGGCGATCTTGAGAACATCGGCCGGCACGCCGGCCTGATCAAAGAGATGGATTTTATCGTCCACGCGGCCGCCGACTGGGGCGCCCATGAGAACAATCTCGATCATTCGATCGATTTTTTCAACCTGATCGATCCCGCCCGCTGCCGGAAAGTCATTTATATTTCGACCGCCAGCATCCTCGGCCCGGACAATAAACCGGTGCCGGAAGCCGCCACGCTCGGCACTCATTATATCCGCGGCAAATACCTGTTCCATAAAATATTGCCTGATCTGCCGGTCTATCCCAAAGTCATCACCCTCTTCCCCACCTGGGTCCTGGGCGGGGATACGGCCCATCCCTATTCCCACGCCACCGCCGGCATCCTGGGGATACGTTCCTGGCTCTGGCTGATCCGCTTTTTTAAGGTCGACGCCGGCTTCCATTACATCCACGCCAGGGATATCGCCAGGGTCATCAAACATCTTTTAAAAAACGAGGCCGAAGAGAAGGAATTCGTGCTCGGCAATCCCGCCGTGACCGCCGGGCGATTAATTGAGGCGATCTGCAATTATTTCGGCTGGCGGGTCTATTTTCAGCTGCCGATCTCCCTGCCGCTGGCGGTTTTCCTGGCCCAGGTCACCGGGCACAAATTACACCCGTGGGACCTTTACTGTTTCAAGCGGAGGAATTTCGTTTGCCAGGCCGTTAACGCGGCAAATTTCGGCCTGCCGTCCGGGCTGACCACGGTCCGGCAGGTCCTGGCCGACGCGGAGGGAAGATCATGAAACAAGGCATACCAAAGAACGTCGTCTGGCTCGGTTTCGTCAGTCTGTTCAACGACGTCGCTTCGGAGATGATCTACCCCATCGTTCCGCTCTTTCTGACGGTGACGCTCGGCGCGCCGATGACGGTCGTCGGCCTGATCGAGGGGATCGCCGAAGCGACCGCCAGCTTTTTAAAGGTTTTTTCCGGCTGGTTCTCCGACCTGATCGGGCAGAGAAAGCCGCTGGCGGTCGCCGGCTACGGCCTCGGGACCATTGCGAAGCTGATGCTTTATCTCTCCTTCTCCTGGCCGCTGGTCTTGTTCGGCCGCTTCGTCGACCGCCTCGGCAAAGGGGTGCGCGTGGCGCCGCGCGACGCGCTGATCGCCGATTCGACGCCCAAAGAGATCCGCGGCGCCGTCTTTGGTTTTCACCGCTCGATGGACACCTTCGGCGCGGTCTGCGGGCCGCTGATCGCCATCGGGCTGCTGGCGCTCTTCACCGCCAACTACCGGCTGATCTTCCTGATCTCTTTTCTTCCCGCGCTGGTTGGCGTTCTGGTCCTGCAATTTTTTGTGACGGAAGCCAAGCCCAAGGCCGCAACCAAGCCAAAAGTCACGCTGGCTTTCGATAATTTCGGCCGGCAATATTATTCTTTCCTGATCATCAGCCTGGTCTTCGCGCTCGGCAACAGTTCCGATGTTTTCCTGATCCTGCGCGCCAAGGACCTCGGCTTGCCGGCGATCCTCGTTATCTTCGCTTATGTCATTTATAACGTATTTTATGCTCTGTTTTCCTACCCGGCCGGTGTGCTGGCCGACCGGTTCGGCTTCAAAAAGGTCTTGATCGCCGGCTTTCTGATCTTCGCGGCGGTCTACGCCGGTTTTGGCCTGGCCCGCAGCTCGCTCGCCGTCTGGTTCCTCTTCGCCATTTATGGCTTTTATATCGCCTTCACCGAAGGGGTCGGCAAGGCTTACATTTCCAACATCGCCCCGCCCGGCAAGGTCGCGACGGCGATCGGGCTTTATTATACGGTGACGGGCGCCGCCGTCCTGCTGGCCAGCGTGGCCGCCGGGTGGCTCTGGTCAACCTTCGGCGCGCCGGCGACTTTTTACTACGGCGCGCTGACCGCTCTGCTCGCCAGTGTTTTGTTCGCCGGGTTGGCGCTCAGCGACCGAAGAAGACAAGATTGAATTTTCTCTAATATTCTGATAATCTGATATTCTGTATCCTTATTTTGAAGTTTGCGGTTTGAAGTTGGGATTTCTCGCGCAGCGAGCCTGGCCCCATTGTCTAACGGTTAGGACGCGGCCCTCTCAAGGCCGAGGCGAGGGTTCGATTCCCTCTGGGGCTATTCTTTCGCTTGGATTTGGCCTATGAATATTAATCAAGAATTATATACTCATCTTTCTTTTTGTCCTCTCTCTGAAATTCTTAAAGCAGAACAATATAATTCGAACAATGTCTTTGCGGCATTTGACCAATTAGAAGAAAAGTATTATGTCGATAAAATAAGAGATTTATACTCAATAGCCAATAAAGGAGGGGATGTCTCATATTTAATTAGATTACAATTATTACGTTTATCAGAAGTGAATTTTTTGTCCTCCATTTCAAATATTTTTCAGATGCACTATCGTATATCAATATTTTGTCTAAGAAATTCTGTCGAAACTGCTTTATTTACCTACAAATACATTCAAGGAAAAAAGGATGCAGAAGACCTGGACTTAATATTTATCAAAAAAAGTGAGCACCCAGAACAATTTAAAAAAACATTTAATCAAAGCAAATTTCCAGAGACCGATCAAAGAATCTTCCCATTGAAAGAGACATGGGATTTGGTAAATGATTGGGGGTGCCATATTAATATGCAATCTGTTGCAACACATGTTAAATTGGCAGACAAAATCCTCGAAATCGCGTTTTTCGACGAGAGCTTAAGCGAGGTTATTAATTTGAGGAGAATAATTAATTACATTATCAATGCTCACTTTAATATCCTTAATATTCATTATCAATCGTTAAAAGAAATAATTTGTGAGAAAGATTTTAACAAATTATTTGACTATTATTCTGAATATGAAACTTTTAAAAAAGATAATCGTCAAGTCTTAGGGATTTTACAATAAAAGCCCCCTTTTACCACCGCTATCAGGACCCAATGGGCAACTTAACGGCCGACAGACTTTTTTCGCCAGAATTCATTGTCTAACGGTTAGGGCGCAGCCCCCTCAAGGCCGAGGCGAGGGTTCGATTCCCTCTGGAGCTAATTAAAGGGATAATGTCGAACTTCTTATTGGGGTGCTTACCCAATAAAGTTTTGACTATGTAATCGAAGGTTTTTCCCAATTCGA
>JAFGHC010000031.1 GCA_016939335.1 Candidatus Saganbacteria bacterium
CTCACATCCAATCCTATGTACTTCATTTCCCTTCACCTCCAGAGCTAATCCTATCAGAGGTGAGAGATTTTTTTCATGATATCACTCTTTCTTCCCGAATGCGCGAATGTCGGCTCGAATACTCGAATGGAGAAATATATTCGGGTATTAGAGAACTAATCCGGGCATTCGGGGCATACTCTCTAGCGGACCAGGTCGACGAAGTCGCTGAAGCGGACCACTTTAAAAAATTCCTCGAGGTCGCGGCCGAAGCCCGGACGCCCCGGCGCGCCGACCGAACAGCCGCAGCCGGGATCGGTCTTTTTGGGCGGGGTCTGGGCGTCGGCCGGTCTGGCGTCGCCAAAGGGAGCGGCGTCGGCAACCGTGACCGCCGTATCCGGCAATAAATCGGCCCCGGCGTCGGGAATCGTAACGAGCGGCGTCTCCGCGCCGGCGTCAGGCGTCATATCGATCACATCAGCGGCGGTATCGTTCGTAACCTCCGGATTCATGCCGGTTTCCGGCCCGACCGCAAGATCAGGCAGGTTCACATCAAATTTCCCGCCATCAACTACTATTGTTCCGCCCTCCGCCCCGCCGTCTGCCCCAACAACATCTGTCCCGCCATCTCTCCCGCCTTCTGCCCCAGCTTCTGCCCCAGCTTCTGCCCCAGCTTCTGCCCCGGCTTCTGCCCCGGCTTCTGCCCCGGCTTCTGCCCCGGCTTCTCTCCCGGCTTCCGGACCAGCTTCCGGCCCCGCGTCCGGCCCAACCAGGCCGCCGTCAATGTCCGACCGCGGCACGGCAGTGACGACGCCCGACCAGGCGCTCTTGTTAAACGGCTCTTTGTTGTCATAAGCCTGGACTTTGAATTCGTAAGTATCGCCGTTGATCAGCCCGTTAACGATCCGAAAAGTCGCATTCCCGGCATTGACCTCCTGCCAGGCGCCGCCGGCGGTCGCGTCGCGATAAGCGATGATATAGCCCGCCAGATCGGTCAGGGGGGAGCCGTCGGCGTTAGTCGCCGGCGGCAGGTAAGAAAAGAGCACCTGGGTGTTGCCAGGCACCGTGGAAAGGTTGGCGGGAGCGGCGGGAGGGAGTTCATCGATCCGCACCGTGACCGGATAGGACGAAACGGGGGCGTTGGCCGGGAGCGAAGCAATGTTGCCGCTGGTATCGGCCGCTTCTATATAGTATTCCATGCCGGCCCGGTCAATAAGCGCGGCCGGGATCGTCGCTGAATAATTGCCGCCTTCGCCGGTCATGACGAGGCTTTGCCAGGCCGGCTGGCCGCTGGCGCGAAAATGGAGATAGACCGCCTGCAGGCCGACGTTGTCGCTCGCCTGCGCCGTGATGGTGAGCGGCTGGCCGAAATCGGCGGCAGTGACAGGGGCGCACGAAATTGACGGTTTCTCGGTATCGGGAGCGCTGCTGACCGTGATCGTGTAGGTCGGGGTCGTGGCGGTGTTGCTGCCGTCGCTCGCCTGGAGGTAATATTCAACGCCGGCGGTCGTGACATAATCGGCGGGGACCGTCGCGGTATAGATGCCGTTGCTTCCCGCCATCGGGACCGACTGCCAGGCGCCGCCGGTTACACGGTAATAGAGCGTGGCGGCGGGATTCGGATTGACGTTATCGCTGATCGCGGCGGTGATCGCCACCGGGTTGCCGGCAACGGCGCCGGTGACCGGCGTGAAGTCGATCGCCGGGGGAACGTTGTCGCTGATCGTGATGCTGTTGACGGTGTCGGGGGCGCCGAGGGGGGAGAGGCGGGGATTGACACTCGTGTCAAAAGCTTTAACGTACCACCGCAACGTTCCGATGAGCGCGGCGGCGGCCGGGATCGTCCCCTGATAGTTGTTGGCGCCGGCGCTGGTCATAGGAACGGGCTGGTAGGCGGCCATGCCGCTGTTCTTGTAGAAGAGCTGGGCCTGCCGGACGGCAACGTTATCGCTGATCAGGCAGGAGACATTGATGTCAGAGCCGGGGGGAGCCGACGAGACCGGCGTGCAGACGATCGCCGGCGGGACGACGTCGGCGCCGTAGTCACCCGTCCGGCGGGCGTCATGCTGGTATTGCGGCCACGGGTTGGTTGCGGGGGAATAGGTCGTCGGGTTTTTGAATAAAAAGACCTTTGTCCCGCCCCAGAACGTGGCGCTCGCCGCCAGATAACTCGAGCCGTCGGCGGCGGGGGAGCCGAGGGCGGAGGAGCGGCTAGAAACCCCCATAGTCGTTTTAGGCCAGCGGGTGTTGGTTATTTCGCCGTTCTTGTTATATAACCTCAAGCCGCCGCCGGTCTCCGTATTGGAAGGGACAATAAATTCGGGAAAGCCGCTATTGGATAGGTTGCCACCGATTACCCCCCAACGATCAGGCCGATGGTTGTCATCTGTTATTGGAAAAGGAGGAAGATTATTGCCAAGGCGATCGAAAACGTTGACGTAATTATCGGTAATTATTAAATCAAGATAGCCGTCGCCGTTGATATCGAGAGGAATGCTCCAGTAAGGCGTGTTGTTCAACGATTTCGGCCAGCCGCTCAAAAGAGTGCCATTATGATCAAAAATATAGGCACTGCTGTTGCCAGTAGTAGCGATCAACTCCGGATCGCCATTCTGATCGATATCCGCGCAGGCAACGGTGCCATCGCCATCAAGCGCCGCAGTAAAGAGGCGGGATGGATTGCCGGCAGTGTCACTGGTATAAGCGTACATATTATAAGCGGCCACAAAGATCATCTCCGGCCGCTGGTCGCCGTTCAGGTCGCAAAGCGTTACCGGCGAAGGGAAATTGTCGGCCGGGGAGATCGGGACCCTGAAAAGTTCAGTCCCGTCGCTCCGGTAAGCGTAAAGATTGGGGCCGCCCCCGTTGTCATTCCGCGAAACCCCCATGATCTCCAGCTTGCCGTCGCCGTTGATATCGCCAAGCGACGGGGAACTGCCGGCAAGCGACGGCCAGATCGGGAAGCCGGGGAGGTCGGCGCCGTCGTAGCACCAGGCGTTAATAATGTTATTGGGAGAGACGGAAACAATGTCGGGCCGGCCGTCGAGATCGAGGTCGCCGGCCGCCGCCGCCGAATCGGTGCAGCTGTTCGATTTGGGCCAGCCGGGGAGGAGGTTGAGCCCGGCATCCCAGGCATACGTGTTGCAATCTCTGGAATTCATGATGAGCCGGTCAATGCCGTCCCCTTTCAACGGCGCGAACGTCATGACCGAATTTTCAAACCAGAACGGATTGAGGCCGGTCTGCTGGCTGCCGACGAGCCGGGTGGCAACCAGGTCGGGATCGAAGACGAACGAAAGGTAGTGTTCGTTAACCCCGCCGGAGCCGGAAACCGTCAGCTTGACCGTGTAATAGCCGGCGCTGGAAAGAGTTGACGGATTAAACGTGCCGAGCGAGCCGCCGCTCGGCTGTCCCCCCGCTAAAGTGAAGCCGTTGGTCGAAAAACTCCCCCCCCCTTCCCCGGCGGCGATCGAGAGGGTGTAGCCGGTGAATGTCGCGCCGGTAGCGTAGCCACTGAACTCGATCGGCTGGCCGGGGCCGTAGTGCTGGTAAGGAACATTGGTGATAAACGCCTTGATGTTCTGGTCGGCGGTCGCCCCCTGGTTGAGCGCCCGGTACATATTAATTTGGCCATGGCCGTAATACGGATCAAAACCGGCGGGGCCGAGATCGTCGGACGACGCCCAGAGGATGCTTCTGTCCTGGGGGAACTTTAAACCGGGATTCTGCGAAAGGAGCAAGCTGACCAGCGCCGCGACATGCGGCGTGGAGGGCGAAGTGCCGGAAATTGTCGTATATTTATTATCGCCGTTATAAATCTGATACTTAGAAGACGCATTGGCCGCCCTCAAAGTAAGGATATTTTCTCCTGGCGCCGAAACATCGAGCCAGGTCCCTAAATTAAGCCACCTTCCCCCATCTTGTTTGGTCGCCCCGACAGCAATAACATAAGGAAGAGCAGCCGGGTAAAATGGCTCCCTGACGCCGTCATTGCCGGCTCCCGCGACGACGATCGCCCCGGCGTTGTAAGCATAGAGCATCGCCTCATTAAGAACCGAAGAATAACTATAGTTGCCCCAGCTCGCGTTGATGATCCGCGCCCCGTTGTCGGCGGCGTACTTGACCGACGCCGCCAGGTTGGCATCGAGGAAACTGCCGCTCCCGGCCTTGACCGGCATGATCTTGGAATTCCAGTTGATCCCGGCGATCCCGGCGCTATTATTGGTAACGGCGCCGATGATCCCGGCCAGAGCGGTGCCGTGCCCTTCCAGGTCCAGCGGGTCGTTGTTGCTGTTCAGGAAATTCCAGCCGCGGACGTCGTCAACCTTGCCGTTGCCGTCGTCATCAACTCCGTTGCCGGCGATCTCGCCCGGATTGGCCCAGATGCTGGCGGCGAGGTCGGGATGGTTGTAATCGGCGCCGCTGTCGACGACGGCGACGATCAGGCCGGAACTTCCCTGCTGGAGGTCCCACGCCTGCGGCGCCGAGACCGCCGGCAGGTTCCACTGGGCGGAGAAATAAGGGTCGTTGGGCGTCGTGGCAAGAGGCAAGCGGACGTAATTCGGTTCGGCGTACTCGACGTTCGGGTCTTTCCGGTACTCCTCGAGTAGCGACCCGAGCTTTTGCCCGGGAGCGACCGTCAGCTTGTGGATATTGGTCAGGTCGGGGAGCGGCCCTATCTTCGGCCGCCGGTCGTTCTTTAATTCTTTCGTTCTTTCGTGGAAAACCCGCTCCATCCGCCTGACCCCGTGACGGCCAAATAAGCGGTTGAGACTGTCGTGGTTTGAGCTTTTCTCGCCGGGGCGGACGGCAACGCCCGATCGGAACTTGACGATGATCTCATCGGGAGCGTACTTCGGTTCGGGCGGCTGGTCGGGGGGGGCGGCCGGGTTGCCAAGGCCGAGCCAGTTGCCGGCCTGGCCGATCCAGGTTTCCAAAACAGCGTTGTTGCCCATAATTTACCAGCTCCGTCGCGATTATGGGCTCTCCGGCGGCTATCCGGCCCTTCCGGTTGTTCTTCGGAAGGGTTTCCGGGAAATTTCAGGCTATTTTTTTTATTTACAACCCGAATCCCCGAATGTTGGCTCTAATCCCCGAATATTTCTCGAATTAGAGTACTATTAGAATATTCGAGCCATAATTCGAGTATTCGGGTCGTAATGCCGTAGTTTAGTTTAACACCGAGAACTTGAACTTGCCGAGCAGCTTGTTCTCGTCGCGGCCGATGATCGTGCCGACGTAGACGGCGTTGCCGGCCAGCGTTCCCATTTCGGTCCGGCCGTCCCACTTGACCTTGTTCAGCCCGGCGGCGCCCCCCTCCGCCCCCCGGGCGGCGCGGATCCTTTTCACGATCTTCCCCTCGACCGAGAAGATGTCGATCTCGATGTTGGCGTCGCCCGAAAGCGTGTACTGGATCTCGCAGTTGCCCGACTTGATGATATTGAACGGGCTCGGATAGACGACGACCGCGCCGATCAGGCGGAGCGGCCCGCCCAGGACCTCGAGCGTGGCGACCTGGCTGGCGGCCGCCGCCGCGCCGAGCAGGCCGCTGGAGCGCGAGGTGACCGAGACGGTGTGCTTGCCGGACGAGAGGGCTTCGCCGGCGGCCAGGGCGTAGCTCAAGCTCATGGCGCTAACCTTGTTCTCCTCGGCGGCCGCGCCGGCGGCCAGCGTCCGGCTGGCGATGTTGGCGGAGGTCAAAGTCAGCGTCCTGGAGCCGGCCTCGCCGGCGTCGATCACGATCTGGTGGGCGTTGACGTCGCCGGCGAGCGTGTAAGGGGCGTCGATCGCCAGGTTGATCCTGATCTCCGGCTGCGGAGCGACGACGAACGGCAGGTTACCCGAGCTTTCGACCCAGTAGACCGCCGGCTGGTAGAGGCGCTTGTTGAACCACATTTCGATCCTGGGCGCCTGCTCCCCGGCGACGCCGCCGGGGCCGGCCCCGAGCGCCAGCACCAGGCCGGGGGCCCGGTCGAAGCCGACGCCGGAGATCGTCAGGTCGACCGGATCGGCGCCGTAATTGTCGCTGCCGCACGGGATCGCCACTTTGTATGTCTGGCCGACGGTGACGTTGCCGGTGCGGAAGGTATTGATGTAGAATTTGCCGCCCGTCACGTAACCCCAGCCGTAGACTGTGCCGACGTTGCCGGCGGCGTCGGGAGTATAGATGACGGCCTGCCGCCCCTCGACCGACGCCTTGGGATCGGACGATTGCGCGCTGCCGAGCACCCAGTAGACGGCGTAGAAAACGCCGGCGCGCGGCCCGGGCGGCGTAAAGGCCGCCCCGGCGGCCAGCGCCAGGCCGGCCAGGACCAAAATTACCGTCGCTAAACTACGCTTCAACTCAAAACCCCTTTATTTATAATCCCTGAACGTGACCGTGACGTCGCCGGTGACCGAGATCTGGAGCCCCTTGCCGACCGCCGGGAGCGGCAGGTCGGGCTGGGCGGTGTTGATCCTGTCGAGCACCGCCCCCTTGCTGTCGAAAGTGTAGCCGACCTCGAGCTGGTTGGCCTCGTCCCAGTAGCCGATGGTGGCGACGTAGCCGGCGCCGCCCAGCGCAGCGTTGAGCGAAGCCGCCAGGCCGGCGAGCGAGTTGATCTGCGTCCCCGCGGCGTCATAAACGGTGCCGAACGGCAGGGCAAAGCTGTTGATGCCGAGGCCGCCGCTCTTCCTGCGCAGCGCGATCGTCACCTGGTTGGCGGTGGCCGCCGCCGCGCCGCCGCCGCCCGGGATGGTGAAGGTCTTGGGCTGTCCCTGGGTCGAGCCGAAGACATTGCTGGCGGTGGCGCGCGCCTCGTAAGTGCCGCCGACGGCAAAATACGGGTTGGCCAGGTCTTTTTCGACGATCGTCCAGCTCGAGCCGCTCCCTTTCTTGGCCGCGGTCCAGCTGTCGCTCACCTTCTTGACCTCGATGGCGTAAGAGACCCCTTCGCTCTTATAGGCGGTGCCGGCATGGACGGTGAGAGTGAAAGCGGGGAGATACTTCTGGCTGGCGTCGTCCCAGGTCAGGTTGTAGCCGCCAGCGGTGACCGTCGGGCTGTCGGGCGCCGCGGCCTTGAAATCGGCGGTGATATTGACGACGGCGTAGCCGGGCGGCGCGTTAACGTCGCCGATCGAGTAGCTGCCGTAGCCGTACCAGAGGGAACCCGCCGCCCCTTCCCACGCCTTGACCGTGACGCTGACGTTCGAGCGGGGGTCGTAAAAGCCGGCCGTCTGGCCGTTGGTCAGGGTGCCGTCGGAAGCGGTGGTGACCGTGTTGGGCGGTGACGGCGAAAAAGTGCCGCCGGTCGCGTAAGGAGCGGAAGGAGAAGGGGCGATCGAGCCGTCCCAGCATTCCACAGCGTAATTGGCGTCGGCGCCGGTGCCGTCATGTTTCTTGACCTGGCCGGTCACGGTCATGCCGCCGGCAAAAGCGGTCCCTCCTATCAAGATAAGAATGATTGGGATCAACCATTTTCTCCTTATTTTAATTTTCATAATTCGCAGCCTCCTTAAGGGTTCAAAGTCCAATCGATCGCCGCGCCGCTCGTGTTCCGGTACCAGTAACCGGCGCCGGGATAGAAGCCGAAAGCGGCGGCGCCCGGCACGACGTTGATCCAGACGTTATTCTTGTTGATCATCTTTTCCTGCAGGCCGTTGTGATAGTAATAGATCTCGTTCAGCCCGGCCGGCGGGAGGCCGGCGGCCGAGAGGTCAAGATTGAAGGTCGGGAGCGGGCTGCCGATCAGCGAGAAATTGATCCCCAGGCTGCGATGGCTGGCCGCGCTGATGACCGCGCCGAGGACCGAAACGCGGTTGGCGGCCGCCTTTTCATAGATCCAGTAGCCGTTGCCCGGCGTGATCGTGAACGGCGAGTTGGGCAGGTAAAGCCAGGTCTTTTTGGCGGCGTCGTAGAGCGCCTTGACGGTGAGGAGCGAGCTCTCGTTGAAATAATAGACCTGTTCCTGGTCGCTCCGCAGGCCGCCGCCGGACGGATTGATAAAGACGTTGTCGATCGCCGAGCCGTGGAGCGGCACCAGCGGGGTCGAGGCGAGGTTGAAGCCGGCCGTCAGCTCGAGGTCGTACTTGCCGTAAGCCGGGGCGGCCGGGATATTAGCGGCCGGGGCCTGCCCGCTGTTCAGCGCCTTGTAATAGGCCTCCTTGGGCCCGGCGGCGATATAACCGGTATCGGAATACTGGCCTGTGGTGTTGTTCGGCGAGACCAGTTCCCACCCCTTGGCGGAGCCTTTGTCGGTCCCGGGGTAGTTCCGGCTGTACTGGCCGCGCTGCTTGGTATCGTCGCTGACCAGCCGGTAGATGTCGACGCTCGGATAGGCGGTGTTGTTCCAGGTCAGGACGAGATCGCCGCCGCTGCTGGTGATGTCAAGCGGCACGGTGCCGGCCAGCGGCATTGTCGTGAAACTGGCGGTCTCCGAGGCGGCGCTCGCCCCCGCCGCGTTCACCGCCTTGACCGACCAGTAGTAGAGCGCGTTCGCCCCCAGCCCGGTCCAGTCATACGCCGGTTCGGTCGTCGTGACCGTCCCCAGGTTCGTCCCGGCCGGATCGGTCCCCAGGCTGACGAGATAAGAAGTCGCGTCAGAGATCAGGTTCCAGGAGAGCCGTTCGCTGGACGGCGTCAGCGGCGCGGCGACCAAACCGCCTGGCACGCCGGGGACGGCGGTCACGGCGGAGAGCGTCAAATTGACGACATAATAACCTTGATTGCTTCCGGCAAAATTGATCTTGGTCTCATCGACGCTGTAAACCTTGCCGTCGGCGGCCGTCTTGGCGGCGACCGCGATGTAATAATCGGTGCCGGGCTGGGGGGAGAAGCGCTGGTCATCGAACGGGTTGACGGCGAACTGGCCGTTGCTGCCGGTCACGCCGCTGGCGTAAGCGGCCGACGAGTTGCCGGCGACCTTATAAACGGTGACCTGGTAGCCGCTGGCATCGGGGGCGGGACCCTTTGCCAGCGTGCCGAGCACCCAGTAGGCGTTCGGGTAGACCGGCGGCTCCTGCGCGGCGGCGGCCAGGCCGGCGCCGATCACCAGCGCTATTAAGATCAAGAGAAACTTTTTAGTCACAAAACATCCTTTTTGCCCTCATCCGCCGGCACTTAACCGGCCTCCTTCTCCCAAAGGGAGAAGGAAAACACAATGCCTTTACCCTCTCCCTTTGGGAGAGGGGGGTCGCCTAAAGGCCAGCGGGTGAGGGCCATCATTTCCCTCTTATTTAGTCCCGCTCAAAGAGAACGACAGGTTGGCGCTGACGCCGATCTGGAGCGGCTCCTTGACCACATGGGCCAGGATAGCGGCCGCCGTATCGCCGGTCGCCGCCGAATCGGCCAGGTTGGCCGCCACCGCCGTCAAACCGACCTGTTTCTTGGACGTATTGTCGTAATAGCCGACCGACTTGACGATCGCCGAGCCAGCTTGCCGATTAATCTCATTTATCAATTTTCCAATAGTAAACATGTTATCAGGAGGCGGGCTTGTCGGATCAACCACTGTAATTGTCGCACCAGTAGATTTATCCGTGGCGGTTATCGGTCCCTTCGTCGTATCAAAGTCGTAAGCGACGACGTTAAGCCCCAAACCGGTGGAGGTGAGGTTATAAGTAACCAGCTTTATTCCAGGTCCAGGCATGCCAGTCGTCCCCGCCAGGGTATAAGGCTGGATCACGCTGGCGGACGGACCGAACCAGTTTTTATAAACGGTCTGGAAATAATAGGTCTGGCCGACCGTCAGGCCGGCCTGGTCGAGCGTCAGGACGGGAGAAGTGGCGCCGGCAACCGTCGAAAGGCCCGACGGGTCGGTCCCCATCTGCCAGGCGATTTCAGTGACTTGCCGCTGGCCGTCGGTCGGGGCCGGAGCGGCCGACGTGACTTTCAGGCTCCCCGACTTGGCGCCGGTCTCGACGATGGTGGTCGAGACCTCGTCGAACTGGGTGATGAGCGGCGTGTACGGCTTGTCGGCCTTGTACCACGAAGAAGCGGCAATAGAGGTGGTGTGAGGCGAATCGGCCTTGGCGCCGTTGGCGAACGAATCATAGACGTAGTATTTCCTGCTGTCGTCGCTCCAGATCCGGACATAAACGGTGGCGCCCGGGGCGGCGTCATCGTTAAAGCGCCAGAAGTAGTAGCCGGGGGCGTTCATGTAAGCGAAATATTTGGACGACGGCAGCACATCGGAGATCGAGTTGGCCGGATTAATATTGAACGTCGAGATGCTTGAGGCGATCTTCATGGCATTGGCGGGGGGATTAGGGCGCGGGTCGGAGCCGGAAGGATCGCTCCAGAAGGCCTCCAGCAGTCCGCTCGGCATGTTGGGAGTGAAGGCGTGGATCATATCGAGCGTCAGGGGGGCGCCGTTCGGGCCGGCGAGCGAGCCGAAGGTGAGCGAGCTGGCGGCAAAGGCGGCGGCCGGCATGACGCAGACCAGAGCCACTCCTATCAAGAATAGACATCTCCATTTATTAAAATTCATATCCTTCTCCTCCTCAAGACTTTCTTTTACGGTATCGTCTGGAACTTGGCCTCGGCCGAAACTTTCTGGTACCAGAAACCGCGCGCGCTGGGAACGGCGAAACTGCCGTCCCAACCGTTTATCCCGTTAGCGGGGTTTATATAAGAATATTTGACCAAACCGCCTTGATCGATCCAGATCGCGTCGTTTAGCTCGTAGCCTTTGTCGATCTTGAGCGTGGCGCTGTTGATCCCGAGCGGGAAAGCGTAGGAGTAAAGGTCGCTCCCCAGGACCATATTTTTATCGTATTCCTGGGAGATGAGGGCGCCGGTGAAAGTATAGGTCCGCGCCGCGTCGCTCATCAGCCAGTAGCCGGAGGCGAGGCCGACGTCAATGTTGATCTCCCAATTGCCGCCGGCGCAAAGAACTTTCAAAAGGCCTTTAGCATCATTACTGTTATACCAGAGCGCCCCGTCGGTCAGGCCGGCCTGCGTCGCGATGTCGGCAATCCTGGTGAGGAAGCCGGCCGGACCGGTCGGGCGGAAAGGATAGCCGACGAGCTTCGATTCGCCGGCGGCAAAAGTCGCGGCGATCTTGGCGACCGGCCAGGAAATATACGGGGTCTTGTTGGCATCTTTGCCCAGGTAGTCGCCCGGGACGGCGGGGTTCGTGTCAAACATCTTATCCTTGGCCAGGGCGGCGCCGGCGATCTTCGGCGCCACCATATAATAGGCGGCCGCGCCATCATCGGCGCCGAGGTCGAAGGAAGTGACCGTCGAATCGACATCGGCGCCGGGGACCAGGCTCCACTTGGTGTTATCCTTGCTGAAATCGCCGCCAACGAGCCGGTAGATGACCGCGCCGCTGGTCAGCGCCGGATAAGTGTAGGTCCATTTGACCTTGATGTTCGCCCCTTCCTTATAAAGGTAGATATTCTTGATATAAGCGTTGTCCTCGCCCTCCCCCTTCCCCCCCCCGCCCCCGGTCAGCGCGTAAAGCCCGCCGATGTAGAGAATGGGGCCGGAGCCCAGAACCCCGATCGCTTCCTGCCCCTTGAGGTCCTGGAGCTTGATACTGCCGTCGGGCGATTGCAAGGTGTTCGAGCCGCCGCCCGAGATGGTGTCGTCGAGCTTCGTCGCCGCAGTCTCGAGATGGGCCGCCCGGACGGCCGACGCCGCCAGGACAACCATTATTATCCCGAGCAAAAGTTTATTTTTCATCAGCTTATCCCGGCCTTCGCCTCGAGCCGGTCCAGCCGCCGGTCCTGCTCGCGGCCCTTGGCGACGGCCAGCGTCCGGTCCTCCCGCGCTTTGACCAGCTCGTCCATCACTTTATCCAGCCCCCCAACATCTCCCGCTTGAGGCCGTTGAGATCATCCTTCGTCGCGAAGACTCCGCTTAATTTCTTTACGTCCTTATCGCTTATTGCCACTTATCGCCTTATCCCTGCTTTACCTTATCCCCAAGATCAACGCCCCGCCTATTTTGACTTCCCTTCCAGCGCGGCGAGCCGGGCTTTCAAGCCGTCGTTCTCCGCTTTCAACTCTTTGACCGCTTCGACCAGGTATGCGGTCAGCCTGTCGTAAGCCAGCGATTTATACCCGGCGCTGTCGGTGGAGACGATCTCCGGTATCACTTTTTCGACCTCCTGGGCGATCAAGCCGGCCTGCTTCCCTTCCGCAAAACCCTTCTTGGGGAATTCCTTGACCCGCCAATCGTAATTAACCCCCCGCAGTTGAACGACCTTCTGCAGGGAATTCTTCAGCGGGGCGACGTTCTTCTTCCAGCGCGCGTCCGATGGTGTTTTCCACTCGTTGCCATAAGCTTTCCCGCCAACCCATAATTTGAAGTCCGTGTAGGCCGAAGCAGAGGCGGGGTCGCCGATGGCAACGGTGCCGCCGCGCCCCTGCAGCACCAGCGACCGGTAATAGTTGGCGCCGACCGACTGAATGTAAGAATATCCGCGGCTCCGATCGGCCCCCATGTACAAATAATAATCGGAGGAAGGGGTGGTCCCCGAGCCGATAATCAGGCCGTGCGGCGAGTCTTCGCCGTTAGAGGCCGAGGTGTTGGGGGCGATAATGCTAAGTTTGGACTTCGGGTCGGTTGTGTTGATCCCGACGTTGCCGCTATTGTCTATTCTCATTTGTTCGGTAAATGAGCCGCCAGTTACCGAAGCTTGATTTACCTGGCCAAATCTTAAAGCAGTTGTGTTCCCGTGGGTAAGGGCGCCTTCCGTCCCCTGATATTTCATTAAACCGACCCGTTTGTTGCCGGCGGCGTCCACAATAAATCCGGATGTCTCGGCGTTTACATAGACCGAGCCGTTCACTTCCAGCTTCTGTCCCGGGTCCATCGTGCCGACGCCGACCTTACCGTCGCTTTTTACAATCATTTTTACCGATTCCGAATTGCCGCCAAACTTGGTGCCGATCTTAACATCCCCCATAATATTGCTCGCGGTCAAGATCAAACTGCCGGCGTTGCTCCTCAAAACCACATCGTTTTTTGCGGCAAAGGCCGAATAATACCCGTTGGACAGGACAGCCGCCAGCTGGCCGTAATCCCCGGTCCCCGCGTCTTTCAAAGAGAGCGCCGGATAAGCCGAGTCCGCGATAGTCAATACACTATTGCTGTTCGGCGACGCCGTGCCGATGCCGACTTTGCCGCCGGTATAATAAATACCGGAGCCGCTGGCGGCGCTCCATTGAGGGCCGCCCAGAGAAACCTCGTTCCCGCCTTTAAGCAACCTGCCGTTGAAATTGATGTCCCCTTGCACGTCCAGCGTGTATGCGGGCGCGGCCGTACTGATGCCGACATTGCCGCC
>JAFGHC010000032.1 GCA_016939335.1 Candidatus Saganbacteria bacterium
CTCACATCCAATCCTATGTACTTCATTTCCCTTCACCTCCAGAGCTAATCCTATCAGAGGTGAGAGATTTTTTTCATGATATCACTCAATTTTTGATCGGCCAAATTTTTGATCGGCCTTTATGGGCATTTAAAAGAAGGGAACTAAGCGGTCCGGACAGGGGAAAGTCCCGATGACATTAATGACCTAACTCCCCACCGCAAGCGGTGGGGTATCTATTACTTTGGGTAAAACCCCACAATAAATTGTGGGGAATATTCCACACATTTCAATGTGTGGTTCCCCTAACCCTGCCTCCAGCCGTCCTCCTCCCCTTT
This sequence comes from Candidatus Saganbacteria bacterium, assembly GCA_016939335.1. Classification (GTDB taxonomy): domain Bacteria; phylum Margulisbacteria; class WOR-1; order O2-12-FULL-45-9; family XYB2-FULL-48-7; genus JAFGHC01. Next base: position 318 of record JAFGHC010000032.1, read on the forward strand.
GGCCACCATAAGGTAACCCGCGCCGCAAGCGGCGGGGATTTCTTTCATTAATTTACAATCAGGGAACTGGGCAGCGGGAAGCGAGATGGAAGAGGAATTCGAAACTCGAATTTCGAAATTCGAAGGAAACGGGGAAAATTCGAATTTCGATATTTCGGATTTGTTTCGGATTTCGAGATTCGGTTCTCTGATTTTGCGCTAAAAATGCACCTTGATCGCCCGCGGCGGGCAGGGCCGGATGCAGAGCTCGCAGGCGATGCATTTTTCGGGATCAAAGACGACTTCCATCGTTTTCCTGTCTTTGACGTAAAGCGCGCCGGTCGGGCAGATCGCCACGCAGGCGCCGCACTGCACGCATTTGTCCCAGTCGACCTTGATCTCTTTGGAGAGCGGCTCGACCCTGACCCCCTGCTCTTTCAGGAATTGAATCCCTCTGTCAATATGGCCGGGTTCCCCGGAAAGCTCCAGGACCATGTGGCCCTCCTGATCGGGAGTGATGCTCGCTTTCATGATATTGAAGACCAGGTCATAATCCTTGATCAATTTATAGACGATCGGCTTGTCGATCTTCGATTTGGGGAAAGTTAAGACTATCTTCTTGGCCGCCATCTTATTTTGCCTCCTTAACGGGGCGTTCATTCAAGGGTTTGAAAGGAGGCGCCTTTTCGGCCGGCAGATCGGCCACTTTTTCGGTCAGCAGGAATTCGCCTTTTTTGATCTGCTCTTTCAGGTCGTTGGCGATGACGAGGGCGTTCTTATAGCTGGAGAGGCCGGCGGCCGGCACCTTTTTCCCTTTGACCTCGATCTCGCCAGACTTGAGCTGGGCGTAATTCACTTCGCCAAGCACTTCTGGCTTTCCCTGCGGGTACGCTTCACTGTAATCGACGACCGCGCACTGGACCTCCTCGTCCCTGACCGAGACATACCTGGCGATCTCTTCATTAAGCAGCGGGATCGGCACGCCGATGCCGACGTTGAGCGTCGTTCCGTAGCCGACAAAACTGACCCCCTTCAGCCATCTGGCTTTCATCTGCTTGAGGTCGCCGATCACCGCCAGGGTCTGGGCGGGGCGCTTCGGCACGCCGTTCTCCGAGCGCGGCGCCTGCGGGTTGAACTGGGTCCCCTGCCAGGCGACGTAACCGACGCCGCCGCCGAGCCAGATCCGCGTCCCGAGGCCGATCGTTTTCAGGAAAGGATCGTTGAGCAGCGGCGAGAGCTGGCCGGCGCTGCAGTAATTGGCGTTCCCCAGGTCGGGCTTGAGCGTGCCGAGATACGTGTAGATCGTCTTGTGCGAGAGATTGACCGCCACATTATAATTCTGGTAAGCGTTGCGGGTGTTAAAAAGGACCGCTTCGTTCAGGTCCTTGAGATTGATCCAGGTATCGAGATGCTTGCGCGGATAGCAATCGGTGCCGTAAGCCGCGACCTCAAGGCGGACATCCTGGCCGGCGACCAGCGCTTCGATCACGTGGCTGCCGCCGTAGGCGAATTCGCCCGGATGGATCTTGTTGCGCGGGTCGTCGTCGGGAAGCGCGGTCGCGCCGATATAAAGATCGACCGCCGCCCAGCCGGTGTACGCCGGCACTCCGTTAAGCAGCGCGGTGCCCCCGCCCGCCTTGATCTTCGGTTTGGTGTGGCCGAAGTTGAAATAAGCGCCGGAGGAGCACATCGGGCCGAACGTCCCGGTAGTGACGACGTCAACTTCTTTCGCCGCCTGCGCCGCCCCTTTCCTGGCGACGATCTCGATGATCTCTTCCGCGTTGACGACGACCGCCTGGCCTTTTTTGATCTTTTCGTTGATCTCCGCTATCGTTTTTGCCATACTCTTTCTCCTTTAACCCTGGAACAAAGGCGTGCTTAAATAGCGCTCGCCCGTATCGGGTAAAATAACCACTATCAATTTTCCTTTGTTCTCCGGCCGCCGCGCCAGCTGCAGCGCGGCAAAGAGCGCCGCCCCGGAAGAAATGCCGGCTAAAATACCCTCTTCCCTGGCCAGGCGCCGGCCGGCGGCAAAGGCGTCGTCATTCGCGACCTTGATGACCTCATCGTATATTTTGGTATTGAGCACGCCGGGAACAAAGCCCGCCCCGAGCCCCTGGATCTTGTGCGGACCGGGCTGGCCGCCGGAGAGGACCGGCGAATCGGCCGGTTCGACCGCCACGACGCGGACCGAGCGCTTTTTCTTTTTCAAGACCTCGCCGACCCCGGTGATCGTCCCGCCGGTCCCGACGCCGGCCACGAAAATATCAACTTTACCGTCGGTGTCGCGCCAGATCTCTTCGGCCGTCGTCCGGCGGTGGACCTCCGGGTTGGCCGGGTTGTCGAACTGCTGCGGCATAAAGGCGTTCCCGTTCTGCCTGACCAATTCCTCGGCTTTGGCCACCGCCCCGGACATTCCTCTGGCCCCCTCGGTCAGGACGATCTCGGCCCCCAGTGCCTTGAGCAGCTGGCGCCGCTCCACGCTCATCGTCTCCGGCATCGTCAGGACAAGTTTATATCCCCGGGCGGCGCAAACAAAAGCCAGCGCGATGCCGGTGTTGCCGGAGGTCGGCTCAATGATGACCGTCCCCTTTTTGATCTTGCCGGCTTTTTCGCCCGCGTCGATCAGCGCCACGCCGATCCGGTCCTTGACGCTGGAGCAGGGGTTGAACGCCTCCAGTTTGGCGACGATCTCCGCGCCGGAGCCGTCCGCGATCCTGTTCAAACGGACCAGCGGCGTGCTGCCGGTCAATTCAGTTGTGTCATCGGCGATCCTCATCGGCCCTCTCCTCCAAGCATATTATATATTAAAAAAAACCTAACTGCAGAAGCAATCTGCAGTTAGGTCGTTCCCGCCCTTTTCGCCGGTTAAGAAACTTTGATCACGGCCACCGGACAGGCTTCGGCCGCTTCTTTTATTTTTGCCTCGAATTTATTCAGATCGGCCCCCGCTTTGACGCGCGCGGTGTCGGGGATCTCAAAAACCTCCGGGCAGGTCTGCTCGCAGATCCCGCACGAGATACAGCCGTCAACGATCTCAACCTTGGTTATTGTCATTTTCTTCCCCCTCCACCCCTCCCCCCCGCGCGGACCGGAAGAGAGGGGTGGTTAAGGCGGCCCGCCTTATTTCCTGTAGCTTTCGCGCATCATCTTTTTCATGTGCGCGGGCATTTTTTCCATTGCGCCGGACATCTGCTTTTCCATCATCTTCTGCTGCCCCATCATCTGGCTCCTCATCTTACCGCCCTGGGCCAGCCCGTAAAGGCAAAGCACCAGCGCCAGGATGATGATCACGGCGGAAATTACCTGGCCGGCCAGCTTGGTGTTGCCGCTCTCCTTGGCGGCCATGACCCAGATAATGTAGCCAAAACCGAGCAGCAGGAACAGGCAAAGCAGCGAATAAAGCAATAACGCCCAGACCGAACCCATGTACATCATCATTTAAATCAACTCCCGGTAATTTATGGGAATAGAACTTCTTTCCTTACAGACAGCCTCACCTCCCTGCCCTCTGCCGGGCTATTTGATACGAGGTTCGAACCTTTTCATCAGCAAAGAATTGGACACGACCGAAACCGAACTGAAAGCCATGGCCGCCCCGGCAATGACCGGGTTGAGCAAAAATCCGGTAAAAGGATACAACAAACCGGCGGCAATTGGAATACCTATACTATTATATACGAAAGCCCAGAAGAGGTTCTGCCTGATCTTGCGCATGGTGTAAGCGCTCAGCTCGATGGCGGTGACGACGTCGCGCAGGTCGTCCCGGACCAGCACGATCCCGCCGGTCTCGATGGCGACGTCCGTTCCCGAACCGATGGCGATCCCGATGTCGGCCTGCGCGAGCGCGGGAGCGTCGTTGATGCCGTCACCCACCATGGCCACCTGCTTCCCGCCCGCCTGAAGCTTTTTAATGTTATCCGCTTTATCCCGGGGCAGGACACCGGCCAGGACCCTGTCGATCCCGGCTTGCCGGGCGATCGCTTTGCCGGTCCGTTCATTATCGCCGGTGATCATGATCACTTCTTTTCCCAGCCGGTGAAGTTGTTCAACCGCTTCTTGCGAACGCTCTTTAAGCGTGTCGGCCACGGCGATCAGCCCGAGGAACGCGCCGTGATGGGCCACCAGCATCACCGTTTTTCCCTGCAATTCCATTTCCTGTATCCTGGCTTCCATTTCAGCGAAAGGAATATTTTTATCATGCAGCAATCGCCGGTTGCCCAGTAAGATGTTTTCACCCTTTAACCTGGCTTCGACCCCCTTGCCGGAGATCGAATCAAAGCTCTCCGGGTCGGGAACTTCGAGCCCTTCGGCCTTGGCTTTCTTGAGGATCGCTTCTCCCAGCGGATGTTCGGATTTCTTTTCCGCCACCGCCGCATAAAGCAATAATTCCCGACTCGCGACTCGCGACTCGTGACTCGTGACCATATCAGTAACTTCCGGTTTCCCTTTAGTCAGCGTCCCCGTCTTATCAAAAACCACCGTCCGAATACCGGCGGCCATCTGCAACGCCGCGGCGCTTTTTATCAGGATGCCGCGCTCGGCGCCGAGGCCGGTGCCGACCATGACGGCGGTCGGCGTGGCCAGCCCCAGGGCACAGGGGCAGGCGATAATCAGGACGGAAATAAAAGCGGTCAGGGCGAACGAGAAGCTCTGTCCGGCCAGCAGCCAGCCAACGAAGGCCGCCAGAGCGATCAGCCCGACCGCCGGGACAAAATAAGCGGCGACCAGGTCAGCCAGTTCTTCGACCGGCGCCTTGCTCCCCTGCGCTTCTTCCACCAGCGCGACCATCTGCGCCAGAAAAGTGTCTTTCCCGACCTTCTCCGCCTTAAATTTAAACGAACCGGTCTTATTGATCGTGGCGCCGATGACCTTATCGCCCGCTTGCTTTTCCACCGGCAGGCTTTCCCCGGTGACCATGGATTCATCAACGCTGGAATAACCGTCAATCACGGCCCCGTCCACCGGTATCTTGCCGCCCGGCTTGACCACTATCACATCTCCGGCCTGAACTTCCTCAATTTTTATCTCGCTCTCTCTGCCGTCCCTCACCACCAGCGCCGTCCTGGCCTGCAACCCGATCAGCTTCTTGATCGCCGCCGAAGTCCTCCCTTTGGCCGCCGCCTCCAGATATTTGCCGAGCAGGACAAAGGTCACCAGTATGCCCGCGACCTCATAATAGAGATCGTTCATGCCGAAGGTCTGCGCGCCGCGCCAGATCCCCACCGTGACATAAAGGCTGTAAAGATAAGCGGCCCCGACCCCCGCCGCCACCAGCGTGTCCATGTTGGCCGTCCGGGTCTTGACCAGCGAGAGTATTCCCCGGGTGAAGAAAATACTGCCCAGGAACATGATCGGCGTGGTCAGCAGCAGTTCGATCTGCGGCGCGTTCGCCATGAGGAAGGAGGGGATCGGGAAACCGATGATCATCAGCATGTAATAAAACAGAGGCAGGCTTAAAGCCAGGGAGCCGATAAACCTCGTCCGGAGGTTCCCGATCTCCTTTTCCCGCGCCTGTTCTTCGGCGTCGACAGCAACTTCCGCTTCCTCGAGCGGCGTATAGCCGGCTTCCAGGATCGCCGCCTTAATCTCTCTGGGGGAAACTTTAGCGGGGTCATATTCGACCGTCGCTTTTTCCGAAGCGAAATTGACTTTCGCGTCAATGACCCCCCGGAAACTTTTCAGCGCGTTCTCGATCGCCTGCACGCACGAAGCGCAGCTCAGGCCGGCGATCTTGATGATCACTTTTCTAAACTTGGATTTCTCGGCCTCGACTTCCATGCCGCAGACCGGGCCTTTAACTTTCATGGTACACCTCAAAGGCCGGCGGGCAAATTATACGCTAAATACCTGAAATTATCAGTCACCAGCAGCCAGCCGACCGCGATCAGCAGCAGCCCGCTGACCCAGCCGACCAGCCAGAGATAAGGGCCAAGCTTCTTAAAGAAAACGAGCAGCGAATTCAGCGCCAGCGCCGTCACCAGGAAAGGCAGACCGAGGCCGAGCGAATAAAAAAAGAGGAGGAGCGCCCCCCGCCCCGCCGTCCCGCCCGCCCCGGCCAGCGCCAGGAGCGCCGCCAGGACCGGGCCGGCGCAGGGGGTCCAGGCCGCCGCAAACACCACGCCGACCAGGAACGAGCTCCAATAACCTTTCGGCCGGGCCGGCAGCTTGAAACGCGCCTCAAGGTCCAGGAACGGCAACCGGAAAAAACCGAGCAGGTAAATGCCGAGTATAATAATGAAGCCGCCGCCCGCCACTCTGACAAACTCGCGGCAGCGGAAGAGCGCCCCGCCCAGCTGCCCGGCCGCCCAGCCGAGCAGAACAAAGACCAGCGTAAAACCGAGAATAAAAATGAGCGAATTCAAGATCGTCGACCAGGCCACTCCGCGCCGGTCTTTCAGCTCCTTGAAAGTGATCCCGGTGATATAAGAAAGGTACGAAGGGACCAGCGGCAGGACGCAGGGAGAGAAGAACGAAAGCACCCCCGCGACAAAAGCGATCAGGGGCGAGGGATCACTCATTAAGATAAATATTAAGCTGGCGGATGACCGCTTTGTCCGTCCAGTCGATCCCGCCGACTATCCGGTCAAGGACCCGCCCCCGTTTGCCGATGATAAAAGTGGTCGGATAGGCGGTGACGATATAACGGCCGGCCACTTTGCTTTTCGGGTCAAAAAGGACAGGGAACGTGTAGTTGACCTGTTTAAGAAAGTCCCTGGCCACTTTCGAGTCCTGGTCGAGATTGACGGTCAGGAGCGCGAAGCGGCGCCCTTTCATCCGCCCCATCAGGCGCTGCAGCGACGGCATCTCCGCCCGGCAGGGGGGGCACCAGCTGGCCCAGAAATTCAGCACGACCACCTTGCCGCGAAAATCAGCCAGCCTGACCTGGCGGCCCGCCAGATCGGGCAAAGAAAAAGCAACGGCCAGCGGCCGCTGGTCAGCCGCCTGCGCAGAAGAGAAAAAAATAAACAGCAACACGAGGCCGAGCAAGTATTTTATTTTCATATCTGAAGTCTAAAGCTTCCCTTCCTCTAAGATCGTTCTTTTCTCGCGCCGGCGCTCGCAGTCGCCGCATTCGGCCGGGTCAAAGATCGGGTTCTTGCAAATGGCGCAAGCCAGCACTTTTTTCCCCTTATGATCATGCAGCGCCAGCTGGGCAAAGCAATTCGGGCAGGTGATCCGCGCTTTAGGTTTGGTGCTGTCCGGCACCTCAAAATTGAATTCACAGATCGGACAGGTCAGCTTCATCTTATTTTTCCCTTTCTTAATAGTTCTCGGCCAGCAGCTCGTAATAGGCCTGCGGGTGCCTGCAGGCGGGGCACTGCTTGGGGGCCTCGGGCCCTTCATGGACGTAGCCGCAATTGCGGCAATGCCATTTGACCGGCGCGTCCTTCTTGAAGACCGTCCCGGCTTTCAGGTTATCGAGCAGCTTCCGGTAGCGTTTCTCGTGCTCCGCTTCAACTTCGGCGATCTCCTTGAACGACTGGGCGACCTCTTCAAAGCCCTCCTGGCGGGCGATATTGTCCGCGTCCAGGTAAAGTTTTGACCATTCGAGCTTTTCCCCGTCCGCCGCCGCGGCCAGATTGGCGGCCGTGTCGCCGATCACGCCGGCCGGATAGGAAGCGGTGATCACCAGATCGCCGCCCTCCAGATATTTAAAGAAGACCTTGGCATGTTCTTTCTCGTTGTCGGCCGTTTCCAGGAAGACCGCCGCGATCTGTTCATAGCCGGCCTTCCGGGCCACGCCGGCGAAATAAGCGTAGCGGTTCCTGGCCTGGGACTCGCCGGCAAACGACGCCAGCAAACTCTTTTCGGTCACGCTTCCTGCTAAACTTTTCATTTGCTTGCCTCCTCGCGGAACTGATCTTTGCCGGCGCCGCAGACCGGGCAAACCCAGGCCTCGGGCAAAGCTTCAAACGCGGTCCCGGGCGCGACCCCGCCCGCGGGATCGCCCGCGGCGGGATCATAGACGTAGCCGCAGACCAGACAAACATACTTTTTCATGGCTTAATTCTACCTTATTTTTCGCCAGCTATAAAGTGATCCGCGCCGCCGAGCGCACCCCTTTGTGGTACTGATCGAGCTGGTCCGTTTTGTCGCTCCTGGCCAGGACAATCTTGACATTCTTGCCGATCTTCTTGTCCAGCCCCAGGTCCTTCAGTTTCGCCCGGAAGACGACAACGGTATCATTGTTCTCTTTCATCACGCGGGCCAGCGTGGCCGCGGCCGAATCGGGGCCGTGCGCCAGCCCGCTCACTTTGCGGATCTCAACGGCCGGACGGCCGCCCGCCAGCGACCCGATGACCAGCTTTCCCTCGAGCGTCCCCACCTCCTGGCTAAAATCGACCGCCACCCAGCCGCCGCTCGGCGACTTGAGCATGCCGATCAGCTCGCCCCGGTCGACCGCCCAGACAAAAGTCACCCCGCCGGCCTTGACGCTCTTGATATCCTGGCTGGCCGCCGCCTGCGCGCCGCAAGTCATCCCCACCATCACCGCCAGCAGCAGGCAGGCAAGAATAATATTTTTTCTCATCTTTCCCTCCCCGTTCAACCGCCCTCGACGATCCAGCGCTCCTGCTCCCGGAACCAGTCGCCGGGGCGGTCGAGATATTCCAGGGTTTCCTGGAACAGCTCGTAATGGATGTTTTCCTGGCCCATTAAGAACTCAAAGAACGCCTTGAGCTCCGGCCGGTCCGCCGCCTGCGCCAGTTTTTGGTAAAAGAGGTACGACTCGCGCTCCAGTTCGAGCGCCGCGCGGTAGGCGTCGGTCAGACCGAGGTCGGCCTCGCTCTTTTTCTCCAGCTCCCGGCCGACCCGTTCGGTGATCTGGCGGATATAGTCGCGTTTCTCGCTGTGCTTGATCGCCCCCAGCAATTTGGACGCGGCCGGATCATCCGGCCGCCGGCAGTAGCTTTCGATCGCCTGGATGTGTTCCAGTTCTTTGGCCGCGATCGCCTCGAGCGTCGCGCGGCCAAGTTCGTTGGTGATCTTACGGGCCGCGTCGAGGTAAACCTGATAACCCTTCTTTTCCATGTCGAGAGCGATCTTCATCGCTTCCAGCATTGCGGTCATGTCCGCCTCCTCGTTTACCGGCCGAATCAGCTTTTAAGGTAAAAGTTCCGTTCCCTGAGGAATTATAGCCCGCTTGAACCTGTTTTTTCAATGCCAATAAGCGTGTTTTTGCTTGAACCAGCGCACCCCCTAAGCTATAATCACAGCGGACCAACGCCCCCAGAGGCAGACATGACCAAAATTTTGCTGATCGACGACGAGACCGAATTCGCGGAGATGACCGCTTTCCAGCTGGCTAAAGCCGGCGGCTATCAGGTCGTCACCGCTTTTGACGGCGAAGCCGGGTTGCGCCAGGCCGCCGCCGAACCGCCCGACCTGATCATCCTCGATCTCTGGCTGCCGAAAAAGAACGGCTATGAGGTGCTCGCGGAATTGAAGAAAACGCCGGCCACCAGCCGCATCCCGGTCATTTTCCTGACCGCCAGCGCCGCGCCGGCCACGCTCGAAAAAATGGCGGCCGCCGGGGCCGCCGGTCATCTCTTAAAGCCGTTCGAAGCGTCCAGCCTGATGGAGAAGATCAAGCAATGTTTGACGACCTGACGCTGCACGAATTGAAAAACCCCCTGTCCGGCATCAACACGGCGGTCGATATGCTGCTGGCAGGGATGCTGGGCGAGCTCGGGGAGGAACAGAAGAAGTACCTTGAAAACATCGACTGCGGCGCGCGGCGGCTGACCGCGCTCCTGCTGGAGCTCACTTACATCGACCAGATCGAGCAGCGGCAATACCAGCCGGCCAAGGCGACCTGCCCCCTCAACGAACTGACCCGCGACCTGGCCTGGCTGAAACAGCTGGCCGAAAGGGAAAACAAAGCGGTGGCCGAAGTTATCGACGCCAAATTAACGCTGCGCGGCGACTGCGAACTGACCCGGCTGGCGGTCGCGGCGCTTTTGCAAAGCGCCTTAAAACGGACCCCCCGCGGCGGCACGGCCAGCCTTAACATCCGGCCGGAGGCCGGCCGCGCCGTGATCGAAACAAGCGATCCGGGCGACAGCATCCCGCCGGAGCTGCTGTCCCGGGTCTTTGAGCGCGATTCCCGCCACCAGGTGAAAGCCCGGATCGGCTCTCCCATCGACCTTTATTTCTGCAAACTGGCGGCCGAAGCGCAGGGGGGAGAGCTGGCAATAACTAACGGACCCGAGCAGGGCGCGCGTTTTTCTTTTTACTTGCCGGCGGCTTAAGGCATGCTACAATACCGGGGAGGTGTCCTATGAAAATTCTGATCGCTGATGACGAGGAGCTGGTCCGCTCTTCCCTGGAAGGCATCCTGAAAAAGGTCGGCGGCTTTGAAGTTGATTTCGCCTTCGACGGCGAAGAGGCCCTGAAAAAAATAGGGGCCAATTTTTACGACGCCGCCATCCTCGATCTGGTCATGCCCAAGCTTGACGGCTACGCAGCGCTGACCCGGATCCGCGAGATCCACCCCGACCTGCCGGTGATCTTCATCACCGGCAAGGCGACCGAAGCCAAAAAGATCAAGGAGAGCATCACCCATCATAACCTTAACGGCTTCATTGAAAAACCTTTTTCGCCGGAAGGGGTCCTGGACGTGATCAGCAAGGCGGCCCGGATCAACCGGAAATAAAGGCCTCAAGCCAAAAATGACCCGAAGTAATTATTATTAAGCGGCGGGGCATCTCTTACTTTGGGTAAAACCCCACAATAAATTGTGGGGAATATTCCCTGCCGGCAGGCAGGCACACATTTCAATGTGTGGTTTTATTCTTAAGTACCGGGCGGTACCAAGTGCTCGTAAATATCGGACAGAGTGATGATGTTATTGAATTTTTCGTTGTCCAGCCTGATCCGCTGACCGGCCAGAACCGCCAGCGCGCCGGCCCGGCCGGGCCGGCCGTCCTCCAAGCCGCGCAACAGGGCGAGCAAGGCGATCTGGTTCAGCTGGCGCGGCTGGTAATTAGCGTCCAACCCGATCCGCACGGCGCGGTTGACCTTTTTGAAAGCGCGCAGGTAAGCCGCCGCGTCCTGCCGCTGTTCCAGCACCGCGGCCAGTTCGGGATTGCCCGCCGTCTGCTGCTGGACCAGCGTCTCGAGCGCGGTGATCAGGGACGCTTCCTGCGGCGCCGCTTCGGGCCCCAGTTCTTGCTGGCCGACAAAAAAACCGGCCGCCCCGGCCAGAGCATCGAAAGTTTTGTTCAACTCGTCAGCGGTCAGTCCGGTTACCGACGGCTTGCTCTCACCGGCCGGCGGCGGCGCAGCGCCCGGCTGGGCCGGTTGATCATCGGGCTTTTTGCCGCCCTCCCCCCCGGTTTTCTTGAACAGGTCGACGATCCTGATCATACCGCCGCCCCGGCCGCGCTCGCTTCCACCGGTTCGCCCCCCTTGCCTTCAAAATCAGCGACCACTTTTTCGAGCAGCGCGCGGTCGATCTTTTGAACCCCCTCCCCGCTGCCGACCAGCAGGGCCAGATCGCAAACATTGTTGATCACGCGCGGGATGCCGCGCGTAAACTGATAAAGCGGGGCCAGCGCCTGGTCGTCAAAAAGTTCGGGCTTGCCGCCGGCGATCGACAGCCGCCAGCGCACGTATTCCCTGGTTTCCGGCTCGCTCAAGGCCCGCAGGTGAAAAGTGAGAGCGAAACGCTGTTTGAGCTGCGGCAGCTTATCGACCTTGGCGGCCAGCTCCGGCTGCCCCAGCAGGACGAGCGTCAGCAAAAACCGGTCATTGAGCTGGAAATTGAGCATCAGGCGGAATTCCTCAAACCCTCCCCGGCTGATCGCCTGCGCCTCGTCAACGATCACCGCCGCCATTTTCCCGCTCTGGCTGATCGCGATCAGCAGCTCGTTCAGGCGGTTGTAAACCACCGCCTTGGAGGCGGTCGCCGCCACCTTCCCCCCCAACTGGTCAATGACCTCCCTGATCAGCTGCGACGGGGAAAGCATCGGGTTGAGGATCAACGCCAGCTGAAACTCGGTGCCGGCCAGCTTATCCAGCAGCGCCCGGCTTAAAACGGTCTTGCCGCCGCCGTATTCGCCGGTGATCAGCGCCGCCCCCTTCCGCTCCTTGACGACATAAAGCATGCGGAACAAGGCCTCTTCATGCTCCTTCGATAAATAGAGGAAGCGGGGATCGGGCGTGTTCTCGAACGGCTTTTCTTTCAGGCCCCAGTGATCAAGATACATTATTTCTTGAGCGCCCGGGCGACCACGTCCAGCACTTTTTCCGGCACGAACGGTTTTTCGATGTAGCCGTCCAGGTTGTGCTGGGAGAGGCTCTCGACGACCTTTTGCGGCTCGCCCTTGCCGGTCACGAAAATGATCGGCAGTTCGGGCGCAAAGAGGCGGACCTCCTTTAGAACGTCATAGCCGCTCATCCTGGGCATGTCGAGGTCGAGCAGGATCAGGTCGTAGGCGTTCTCCTTGATCTTTTTCAACGTCTCTTCGCCGTCGGCGGCAAAGTCGGTCTCGTAGCAGCCGCCGCGCCGCAGGATCGTGTCCAGCACGCTGCGGATCACTTCCTCATCGTCGGCGATCAGGACGCGCGGCGAACCGACCTGCTCGTAGCCCCTGACCAGTTCGGCGCTGATGATGTATTCGCCGCGCCGGCCGGCCTGGCTCAGCGCCCACTCGCAGATCTTCATGGCCTGGGCCGGGTCGCCCTTGGACAAATTGAAGATCTTCTCGAGCGCCGAATCGGTGAACGGTTCGAGCCCCTGGCCGCCGACCTCCTTGATCCTGACCTTCAAATAATTTTTCAGGCCCTCAAGCTCAAGGCGGCTGCCGTCCGGGAAGAGCTGCTGGATGACGTCGGCCGAAAAAGGGCCTTTTTTCCAGCCCATCTTTTCGAACCAGAGCTTTTGCCTTTCACCCTCGGAGAGCGCGCCAAGCTGCGGCGGCCCCGGCGGCGCCGGAACGGCCACCAGCGGGCGGCGCGCCAGTTGATAGAGCAGAGCGAACAAGGCCAGCAGGAAAGCAAAGACAAAAAAGCCGCCGCCCGCCAGCATCAGGTAAAGGCGGCGGTGCTGCGCGGCCTGAAGCTTTTTCTGCAGCGCCAGCTGCTGCTGGGCCTGCGCCAGCAGCTGCCCGGCCTCTTTATTGTCAGGCACCAGGTAAAGAACGATGCGGAAAAATGACGCGGCTTCGGAATACTTCCCCTGCTGGAGGGCGTCCCGGCCGGCCACCATGTTGCTGGCGACCAAACGGTCGCGCAACTCCGGGGCCATTTCCGACGGGGCCGCTTCCGGCGCCGGGGGGGGGACCAGCGGCGTCACTATTTTCTTGATCAGCGAGATCAGCTCTTCCTCGCCCGGCAGGCGCGAAGGCGCGACTTCCGCGGTGATCTCCTCAAGCAGGACCGGCGGCGGCGCCGGCGGCGCGGCAACTTCGGGGGAGGCCATGCCAACCAAAGTAATCAGCTTCAGCTCGCCGACATCAAAAGCATCGGTCTGGCCCGAAAAGACGTTCCCCTGCACGTCGACCGCCGTCAGGTCGGCGCTGTAAGTCCCTTTGGCAAAATTGTCCGGCACCTGCCAGATCCCCCGCCAGATATTGGTGCGGCGGTCCTGAATTAAATTGACCACCGCGCCGTCCGGCAAGGTCGCGGTGATCTGCGAGGTGTCGACCGGCGCCTGGACCACCAGGTGGACAAAATCACCGGGGAGATAGGTCCGGACGCTAAGCCGGGGGCTAAAAAGCGCCTGGTCCTGGGCGGCGGGAGCAACAGGCGCCAAGATCAGAAAAACAGCGCAGCTCACCAGCAAAAATAAACGCCAATTACGCATCATTTATTTTATTGAACCGTCCCTTTTAAGGCAAACCACGGCTGCCCGACATAGGAAAGCGAAATATAGTTCGTCGCCAAACCGGGATCATTATAATACGGGTGATAAGCGTAGTCAACGCGCAATCCCGCGTAGCTCAGCGAGGTGCCGAACGTCGGGTTCCAGCTGACCAGGCTGGCCGTTCCCGGATCAACGCTCTGGTCGAGCCCGCCCCGGACCGCAAGGTACTGGTTTTCCTTCCACTCCACCCCAAGATGCTGGGTGACCGGCCGGCCGGTCTGCGCCGGCAGGTCGGCGTCGAAAGCGACCAGCAGTTTCGGCCAGGGGACCGGCTTGACCGCGACACCGACCTTGGTGATACTGGCCAGTGACTCTTCGGCCCCGCTGCTTAACTTGACCACCCCGCCCATGGAAACCGGCAGGAGATTTTGCCGGTTGACGCCGAACGCCAGGTGCGGACTGACCACCACTTTGACCCCGAGATCGGCGCTCATGCCGGTAGCGAACTGATTGATCCCGCCGGTGTAACCGCTGTTGAAGATCTTATAATTGGCGCCGACGAAAATATTCCTGCCGTAATAAAAGTAATTGGCCAGCGGGGTCGCGTAGGTCAGCGTCAGGAGCGAATCATAATAATCGGACGGCAAGCCGCTGGTCGGGATATTGGAAACGCCGGTCGTGATATAACCGAGCCCGAAACTGCCGTACGGCGTCGGGACCGCGCCGGTGAACTCGTTGTAATAAACCTCGCCCAGCAGGTTCGTGTACATCGCCATGGCGGCCGGGCCCTTTAAGCTGCCCAAGCCCGCCGGGTTAATAAAGGCCGCGTCAGCATCGTCAACGACCGCGGTAAAGGCCCGGCCCATGCCGATCGGCCGGGCGCCGCCGCCGATGGTGAGCGGATCGTCCCGCGAACCGATCACTTCGGCCGGCACGGGAAGAGACGTAAAAAATAAAAGATAAAAAATAAAAAATAAAAAACGGCTTAACGCCCTCATCCGCTGGCCTTTAACCGGCCCCCTTCTCCCAGCGGGAGAAGGGGGTTTGCCAAAACCACCAAAATGAATTACCCTCTCCCTCCGGGAGAGGGAGGCAGGTTCCCGTGTTAGCGGGTGAGGGCTGTAATAATGTGCCGCAGGCACGCCTTCATTCGTCATTAGTAATTCGTCATTCGTCATTTTTTTATCTGACCACCGCGATCTTGGTGCGCGAGAGGACCCTGAAGCCGCCGTCCTGCGTCGTCAAGTCGACAAAATAGACGCCCTCCGGCACCCGCTGTTTGAAGGCGCTGACGCCGTCCCAGGCGACCACGTTGGCGCCGACCCTGCCGCCGACCGACGAGGCCGGCGCCGCGTACTGCCAGATCCGCTCACCACGCATATTATAAATGTAAATCACGATATTTGCATCCTTGCTCAACGAGTAGCGGAGCGAAGTCGTCGCCAGCGAGGGATTATAAGGGTTCTGCGAGCTGACGACCGGCTCGGTCGCGTAGATCGTCGCCGCCTCGATCTTGAAGCCGCCGCTCAAGGTGCCGCTCTGGCCGTCGTTATTGGTCACCACGACGTCCCATTGCCCGAGCGCCTTGCCGGTCAGGTCGAAACTGCAGGTGATCCTGGTCGGCGCAGCGACGTTCACGGCCGTGGCAATGATATCGGGCTGGCCGGTCTGCGTCAGGCGGACCGCCGCCCCCGCCCGGAAACCGGTGCCGGCCAGGTCGGTAATGTTAACGGCAGTGTCATTAACCCCCGACGGCGGCGTGATCGCGGTCACGGCCGGCGCCGGATGGTTGACGGTAAAGGCGGACGGCAGAGTGCCGGAGCGGCCATCGGAATTGGTGACCGTCACGTCCCAGGCGCCGGACGCCGCGCCGGTCAGGTCGAACACGCAGGTGATCTTGCCGGCGCTGACCACAGCGACGCTTGAGCCGCTGATGTCCGCCTGGCCGCTTCTCGACAATTTAACGGAGGCGCCCGCCAGGAAGTTGGCGCCCGCCAGGTTGGTGATCGCGACCGGCCCGGTGGGCGGGCCGCTGTCCGGCTCGATCAGGGTGACTATGGGCGCCAAGACGGCCTGGCCGGCGGCGGCGCGCAAGAAGCCCTCGCCAAGCCGGTAAGCCGCCGAGGCAATGATCTGCAGTTCGCGCTCACGGTCGGCTTTAAACAATCTGTAAGTTGCCGAAGCGCTGCTGCCGCCCCCGCCCCCCATTGCGTCGATCGGCAGACGGTAGCTGGCGCTGCCGGCGGCGTAACAACCCGCCGCCAGCGCGATAATCATAATTATCCAGCCGATAAATTTACGCATTCATTTCCAATTTTACTCAAAATACATGGAAGAAACTGGGATTGGCCGCCACGAAAAACCAATTGACGTTGTTCTGGCCGTCATGATTGGTGCC
The DNA here is from genome assembly GCA_016939335.1 of Candidatus Saganbacteria bacterium. GTDB lineage: Bacteria > Margulisbacteria > WOR-1 > O2-12-FULL-45-9 > XYB2-FULL-48-7 > JAFGHC01. The sequence goes on from JAFGHC010000032.1 coordinate 16,505, forward strand.
GTTGCTGGCGTCAATCGTGCTGCCGGAGGAAGCGTCGGAGCGGCCGACATTGACATAAGAGACCGCGGTCTGGGCGCCGGAAACGTTCAACAGCCAGGTGCCGGAACTCAAGTTCGAATTCCTGAAAAATATCCTTGTGCCGGACGCTCCGCCGTTCCAGTTAATGTTATTGAAAGTATAGGTCGAGCCGGAATTATACTGCACGCGGACCGACGGCGTGGTGATGGTGTAATCATGCGTCGCGGCCGCGCCGGCGGAAAAGATCACGCCCGGAGTGAAAGAGACCCCGTCCCCCGGGTCGTCGACGCCGGAAGCGTTGGTGATCGTGAGGTCGTAAAACGAGGAACTGCCGGTCATGGCATTGGCGATGGTCTGCTGGCTGGCGCCGTTCAGAAGCACCGTGCCGTTGCCGGCCGTAAAGGTCCCGCTGTTCGACCAGTTCCCGGCCAGCGAGATCGTGCCGGAGCCGGAGGTGATCGCCCCGGTCCCGGTGATATTGCCCGTCACGGCCGCATTGCTGTTATTGGCGCTTAGATCAGCGGCGCCGCCGGTCACGCTCCAGTTGCCGCCCACGGTCACCGTCCCCGAGGTCACGGTCTTGGCGCCGGCGCCGGAAAAGGTCAGGTTGTTGTACGTGCCGATCAGCGCCGTTTGAGCGGTGGCCCCGGCATATTCGACCGTCCCCGTCCCGCTCCAGGTCTTGCCCGACGGGAGCGGCACGGCGCTCGTCGCCGTCGGCACCGAGGTCTTGATCGTCCCGTTATTCGTGATCGTCGCCAGGGTCCCGCCCAGCGTGTAAGCGCTGGTCAGGTCAAAGGTCCCGCCCGCCGCCGTGATCAAAGCCCCGTTGACCGTGACATTCCCTCCGGCGGTGTCGGTCCCGCTGGTATTATCCAGCTTTAAATTCCCATACGTGGTGGAACTGACGACCTGCGACCCGGCCAGGACGGCGTATTCGACCGTCAAATTCGTCAGGGTCTTGGTCGATTGCGTGTATTGGCTCAAGAAATCCGCTGTCGAGGCCGTCCTGGTCACCTGCACCGTTCCCGTCCCCGTCAGGGTCCCCGTTCCGCTGAAGACCTGCGTCGCCGCGCCGGGGACCAGCGTGCCATTAACCCTCAACGCAGCCGGGGTATTCACTATGATCGCGCCGGTCGAGGTGACCGTCGCTCCGCTCTCGATGCTGACGCCGCCGGTGATCGCCGCCGTCGGCAGGCCGCTGCCGGTCGCCTGCGCGCCGGAAGCGTTATAAACATACTTCGCGCCGGCGTTAAAAGTGCGCGTCCCGCTGACCTGGACATTGCCGGATGAACCGGAAGAAGTGATGCCGGCGGATGAGCCGATGCCGACAGTCCCGCCGGAGTTGAGCGTGAAAACGCCGGTGCCGGAAACGACATAGGTCCCCATATATAAGGCCGCGCCCGAATTGACCGTCAGCGTGTAGCCGGCGTAATCCGACGGGTTGGTGACGTGATTCAGGCTGATATTATTACCCAGCGTGACAATGCCGGTGCCGGAAAGCGTCAGGTCCCGGAAGACGGTCTCGACCGTGCCGCCGAGCGTCTGCGCCCCCGCGCCGTTCAGGATGACGTCCAGATGGTCGTCCTGAGCGGTCCCGCCGGCGGGATCGGTCGTGATAAACTCGCCGTTATTGATGAGATCGCCGCCGACGGTCAAGGTATGGACCCGGGCCCCTCCGGTCTGGTTCTTCATGGCGATAGAGCCGTTATCCGTCACGTTCCCGGTCACGACCAGCGTATTGCCGCCGGTCTGGGTGGCAAAAGTGAGCTTGCCGCCCGCCTCGACGGTCAGGCTTAAAACGGTGCTTGAGCCGGAAATGTTATAATCGGTGGTGCTGCCGCTGGGGATGACAACGTCGTCGCTAGAACCCGGCACTCCCGACGGCGTCCAGGTATCCGCCGTATTCCAGTTGACGGTCCCCGTCGCCGCCGTTTTGGTCGCCGCATCAGCCGGGCCGGGCAAAACCCAAAATAACACGACCAGTAAAATGACCGCCGTGATCGCGATTAATGTTTTACACTCCCTGCCCATTATAGATTTGAGGTAAAAGCCACCCCGTCATATTTGGCATCAACCCCATTATAGATAAACCCGACATAATCGGTCTTGCCGTTGGTCGAGGACAAGGTCACCGCGCTGCCGCCCGGCCAGCGGACCGTGGCCGGCCAGCTAACGGTCCCCGCCGCGCCGCCCGCCGGCTGTTTCAGGATCAGAATGTACTTGCCGCCATCCTGGCCGTTGTTGAACGTCAGGGAATTCGATCCGTTCGCCAGGGTAAGCGATTGGACGTTGCCGTCGTTCCAATTGATGGTGGTGCTGGCGGCGTACCTGCCAATCGTTACCACAGTGCTGTCGATCGAGAGCGTGCCGGTGGTGGTGATCGGGCCGCCGGTAATTCCCCTCCCCGCGCCGACCGATGTCACGCTGCCAGCCCCGGTACCGCCAGTCCCGCCGGTGCCGCCAACTGCTCCGGTTCCGCCGGTGCCACCGGTGCCACCCGTTCCGCCAGTTACTCCGGTTGCGCCAACTGCGCCAGTCCCGCCCGTTCCGCCAACGCCACCGGTGCCACCTGTACCACCAGTTACTCCAGTTGCGCCAACCGCTCCTGTACCGCCAGTGCCGCCAACGCCACCAGTGCCACCAGTTCCGCCGGTCACTCCGGTCTGACCAACCGCGCCTGTTCCACCTGTCCCGCCAACTGCTCCGGTCCCTCCAGTCCCTCCAGTGCCGCCAGTTCCGCCGGTTACTCCCGTTTCGCCGGTCGGTCCGGTCGGCCCGGTCGGCCCGGTCGGTCCGGTTTCACCAACCGTGCCAGTGCCGCCCGCCGCCACTGTCTGGATAGAGCCGTTCGGGAACTTGATACCGCCCAATGTCGTTTCAATCGTTCCCGCCACGGTCAAAGGAGAAGATGGAGTTGACGTCCCGATGCCGACTTTGCCGTCTTTGTCGATCCGCATCGATTCATGAAGCGAACCGTTCCAGGTGTAAAAACTCATCGACGAGTTTGAGCTGGCATTCAAGACCGTTTCGATGCGGCCCATTTCCAACACTCCAGTATCCCAGAACCCTATGCTTCCGCCCGCACCGAAGGCGTCCGAGAACCCGAGCTTCAATATATTCGGCGCCGTCGCACCGGTGGCCTTTTCTATCGAAACGATATCACCGAGTCTCACCAGCCCCGCGCCTGTGTAGATCGCATAGTTCGCGCTCCCTCTGGTCAGATCATTGATCACCAGACCGAAATTACCGGTCACGCCGCCCGACCCGGCCACGTCTTCAATCAGAATCGCCTGTCTGTTCCCCAGGGTGCCCGACCCATTGAAGGTCGGAATATCATAATATCCCCTTAGGACGCCGACGCTGGCATTGCCCGGCACCGTTATTCTGTTTTGGTAAGCCGAGATATGGTCATAAGTATAGTTGCCGCCCGCCGTAATCGAAGTGTCGAACGAGTCGAACATGGCGTTGGGGCCGGTTGGATTGATCACCGACAAATCCCTGATGTTGTCCTGATTTATCGCCGAGCCATTTATGGTCCTCGCGAGCTTGATGCCGCTTACGGCGGCCGCCGAGCTGTCGGTGTCTGATATTTCCAGCTGCGCCCCCGGGTTCGTCGTCCCGACGCCGATTTTGCCGCCAACAATAACGTCGGCCGTGTTGGTCAGCGTCCCGGTCATCGTGTCGCCGGCTTTGAGCACGGCGGTCGTGGCAACCGTGGCTGTTCCCGAATACCACGCAAAAGTTACGGCCTCACTTGTTGGTCCAGGCGGCCCTATCGCACCAGTTCCACCAGTGCCACCTGTACCACCAGCCGCGCCTGTTCCGCCGGTGCCGCCGGTAACTCCCGTTTCTCCAGTCGGGCCAATCGGGCCGGTTAATCCAATACCACCCGTTCCTCCAGTCCCACCCGTTACTCCCGTCTCTCCCGTCGGACCAATCGGGCCAGTCACGCCTGTCTCGCCAACTGCACCAGTACCACCAGTACCGCCAATCGCTCCAGTACCACCGGTGCCGCCGGTAACTCCTGTTTCACCAACTGCACCAGTACCACCTGTGCCACCAGCCGCACCAGTTCCTCCGGTGCCGCCGGTAACTCCTGTTTCACCTGTCGGACCAATCGGGCCAGTTACGCCTGTCTCGCCAACTGCACCAGTACCACCAGTACCGCCAGTCCCACCAGCCGCACCAGTTCCTCCGGTACCACCGGTAACTCCTGTTTCTCCCGTCGGGCCGATCGGTCCAGTTATACCTGTTTCACCTATGCCACCAGTTCCGCCGGTCCCACCTGCCGCTCCTGTGCCGCCTGTTCCGCCAGTACCACCAGCCGCACCAGTTCCACCGGTGCCGCCGGTAACTCCTGTTTCACCCGTCGGACCAATCGGGCCAGTCACGCCTGTCTCGCCAACTCCGCCAGTACCACCA
>JAFGHC010000033.1 GCA_016939335.1 Candidatus Saganbacteria bacterium
AAGCCGGCGCCGAAGCCGAACATCATGATGACGATGTTGAACGAATAGGTGTTGTAGATCAGCCCGAAGAGGATCAGGATGAACCAGACCGGCCGCAGCATCGGCCAGGTGATCGTCCAGAACTTGTACCAGGGGCCGGCGCCGTCGATCTCCGCCGCCTCGTAAAGCTCGTCGGGGATCGTCTGCAGGCCGGCCAAGAGCATCAGCATCGAGAGCGGCCAGTAGCGCCAGATCGTCGGGATAATGATCGCCCAGATCGTGTTCGGGCCGGTCAGCCAGGAAAGTTTGTGCGGCATGAGGTGCAGCCAGTCGACCAGGAGAACGTTGACCAGCCCGCCTTCCTTGAGCCACATGATCCCCCAGAGCAGGCCGGTCACGTAGGTCGGCACGATCCAGGGAAAAAGGAAAAGCGTGCGGACGACCGGCCGGCCGAAAAACTTCCGGTTGACCATCAGCGCCACGACCATGCCGACGGCGAGCGTGCCGGCGGTCACGATCACGGTGTAGATGACCGTGTTGCGCACCGCCTCGAAGAGGCCGATGCGGATCGGGCTGCCCGGGTCGATCAGCACGGCGTGGTAATTCCCCAGGCCGATGAAGGGGGCGAGCAGGTAGCGCTGCAGGGTCAGCTGGTTGAGGTTGAGCAGTGACATGTAGATCGACTGGGTGATCGGCGAGAGATGGAGGAAGAGCATGGCGATGAGCGTGGGCAAAATAAAATAGTACGCGATCCGGTACTGTTTTATCCTCGCCCAGAGACGTTTTTTTATTTTTTTATCTGAATTGCTCAAAACGGACCTATCCCTATTTTCCTCACCGGGACTCGATCGCCAGATCATTCAGTAAACGGGCAAACAGCGGAAAAGCCGCGGAGAAAAAACACCGTCCGGGGAAAAGTCCGCTCCCTTGCCTACGGTATTTTAGCCAAAAATAACGCGCTTTGCAAGGCGTTTTTCATTGCCTGCGCGGCCGCCGGCGAAGAGTCGATCCGCCAGTCGCGTTCCTTGTTGATGTTGAACCAGCAAAAGACTTTTATCCTGGGATAAGTTGAGATCATCTTCTGCAAAGCATCGGTGATCCAGGCCGCCTTGTCGCCCCCCGGCCCCGCCGACGCGAATTCGCCGATCATCAAGGGCTTGCCCGTCAGCGCGGTCAGCGTTCGATAAGCGCCGCCAAAGATCGCGTCGAAAGACTGCCAGCTGGAGTAGCCCCAGTTGTAGCCGTCCAGGCCGCCCCAGTCGACGTACCGGTCGCCCGGATAATAAGCGGCAAAATCGTTCCACGGCTCGTCCGGCAAGCCGGCGTTATTGGGGCACCAGACCAGAAAAACATTATCGGCCCCGACCGCTTGCCTTACATTATATATGTATTTCCATGCCTTTTTATACCTTGCCCCGCCCTCTGCCCCGCCATTGTGCGCCCCGTCCCATGGATACCAGTTGCCGTTCATCTCGTGGGCGAAACGGAGGAAGAGCGGCTTGCCCCAGCTCTTCGCGGCGAGGAAAAAACTCCTGACGTAAGCTTCGTAGCTCCCCGCCGCGATCGCTTCGAGCGTTCCCGCCGCGTCAGTGACCCACGGCTCCCAGGTGATGAGCGGCACGCTGCAGTTGCGGTCAGCAGTTTCAACCTCGGCCAGGGGGAACGGCTCCGGCCAGTGAACGTACCAGAGGATAACGGCAAGTTTTTTACCGATGACGGCCTGGAAAGCCGGGAGATTTGCGAGGCCATTGACATAAGCGCCGACGGCGCAACCGGAAAAATCAGCGGAGGTGGACATTGCGGATTTCAAGATTACTTTCGGACGGGCCGACCACCATGATCTGGACCTTGAACGGGTGTTTGACGATCCCGAGGATCGGGAAGGAATAGGGCTTGAAATAGTCGGTGGAGAGCTCTTCCATCAGATAAGCGTCCTCGAACGAGGTCGCCGGCAGGTTAACGTTGCTCCGGTCAAAGACCTCGAAGCGGAGGCGCGTCCAGGGGGCGCCTTTCTCGATGCCGCCGCGGACCTCGACCTCGAGCAGCGACGGGTTCTTGATCTCTTCCCTTACTTCGAGAACGCAGCCGAGGTCGGTCCCCTTGCCGGAGAGAAAGTACGACTCCTGTTTTTCCTCGGCCTTTTCGCCCGGCTTGCCGAAACCGGAGAAGAGCGGCTTCTTTTTCATAAAATAATTGTAGCACAAAAAAAGAAAAAGTGAAATTTTAGGCGGGGCCGTTCGACAAATAGGCGGGTAAATAATATGTTAGACAGTATCCGCTCAACCAGGTTTTCCATCAAAGCCGACACCGGCCGGCAGATCCCCTGCCACTGGGTCGTGAAGCCAAATGATAAACGTGATTTTTTCACTGACCGGGCGGGCTTGTCCGAGCTCCGGGAAAGTATCGCCCCGGCTTTCCGGGCAGCGGCCGGGATAGCCGATCTCAACCGGAGCGGTTTTCGCCTGACGGTCGATCTGCCTTGTCCGGAGCAAACCGAGATACATCTGGTCGCCGGCCAGGCCGCCCCCTGTCTTAACCCGCAGGACTGGCGCACAATAAAATCCACCACCTGGGACCCGCAAGCTCCCCTCTCTTTCCATGAAGCCTGGATCGAAGCGGCCGGCCGGCGTCAGGAGGCGCTCGCTCCCGGCGGCCGCCGCCTTTTCTATGCCGAAGGAGAATACGATTTTTTCGGTCTGCAGGACGGCGATCCCAAAAGCGAAACGCATTTCATTATGCTTTCGGCCAAGCCATTCATCAATCTGTTTGACGGCGGGGTCACTTCCGAGCACTGGGCCAGATACTTCGGTTCCGCCGGGCAAATACTGCAGCGGCTTGGCTTGGCCGGCCAACCGGCCCGTTTAACGGCCAATTCCGGTTTCGCGTACCAGGCGCTGGCCCGCCTTCACCTGCATGTCCAGACCGCAGCCCGCCCGCTGCCGAAATTATTCCCGCAGGATTACGGCTTTTTGGTCGACGCGGAGGGCGTGATCGAAGCCCCGGCCGGATCAGGACCGCATGCCAGAATTATTGGGTTGATCGACCAGAGAAAAGCGGTTGCGGGGAACGACCCAAAGGCGCCGGCCAAAAGACAGGCTCTTGATCAGCAGATCTTTTCAGCGCTGGAAAATATCGGCTAAAACAACGTTTCGATCGGTTCCAGGAAAGGCTGATAACCCCAGCTGGGATCAGCGACCCGCTGTCTGGCCTGCGGCTCGACGTTCAACTTCAGTTTTCCGGCGTAATAATCGGTAAACAGCTGACGGTACTGCTCCGGCTGGTCAACGCTTACCCAGTATCCATCGCCCACATCAAACCCGGCAAACCGATAGCCTTCGGTCAACAGGCGCGGAAAGATATTACGCATGAAATCGTTGATCTTGTTCTCGGGATCGGGGTCGCTGCTAAGCAGCGCGCAAACCCGTTTAACCGCCCGCGACGAAAGCAGATAGATCGCGGCATTGAGCGCCCCCGCCACCGGGGTTGGGGAATTCAGGTACGGTTTCTCCGCGACCGCCGTGATCCGGTCTCCCGCTAAAGTGATGACACCGCAGCTGCGCACATCGGCGGAGCGCTTATAAGCAATGGAAACGTCGGCTTGCGCGCGCTGGTGGGCAGTGAAAAAGTTTGGCCAGAGGAAATCGCCGTCCAGAACAATATCGCCGTAATAGACCAGAACGCTGCCGGGATAATTTTCCGAGGCCTTCAGGCAGTACGCCGTCCCTCTTAAAGTATCGGAAGACTGGAAGGTCAGCGTTGCAGCCGGCAAAGCCAGGCGCCGGAAATGTTCCTCGACCGCCCGCGCGTTCGCCGAGAGCGCGAATTCCATCTGCCTGATGCCGGCAGCCCACAGCGAGTCGACCGCATGCTGCAGCAACGGCTTCCCCAGGAGCGGCACCATCATTTTCGGCCGGTCCTGGGTGAACGGCACAAATCTTGTCCCCACTCCGGCGGCCAGGAATACTGCTTTGACACTTTCAAGGTTCATATCTACATATATATCGCGAACTTTTCCGTAAGATTTCAAGTGAAATGTCCGGGAAAAACAGCCGATAAACAAACAACGGGGGTCAGATAGTTACAGTGCATACGACAATCATAAATAATACAGCGAAGGCGGCAAGACTTAAGGCGCGGCTGGACCGGACTTGGTTCGGCCAAGCGGCCGCCCTGGCCGGCAGGAACGCCCCGCTGAAAGAACTGGCCCGGGCCGCCAAAAGCGACGTTTATTTTCTGCGGCTGATCGCACTGGCGCAGTTGGCTGACAGCCGGGAGGAGTTTGCTCTCCGTCGGGAATTGGGGCCAGAACACCTGGAATTGCTCAGGCTTTTCCAGGTCGCGCTGACCAACCGGGAGATCGACCCCCTCTCCGATGTTCATCGACAGGCCGCGCTCCATCCTTTTCAATTCGACCTGGTTAGGACAACCGAACAATATTTACAACGTACGCTGAATAGCCGTTACTTTCGTCGGGCAGCGGACGGCCGGAGCTACTGGGATTTTGTCGTCCCGGAGCCCAGCCACCAGGTTGCGTCGGGCCCAGAGATCATTAACAGGGTTGCCTGGGTCGCCAAAGAGGTCCCCCTGACCTTTTTATGGCAATCTCTCCACGACCTGAACATCGTCTCCCGCAAGCTGGAACAGTGGCAAGACTCTCCGAGAAAAGTGCTGACCGATCTATGCGGACCTCATCTGGCCGAGTGGCGCACCAATCCGCGCGTGCAGGAGCTGTTGGCCGGGTTTTCCACCGCGACTGATGCGCAGAAAGTCAAGATCGCCGGCTCGCTGACTTCCTTGCCCGAATTCCCCAAGGACCGTCTACCAGGAGTGGGGGCCATCATGGTCGATGCTGCGGGACAGATAATCGGTGTCGGGCACAATGCCGTCCCGCTGCCGACGGAATTCAGGCCGGACTGTGAAGTCTGGGGATTTTTCCCTTTCCTCATCAGCGGAAAAAGGGTCAGGACCGTGGAATTCGGCCTGCGACGGTCGATCTGCGCCGAACAACGGTCGCTTCTTTCCGCCGTCCTGAACGACGAACAACCGGCAGGCGCCACGGTCTATGCCAGCCTTGGCCCGCCCTGCTACCAGTGCCTCATTACGCTGGTGAACGCCGGCGTCAAGCGGATCATTTACCCCCTGTCGTCCGATCGAGGGCACGGCGCGACCGGCGCCTACGAGGACCGGCGGACCAGAGAACTCCTGTTCAAACTCAACGTCAAACCGACCAGCCAGGGTGCGGTTGGCGCGATCGATCTGGGGGGCATCCGGCAAGGGCGCCGATAACCATTATGATCACTTATTCCAGCAACAACAATCGTCTCTCTGCCCGGCCGAACAGCCCCGTATTCCACCAGTTTGCCAGTCTGCTGGTAACCATGCCCGGCAACCGGATCGCCCACGTGGCCCGGGCGGTCAAGGCCTACGAATTTATCGGCGCCCGATCGTTCCAGCCTTTGTGGGACTCCCTCCCGCTCGACAGCGCGGGAGGCTATTTTGCCGCCGATGCCGGCCAGCGCGGCACTCAAGCGGCCTACGAAGAACAGCTGCTGCGCGTTCACCGGAGGATCGCCGGCTTGCTCCCCAAAGATCTCCCCACTTTAGAGACCGGCCTGGTGCTGCACGATATCGGCACGCTGCGCGACCAGGGCTGGGACCATGACAAGGCCGGCGCACCGATGGTGCCGGGGACCCTCAAAATTTACCCTGTCCCGGGGGCGGACGCAGAAAGGGTCGCCACTCTGGTCGGCAGCCATGGCGCGATCCCCAATTTCGGAGTCGACATCTTCCCGGAAGATCTGGCCCGGCTTGACGCGGCGCTGCGCGACCAGCTTTTCATCTTAAGCTGCGCCGATGTCGCCGCCCGCCCCGGCAAAGGCGCCCAGATCGCAGAGGACGCCAGGATGAACGGCCTGACCCCGTCCACGCTGGCGACTTACGAGCTGATAGCCGACCCGAAGAACCTGTCGGACAAGAACTGGTTCATCGATTTCCGTTTAAGACATCTCTTGAGCCCCTGCGTCTACTCCAACCTCACCGATCCAGAGCTGGCTGAACTGAAAGGCCGCTTAAGGCTTAGTTTAAGCGCCAAAGCAGAAGCTGATCATGAATTCTTTCTGTCAAAATTCCTCTTCGGGCTGGAGAACCGCTGTTTTCCCGTCATCCGGGAGACCGCGCAAGGGCCGGATGGCAGGCTGCACTACACGGAATTCACTCAATTATTGTCTTTTTTGAGCGAACGAGTGAAAAACTTTTTTGCCGCGCAGGGCGAAAGGCGGGTCATCCTTTTTTCCGAGCCGGACCTGTTCCGGTTTTTGCCCGGCGACCAGCAAAGGGGAAGCTATCTTTCTTCGCTGAAAACCGCCCTGGCCGCGGGCAAACTCAGCCAGGAGCATGCGACCATGACGGCTACGGCCGACGGCAAATACAAACTGACCTTGCGGCTTGATCGCCTGCCGCTTTCCTAACAACGCTAAACTACTCACCTGAAATTCTCCGCGGGAACTGACGATATATATGGTGAGAGAAACTATGACCAACAATATTCTTGTCACCGGCCATAAAGGCTATTTGGGCAGCGTATTGACCAGCCTGCTGCTGAGGCGCAATTACCGCGTCAGCGGCGTGGACACGAACTACTTTCAAACAAGGCCGTTGCAGTGCCGGGGAGTGACGGAACAATTCAAGGACATCCGCAGCATCACGCCAAACAACTTCCGCGGGATCACGGCTGTCGCGCACTTCGCCGCCATTGCGGATGACTCCTCTTCCCAAATCGTGCCGGAAACGACCACTGACATTAATCTTGCCGCCACGCTGAAGCTGGCAACCATGGCCAAAAAAGCCGGGGTAGAAAGATTTGTTTTTTCCTCAACTTGCGGGGTTTATGGCAACACACTCGAAGGAACGCTTCTGACGGAAACTTCACCCGTGCTTCCCAACAGCCCTTACACGGCCTCAAAACTGGAAGCAGAAAAAAGATTAACCGACCTGGCCGACAGCTCCTTTACCCCCATCTTCCTGCGCAACGCCACCGTCTTTGGCTGGTCCGACCGGAACCGTTTCGATTCGCCGGTGAACAACATGGCTTTCATGGCCGTCAGTCTGGGCAAGGTCAAACTGCGAACCAACGGCTTGTCCTGGCGGCCTGTAGTTCACGTGAACGATGTCGCCCGGGCTTTTTTGCTCGCTCTGGAAGCGCCCGCCGCCAGCGTCTGGAACGAACTTTTCAACGTCGGCGCCAACGAACTCAATTTTCGCCTGATCGACATCGCCAACGCCGCCTGCACGGCAATCGGGGGCGGCACGCCGGAAACGGAGGAGGGCAAGGTTGCGACCTCGTCTTATGTCTGCGGCTTCTCCAAGATCAAGGACACACTCGGTTTTTCACCCCTCTGGTCACTGAATCGCGGCCTTGAAGACATGATCAGGAAGATCAGAGAGAGCGGCAACCGCGCCACCCTCTTTAACCACAACAACAAGGCAATGAGGCACCTTCTGTCAACAGGAGAGATCGATTCTGGTTTTAGATGGCTCAAGGCCGGTGGAGAGGCAAGCGAAACGTGAGAACAGCCACACCGAAGTTTTGCGTGGAGGTCGGCAAATTCGGCTTGATGAGCCATCGAACGCCGGTCAGCCGGAGTCCGCTGGTCAAGCTGGCCGACGCCTTTGAGCTGAAGACCCCGCAGCGCCTGGCCCAGGTGCACGCCCTGCGGACCGGAACAGCTGAAATGCGTGACAGCGAATCACGGCGACTGGCCGAGATCCTGGCCACGGGCAAAGAGATCACTTATCACGGCAACGGGATAATCGACGATCAATTCACCGGGGATTTTGCCGCCGCCGGCCACGTGGCAAGGCTGGACCCGTCCGGGATCGGCTACACATCCTTCAGTATCGGTCCGTCTAACTTGAGAACGCTCCGGCGGAAGCATGATGAAATCGTTTTTGAAGGCGAGCCGCTCACGCGCGCCCAACTGTGGACGGAGATCGCCGACCGCCTGCGCACCCTGCGGTCGGGCTACCGCGGCCGGCTCGGCTTTGAGAACGAGGCTTACCAGCCGCGGGTCGCGCACGTGTTCGAGCCGGATTTCCTGACGGAGTTCTTCACCCGTCATCCCGACACCCTCTTCCTGCTCGACCTCGCTCACGCCCGCGTCACCGCCAACTCCCTGGTGCTTGACCCGCTCGAATACTTCCGCGCCCTGCCGCTGAATAAGATCGGTCATATACATTTGAGTCACCCCGCCTGGCTGATCGGCACCGGCCGGAACGAGCTTGCCTTACTTGACACGCACGAAGCCCCGCGCGAAGAGGACCTCGGCTACCTCGATCAGGTGCTCAGCCTGATGGGCCGGGTGCCGGAATATCTGACGATCGAATATTTCCGGAACGAGAGCCAGATGGTCGAGGCTTATCAGCGCGTCCGGCGGTTTTTCGAGCCGGCGCCAGGCAAAAGCCCGCTCGCCCGCGACTTCACCCTGCTGGAATTGAGCCTGCAGGCCGCGGAGGAGCGGATCGCCGCTCTGGGGCGCTACGACCGCGAACGGATCGCCGCGATCAACCGGGAACATATGACGGCCAAACAAGAAGCGATCTTCCAACGCTTGCTCGAAATTGAGGATAAACGCGGTCTTGTGACCGATTCTCCCAAAAACGTGGCGCTCCACACCACCAATGTCTTCACGGCGTACATTCAAGCCACGACCGCAACCTATGAGGACCTGGCGGCGTCAAAAGATCATCATCAACTGGAAAGGTTATGCCTCTGCCAGGACCGTAAGAGGGTGGAAGCCAATCTGTCGCGGCTGAAAGCCAGCCTGACCCGCTACGCGCCGTCCATCTGGCATTTGCTCATCAGCCGCCACGACGACGGCAAAGTCATCAGCGCCCCGCTTCATGAACGCGAAACCGGAGCGCTGGACAGAAAATTCGGACTGCTGGACAAGCCGGCTTTCGCACGGTTAACCGCCAAAGAAAAAATCCTGCTGGCCGAACTGATGGAACACCATACCAATCTCGGGACCACTTATGTCGGAGATAATTCGATGCTGATCTTTAAAGAGGTCTTTGGCTGCCCGCGCCTGAGAAAGCTGCTGGAAGGGCCGAAAGGCAAGATCGACCTTGCGGCGGTCCGAACGCTCCTGGATCTGTGGGCGGCTTTTACCTGCCTCGACGCCAGCGGATTGGGCCCGAAAGGGATGCTGACCAATTCCCGCCTGGAATACTATTATCAAACGACTGCTGATTTTTACGATGTCTTCGAAAGGAACGCGACCAATTATATTGCTGCGCTGACCGAAATAGAAACTTACGCTCAAGGCAGTTTCCTGGCGCGCTTGTGCGAGATCATGGTCTCTTTTGATGCCAACGGCGACAGCAAAGTCCTGCCCTGGGAAAAGGACCTTTCCCATTTTAGCTTCTATCTGCAAAATATTGAGGCCGCCCTGGCCGGGCTGACGACCCGGGGAGAGATCACCGGCGCCGATTGGGAAGAACTGCGGAATACGTTTCACCAGATCATTGAATTGCCCTATATCGCGTCCTGGTATAGCATCGCCTGGTCTAACCCCGGGGTAGATAAAAATTCCCCGCAGGCCGACGCCACGCTCTATGACGGCTTCCTGAAATATTTGATGCTACTTAACAAAGCGGGGCGCGGCTGCCGGGAAATCTGCGTGATCAAAGGCAAAGGCGCAGAGGTCATCCGCTCGGCGGATGCGCTCGACGACTTTCTGCCGCAGCTCCGCCCGGTGATCGACCGGGCCCGGGGCTTAATCACCGAGACGGGAAAGACCTATTTTGCCGACGGCAGCGGGCGGGCGATCGGCCGCAGTCCGGTCATGTTCCGGCAGGGAACGACGCTGTTCGTCGACCTGTCGCCGGCCAGGCCGGCCTGACCCAAAGTTACGGAAAATAAACTGAAATTTTACAAACGGACCGTTGATAATAAGGCGGAACCGGAAACGGCCAAGAAAGGGGAATGATCTTTATGGCAGGGACAGCAATGATCATGGCGGGGGGCTTTGGGGAAAGGATGCTACCGCTGACCACCCACATACCCAAACCGCTCCTGCCGCTCTGCAACAAGGCCCCGATCGTCCAAGCCATCGAACAGATCCACACCAGCGCCGGCGTCAACCGCTTTTACGTTAAAATACACCATCTGGCGGGAATGGTCCAGTCCAGCCTCGGCTACGGCAACCAGTTCGGCGAAGACGTCCGCATCAACTATCTGGTCGAAAATCCCCAGCTCTACACGGCGGGCGGGGTCAGGCGGATGTTCCATGATTTCAAATTGCCGGCCGATCGTCCTTTCTGGGTCTTGAGCGGCGATATTTTCAGCCCGGAGACCGACCTGGGAGAGATGGCCGAAGCCCACGCACGGGCCTGCAAGTCCAACCCGAAAATCCTGGGGACCATCTCATTGAAGCTGCTGCCCGTTGACGACGTGGTCGGGCGGTTCGGGGTGGCCGTGGTCAACAAAGACGGGCTGATAACCGAATTCACCGAAAAACCGAAGGACAGCATGGATGCCGGGGGAAATCTCATTTCCGGCCGAGAGAAAGCGCTGAAGATTCTCGAACGGATCGAAAATGAAGAGATCAGGCGGCTTAACGATGAGGCCAAAACCCCTCTCCTGCCGGTCAACGCTTCACATTATCTGTTCCAGGGCGGCCTGTTCGATCAGGTCGAACAAACCAGGGACGATACGCAGTGGGACTTTGGCTCTCATGTTTTTCCGCTGATCCTGGGCCGGCTGAACTCATATTTGTTAAAAGCGCCGTGGAGCGATGTCGGTTATCCGGAAGACTACTGGCGGGCGCAATGGTATTTCATGCGGGTGGCCAACAGTTCGCTGGCCGGCCAGTTCATCAAGAATTGGGGGCACATCGGACAGGGCGGCAATCGCGACGAGCACACCAACCAGAACATGAGGAATGTGGTGATCGGCAACAATGTCCGGCTGGAAAATTGCAATTTGGACCACGCCGTGATCGGCGAAGGATGTCATCTGAAGAATGTGACGGTCAAGGGGAGCGTCCTCCTGCCTTATACTTATGTTAATTTGCGCGGCCAGCAGCCGGTCGGACTGATCGAGAACAGCGTGGTCGGCGGCCGGTTGTTCGGCGGAACTTTCATCGATCGCCTCTCGATGCCGCCGACGGCCGACGGCATCAGCCGCCAGCTGGCGGTCCCCGACCGCAACGGGCAAATAACGATCCAAAGCCTTAACGTCGACGACAAAGACATTAGCGATGCTATGAGAGTCGCCTGACCGGCCGCCCCCCCCCAAAAAAAAATTTGGCTAAAGTGAAATTTCTGCCATTTCCTGCCGAAATAGTATTAGGAGTGATAATGTTATCAATCGGACTAAGAAGGGAGAGCCAGTAATATGCCGAGCGCTATATTACCATCCAGGTGCGCGATCATGATGGCGCAGGGGTCCGCCACCCGTCTCTCGCCGGGGACCTGGTATAGAACCAAGGCCGTCTGGCCGATGGTCGGGACGCCGATGATCAGAAGGATCACCGATCACCTGTATCGGCCGCAGGGCTTCACCGACATCGCCATCAAGACCGCTCTCTTCCAGGGGCAGATCAAACAGCAATTTGATCGTGCCATTACTCCTATTCCGGAGGGAATGAAAGTGGAATTCTGTCTAGGCGAAGAAACCGACAATTATCTCAAGAAGACCAATACAGCGGCCGGCGCCCTGCTGGCCTATAAACAGCGCTGGAATATCTCCAGCATGGCTTCACTGGCCGGCGTTCCGAACAGTTCGGCTTTGCGCGACATCGCCGGGATCAAATATAAAGAACTAAAAGCCAAGTTGAAAAAGGGGCCTTTGTCCGACGCTGATAGAAAGGAGCTGGATACTTTGGTGAAAGCGGCCGCCGACTTTGTATGCACGATCAAGCCGCTTCATCCCAGCAACGCTGCCGCCAAACCATTTCTGGTAACTGGCGTTGATGCCCTGACCACGGCCGATGTTGACGCCCTGGCCGCCTTCTACCTGGATAAGAGCAGCAAGCCGCATCATGCGGAGGCCCTGGGCGCCATCCTGATCAAAGAATTCCCGCGCGGCGCTCAAGAGGCAGTGACGAATTACGGAGTCGTCCTGATGAAAGACCCCGTCGTCACCGGTTTCGAAGAAAAGTCAGACAGGCCGAAAGCTCACCACACGCCTCTTAATGACGGGACGACCAAAGTGTCCTTCCTGGTCAACCCCCAGCTTTATTATTTTGATCCGGCCGTGCTGGCGGTCGTCGAACTGCTGGAGAATAACGGCGAGACCACCGGCTTCAGCCCGGACTGGGGCAACGACATCCTGCCGATCCTGGCCAAATCGGGCCAGTTGCTTGGGAAGATCATGGGCGAGAATGAATACTGGAATGACGTTGGCGATTACGGGACCTTCCTGGATACCACGCAGGATATACTGAGAGGCAGTGTTAAAATCCCGATCAATGGGACACTCTGGGGGAAAGGTGGCGGCTGGAACGCGGGAGCGAACCTGGAGGGGGACCCTTGTTTCGAGGGAAATCTTTATCTGGGGCCGGGCGCCAAGATCGCCCGTACCGCACAGATCAAAAACTCGGTGATCGAAGCGGGAGCCGAGGTCGCCGGGCAGGTCGAGGGAAGCGTGATCTTTGGCGCCGCGGTGATCCCGCCCCAAGCGAAGATAATCAACAGCATTGTCCACGAAGGGGTAATTCTGCCTCCCGTACCGCTGAAAGTCGAAAATCAGGTCCTGATTGCGCACGATGAAATAATTTTAAGCACTGACATACCTTATGATTATGATGGGGGGATCAAAAGACCGAAGAACGCCAAACCGGGAGCGCCGGTCAGGGCAAATTTCCCAAACATCTAAAAATGAAAAGGGGGGATAAAACATGTCCGGTATGAGGGTCCCGGCAACAATAAATCAAGCGATCGTGATGGCCGCGGGCAAGGGGCCGAGGATGGGCATGCTTTCTTCCTTCGCCCTGCGTGATCATGAAGGCAATATGTCGCCCTGTACCCTTCCGATCGGCGGCCGCCGGATCATCAACCGGGTCATCGACCAGGCGGCCCATGCCAACGTAAACAATATTTCCGTCGTCAGCCACCACCTGGCCGGCGACGTCATTGCCGGCATCGGCCATGGCCATATCTTTGATAACAGCGAGAAACTGGTGATCCGCCACGTCGTCACTCCCAAATTTTATACATACAAATTAAGCATCGTGGAGGCTTTACGGCTCAACCCTTTTCCCGCAGACGAGCCGTTCTGGCTGCTGGGCGGCACGGCGCTGCATCCCCGCGCCGACCTGGACGCCATGCGGGACGCGTTCGCCACTGCCCTGGCCAAAAATCAAAACCTGCTGGGCTGTCTCGGATTCGTGTTAAGGCCGGCGCACAAAGCCCTGGGCCGGTTCGGGATCGCGGTGCTGGATAAGCACAATTACGTCACGAAATTCATCGAAAAACCGGCCAACGAATCGGTCATCCGGGAAACGGTTGCGCTAAGCAAAAATGCCGGGAACGAAACTGTCAATACGGCCTCAGAAAAATACGGCGACGCGCTGCTGCCCGTTTTTACTTCTTACGCTCTGATGTTTCTCGATGCTTTCGAACAGACGGAAGGCGACAGCGACCATTCCTTTGGCGGAGAGATCTTCGCGCACCTGCCTTCTTCTCTCATCTATGGGCATATCATGCCAGAGCAGATCATGGGAAGAAAAATAAATGAAGAATTCTTTCACCTGGCCACGCCGCGCGATTACTGGCTGGCCCAGTGGCGGTTTCTGCGCGTGGCCATCAATCAGGTGCGCGGAATCTTCGACCAGTCAATCAATTCCTGGGTCGGCCGGGATGTCGTAATCCGTTCCGGCGCGCAGGTCACGAATTCCGTGATCGGCGACCGCGTTTATATCGGGCCCGGCGCGGTGCTGAATGGCGCGATCGTCGGCACAGGCTCAAAAGTTTTGAGCACCGAAATCATCGATTCGGTCCTTTTGCCCTATACCTACGTTAACGATACCCTTTACACCACCAGGGTGAAAGCGATCACCGCCAGCGTGGCCGGCGGCCGGACCACCGGCGGCACGTTCATCGACGGCTATACGCTGAACGGGATGGACTCTCTGGACAACATGTTCGCGGTTCCGGCCAAAGACACGCTGATCAAGCCGACCCCCCTTGGCTTGAGCGACGCTGACCTGGCCGAAGCCGAGGAAGTAAAGAAGGACGTCTTTTAAGTCCCCCCGTTTTCCGACGAGAAAATCCGGTCCGCCGCCCCGGCAGAAGGGCGGCCTCCCTTTCCCCGGGAATTCCACTAAAACCCTGAAATTTCTCCCCATTTTTGTCGATATATATACGGAAGGGATGGTGAGCAAGATTCCCGAGAGGAAAATATATGGTTTACCGGTTAAACAACGATCACAGATTATTTGATCTCCCGCGGCTGGCCGGGCCGCTTTGCCCGCCGCCCAACCGCGCCAGGTTGACCGCCGGGCAAAACATATTTTCGCGGCCGATCACGGCGGGCCCCATGCGGCCGCCGATCGTTCTGGTCGCTCCGGAAAGCCTGCTCCCCGCCGAGCGTCAACTGTCTCCGGCAATTATGCCCGCCCGGATCAGCTACCGGCCCAAACCCCGCCCGATCATGAAACTGGCGGCCGCAGCCGCCGGGGGCGCCGCGCTTCTGCTCCTCCCCGCCACCGCTCTCGCCGGCACCGGCCTGTTCGCTGCCACCGCTTCGCTCTTTGCCAGCATGGGACCGGCCGGCTGGATCGGCGCGGCGGCCGGCGCCTACCTGACCGGCAAACTGCTGATCGGCAAATACCGCGAGGTCCAGCCGGCCAATTACCGGTCGAAGAACATGAAGCTCAACGTCGGCAATCCGACCCTGCGCAAACTGTTCAAGACCCTGGTCCTGCCGGCCTGGGGCGCCACGATGATTTTCGGCGGTCTGCTCTCTTACGCGCAGGTGATCGAAGGCGGGATCGGCATCTTTTCTTTGGGCCTCTGCGGCCTGGTGGCGGCCAAGCCGCTGATCACGATGCTTTTCCGCGCCGGCCGCGACATCAAGCAGGCGATCGAGTTCTGGAGAAGGGGTGTCCAGCGCCACCTGCCGAAACACAGCCTGATCGCCGAACTGGCAACTGATCTTATGGGCGCTCCCGCCTGGCTCGCTACCGTGGCTGTCGAAGTCCTCTTGGGCAAAACTTATGCCACGCAGACGATCGCGATGCTGCTCGATCTCCCGGGCCAACTGGTCGCCACCGTCACTTCGCTCGCCGGCTGGCTGCACATGGCTGAATACGTGCTGGCGGCCGGCGTGATCGTCGGCGCCGCCCGCTACCTTTACGGCTGGACCAAAGCCGTATTAGCCAAATTCCCCGACGAACTCCCGGCGCGCGCAACTTCTTCTCTCCGGTGGGGGGCGTGCGGCGCGCTCGCCGGCGCCGCGATCTTCCTGCTTAACCCGGGCCAGGTGGTCGCTAATCTTATAACCTTCGCCGTCACCCTCGCTTTCTCGCACATCACGATCCACTCGCTCCTCTCCCAGGAGGGCGGCATCAGGCAGGCGGCCAAGAAACAGCCGGTTTTCGATCTTGAGTCGCTCATCGCCGACGTGCGCGGCGCACGGGGAGCGACCCGCACGGTCTTAAGGCCGGCCATGGGTGACAGTATGATAGATTCTTGGATCTCGGGTTATCTCATGATGATCATGTCCGAAGGCGCCAACTGGGTGCTTAAAGGGGTCGATGGAACAACTAACACAACCACCATCCTGCAGAAATCCCAGGAGATGATCGAACGCCTGCTCAAACGGGATGGGGCGATCATCAGGAAGATTATCAAAGACGGCTATACCAGCGTGAAAGCGGCCGCTTCGGCCCGGGAATCGGAAGACCGGCTGGCGGAAGTTTTTGACAATCTCGCCCGCCTGCTTGAAGACCCAACTTATCCGGAAGCTGGCGGCCATCCGCTCGCCTGGGGCGATCTGAAGACCCGGTCAGGCCTCTCATACCTGAAAGACGGCGTTTTCTGCGCCGGGATGCCCGACGGCTCCGCTCCGAACGGGCGCGGCGACCAGGACGTGCGCGTGCACGGCGAACATATCCGCTTCACCGCCCGGATCTTCCGGGAAAAGGCCCGCCGGCTGCGCGCCCATCAGGTCAAGAACGCATCGCTCAAATCACAGCAGGGCAAAGACATCGACAAGCTGGAAGCGGCTTACCGGCGGGCCCATCCGCTGATCGATTCCCATCCCCGCTGTTTCTGGACGACCTTCTGGACCACATCGATGCCCGACCCTAACAACGTCAAGCAGTCGGGAGTCGACGAATTCCTGCAGATGCAGGCCGATTTCGTCGGCGTCTTTGATGTGGTGGTGATGACGGCCGACGGGCGGATACACGATTGGCCGGTCCCGCTGACGGTGGTCAAGGACTTCAAGCCGGACCACAAAAGCCTCCGGGCGCTCGACAGCCGCGAAGAGCTGGACGAGTACCTCTGCGTCGGCTGGTACCAGCGGGCGGTCCACGACATCGGCAATTCGCTCTGCCCGATCGCTTATATCGACAACTCGGCGCATTACAACAAATACAAACGCTTGCACGACAGCGGCGTGATCACCGACGGGGAGTTCCTCCATCTCTATCCCACCGCTGAGGTCACCCGGGTGCCGACCCTGAAAAGCGAGCCGCAGCTCGACGAGTATGGCGGGCAAGGTCTCTTTGAAGAGCAGGAATTCTACGATGTCGTCTACAAGAACGGCGCCCGCCTGCGGGTCTTCGCCGACGGCAGCCATAAGACTATCGGCGCAACAAGTTGCCCGCTGCCGCCCGACGCCCCCGCCCTGCTGATGCTGCCGGGAACGGAACGCCATAATTTTGTCGCGCGAACGCTGCGGGCCAATCGCGACGGCGACATTTTCCGCGGTATCGCGCTGAACGGCGAGATCAGGAATTGCCTGGCCGACGGGACGGTCCCTCATCCGTTCGGCGGCAATTTTACCGACAACAAATACCTGATGCCGCGCTGGCACTTCATGTACCCGACCGAATATTTCAGCATCAGCGACGCCGACCAGACCGACATCATCGTCAGCAATCTGCGGCTCTTCCACACCCGCAAGGCCCCCCACCTGCGGGTCATGTTCACGCGGCCGCGGCGGGAAGAGCTCCCCTTCTCCGCCGACATGCTGGAAAAGCCGGAGGACTCGCTCCTCGAGGTCGGGATCGCCACCGGCTGGATGACGCTCAAGATCAAGCTGACGGAGAAAAACGCGGCGGGCAAGAACAAGATGCTCTACGTCCCGCTCAACATGAACAAGGAAGACCCGCGCACTTTCGGCGGCGAGCTCTGGCGCTACATCGACGAAGATCAGCCGCTCGAGATCGTCAGGGACGCGAAAGGCAAAGCGCGCGCCCTGAAGATCCACTACAGAGGCAGCGCCATGTTCGACCCCGCCTTCGCCGAGGCGGTCAAAAACACCACCCTGATGGCGGGGGGCAAGTACAACCGCCGCGAGTCGGTCGAAGAGGTCCCGCTGCCGCTCGAGATGGGCGACCTGGCCGACGGGATCGAAGAGATCAGGATCAACCCGGAACGCTTCGGCGAAGTCGGCGGCCCCCGCCCCTTTGCCGATTACTTCTTTACCCGGCGGGCACAGGCAGGCGATGAACTGCTGGTGACCGACAAGAAACGCGAGCGCTTCCTGACCGAACGGGTCGCCGATATGCTGACGTTCGGCAAGATCGCGCTGATGAGCCGCACCGAGATCGAACACTGGCAGATGGTCATGCCGAAGGGGGCGCCCACCGCCAAGGACGAATACCCCTGGACCGACGATAACGGCTATGTCCACATGAAGATGTCAAGTGAGGAAGCCGAACAGCTCATGGGCAGTAAATTCATGGGCAAAGAAAAGGGGGGAATCATAGGCTGGAGCCCCTTATGGCAAGGCAAAGAACAACCCACTTATCGGGAGCTGGATAAAGAGTTAATTATATATGTCAAGCACTTCGAGCTGTTGTGCCAGGAGGCTTACGATCAGTACGCTTACCGCCGGTTCATGCCCGACAAGTTCCGCAACTATTTCGACCCGAACGAAGTGGCTTTTGCCGCGCCGAGGAAAAAACAATGAGCGCGTTACCAGTTGAACGCATCGGTCGGATGAGCGTTTACAACCCGGCTCGGGTCGGCCGGCGGGCGGGCATCCCCGCGCACGCGATCGATCACGCGATCGGTGGCGACCGCCTCCTGCTCGACGTCGTTCACTGGGGGGCGGAAACCTTCAAGGCCGATCCCCACCACGTCGGCCTGCTTCTCTCGCACGGCAACGACGCCCACGTCCATGTCAGCGAGACCGACACCACACCGAAGATGTTCTATGAAAGCTTAGCGGTTGGACGGACATCAATAGCCAGAGAAAAAGTCTTAAAGATCTTTGGCAATTCGACGGTCTGGGAATCGTACTTTACGGACCCGAAAGCCAAGGACCTGTTCTTCAAACCGGGCGTCGCTTCCCTGATCGAAAATGATCAGGCGATCCCTGACGATAAAAAGCAAGCGTTCCAGGCCGTGTTATCGGAAACACATCGCGGCGATCCCGGCTGGGTGATGGGAAGGTTTAAGGGCAAACCGGGCAAGCCGGAGGGGCCGATCACCTGGACCCCGCTGGATGACAACCAGGTCCCCAGCAAGCTCGATGGCCGTCTGGCCAGATGGAGTTCGAGGCTAGGTTCGGAACGGGGTATGGAGAATATCGTCGGCGTCCGGGACGAGGGCCTGGACCTCGTCGTGACCCACATCTCGGAAGGGGCCGACCGCCGCTTCGTCGTGGTCAACGCCGATAACTTAAGAGGGAAAAAGAAGAAAGGGACGGACGAGCTGACCGAGCGCGCCAGACTGATCGAGCGGCTGGACAGACTGATGATCGAAGAGAGCGAACAGCAGAAACTGACCGTCACGGATGACGGCCGGGTCATCCTGACACTCTACTCCGTCGTCCACGATGACCAGAACCGGCCGGTTGAACACGAAGTTGACGTGACCTGCCTGCACCTTGACGTAGACAAGATGTACCGCAACCCGGCGGACGGCAAATTCACCGTCAAGCTGATCGTGCCGGACGAGCGGATCGATTTCGAATGCCTCAAGCGTGAGCACGTCATCACCATCACCAACGAAGTGGAGGAGCCCACCGACACCGCCCTGCTCAAGGCCTCCCGCGACCGGAACGGGTTTACCCTGGTGATCGAGCCCAAGGGCAACAATGGCCAACGCGCTGTGATCCCGGCCCGGTCGATCCACCGCCTCAAGAAAGATCCCGCCTTTAAGGCCCTGAGCCGCAGTGATAAACGGGCGGCGATCACTGCCTTGATCAAGACATTTGACGTCGACAACATGGAAATGGAACGGGTCAAAGATATGCGCCAGCGCTACGTCCTGCAATATCATCACTACCGTGAGGAGCGGTTGGAGAATGTCCTCGACAAGCCGCTGGAGAAGGACGCAGAGGGCAATGCCCTGGAATCGGTCGTCGTGACCAAGGCAGTCTCGTCGCTCGAGGTCGTCCATCTCGATGATTGGAACGGCCGCGCCCCGGGCGACCGCGAGGTCGTGCCGCTCCCCTTCCAGATCCCGCCCCACTGCCGGCTCGATCCCCGGCCCCACGCCATGCACACCAGCCGCTTCATCGATCCGACCGGCACCGCGCTCGCCCCCCAGCACCTGATCGATCCTTACGTGATGGGGACCGAGGTCATGGCAGCGGTCTGGCCCAAGGTCGACCAGCTCGGTTTCTTCGGCGTCTTTATGCTGGCGGCTATGTCGTTCCCGCACGGCAACGTCTTCACCGACCCGGCCAGGAACCCGTGGTTCGTCCGGTCGTTCGGCACTGTCTCCCACTCGATCTTCGACGCCAAAGGCGACGCCGGCAAGCGCTATTACTGGCTGACCGGCAACCCGACCCTCGACAGCATGCTGATCTCGCGCGGCGCCGCGATGGTGACCGGGCCGAACACCGATGCCGCCAATCCCGTCCGCGAAGGCCATCTCTTCCTGCAGCGCATCCCGGGCCGGGCGCCGCACCAGTACAAGACCGCCATGCCGGGCTTCTATATCTCGGTCGTCGAGGACGCGCAGGTCTCGTACATGGACATGACGATGTTCGGCCTCAAGACCGAGACCACCATCCTACCCTTGAGCGCCGGCGGCGGCCTCGACCATTACCAGACCGCCTGGACGGTCCAGCGGTCGCAGCGCTGGAACGGCGGCAAATGCATCTTTACCTGGGACGGCGCGCAAGAGATGTGGATCGACCTGACGCGCGGCTCTTTTAATATTAATCGCACCGAGAGCGGTCGCCTCTACAATGCCAGCCGGACCAGCCTGCTCACCAGCCCGCGCCTCGACGGCCTGAGCCGGACCCAGCCGGCGGACGCCGCCCAGGAGGCCCGGGTCAGCGAGACTTTCGACCACACTCGGCCGGTCACGCCCAAATACACGATGAACGAGGCCCGGGAGTGGATCAACGTCGGCACCTGGTACTGGGTCTCGTTCCAGAAACTAGCCCTCAATCTCTCCGTGCCGGCCATGATCATCCTGACGGTCCTGCCGATCCCGGTCGCCGGTTCGATGTTCCTGGTCGCCTGCCTGGCGGCGACCTGTTTCGCCTGGCCGTTCTGGGCGATCCAGATGATGAAGGTCGGCGTCAATCCCAAGAAGATACTTTCCCTCAACCCGATCCATCTCTTCTGGGGCGACATGCCGATGCGGACGATGTTCAAGTCGGGGCTCGATATCGAACGGATGGGGGTCGGCAAGTTCCGCGTCAGCGACCGGACGAAAGGGAACCGCCTGCCGACCAAGGACAAGCGGGTAGCTTTCTGGGTCGGCGCCGTCCTGCCGACGGTGGCCGGCGCCCTGCTGACCGGCAGCGCCGCCGCCGTCACGCTGGGGGTCGGCGCCCTGCCGATCGTCACCACCGCCCTGCCGTTCCTGGCCGGCTATCTCGTTTCTTCCGTGCTGTCGCGCCTGGTCAGACGCTTCGTGCCGAATGCGAATAGCCACAGTTTCCTGCTCAGTCTCGTCCGCTGGGGCGCCAGCGCCCTGCCGCTGACCGTGGGGATCGTGGCTTCAGCCATGACTTTTGGCACCATGTCGGTTTTCGCCATCCCGCTGGTCACCGCGATCATGGCCGGCGGCTGGTCGCTCTTCAACGGAATTAATATAACTCGCGCCTTCCGGCGTTATTTCAAGGAACAGAGAGAAGCTTATTCGAAGTCCGCGCCGAACCCGGTCTGCGGCACGATCCCGAAACACCTGGCCGACACCGGACGGAACGCGGTGCGCGAAGCGTTCGGCAAAGTCTCCCCGCTCTATGAGGCGGATGAATTTGTCATCCCGGAGATCAATCCGGCCCACTTAACGAATGAGATCGCCAGCAATTTCCCGCAGTGGACCAGCTTGTTGAATAGCAATGACGGTCCGATCGCCAACCTCAACAAGCTGGTCGGCGCCTACGAACCGGTCAAAGATTCAAAAGAATTTTTCATGACCGACCTGGCCAGGGAAATGAGCGGCGCGCGCCCGACCCTCCGGCAGGCCTGCCAGGCCGAAACCAATCTGCTCGACCCGCTCTCCCGCCGAGCCAAGATCTGGTGGCTGTCGCGCAAGACGCAAGCGGTCCGCGACAGCCTGCGTGAGAATATCGCCGGCACGGGCGCGCCAGATAACTTCAAGATCAGGATCACCAGACGCGGCAATGAACAATACGACCGGCTCGAGCCGGAAATGTACGACCGGATCTGCGAGCTGAACCGGCTGGTGATCGAGGAATGCGCTGGTTCACTCTCGCCCAGGAAGGACATCTAACATGATGAAATTGACGTCGGTTTTTGCCGATATATATAGGGAGAGTCAGTGACATGACTATTAGCATTAATCCGCTTTATCCCGGACTGTTCGCGGCCGCGCCGGCCGGCGGGAAAACCGCCCCGAACTACTGCGGCCCGGACGAGCGGGAGCATTTCCGCCGGCTCGAAGAGAACTGGCAAAAACGGGAAGAGGTCAGGCAGTCGGCCTTCACCGATTCGCTCGGCCTGATCGATCAGGGGCTGCATCTGGTCGACAAAGAACCAAAGGGAGCGGGCGAATACATCCAGGGAACGGTCTTCAACGCGGGGCGCCGGGCCAACTTCCAGACCAAAAATTCGCTGCTGCTGGAAGCCTCCCGGATGAGCCTCGATATGTACTTCCGCAGCCAGGGCGAGACCTCTTACCTGACCAAAGCGCTGAAGTACCTCGACACCGCCCTGGCCAACGCCGACACCAGCCAGTCCCACGACATTTGGCGTCTCCCCCTTACGAAAGCTATCCATCCGGTCGATGAATATTTCGAGCTGCAGCTCGCCCGCTTCCAGGTCTTGAGCCTGATCGATCCGGGAGCGGCAGTCAGCAAAGATCCGGTCAAAAAGCCTGGCTACGACGAAAAGATCAAAGCGGACTTGGCCAGCCGGCGCGTCCTGACGGCCCAGCGCTCCGACTTCGATCACGCCGGCGGTTATCTTAACCGGCTGCGCATCCTCTACGGGTTCGCCGGCCTCTACAACCCGGCCATGGACCTGAACAAAGCGATCGCGTCGGTCAGGGAAGGACGCGACTGGGCGCTAATGACCCATAAAAGAAATCTGATCGCCGTGGAAGGCCTGGGGATGAACAAAAAGGACCTGCGCTACGACTCCCTGCTCGCCCGCGTCATCGAGGGGCGCCTGCTGATCAAGGCCGGCCGGTATGGAGAAGCCGTGACCATTTTCCAGTCGCTGCTGAAGGAGCCGGCAGCGGTCAAGAAATACGGCGGTTTTCTCGACGTCGGCCAGCAGGCGTTCTTCGGCCTTATGCAGATCTCGCTGGCGACCGCCGGCACGCTCAATCAGGCGGCGGCCAATTTTGCCAAGAACATCGACTGGCAGGCGCTGGCGGGAGAAAACATGGCCGACCTGCGCGAATCGCTCGGCCTGGTGATCCGCGGCCTGAACTGGAGAGACAAAACGAAAATGCTGCTGGAGCAGGGCGTCAAAAGGGAAGTCACTGGCATTCTCGAGAACGAGGGGAAGATCGCCCTCCGGCTTGACTGGCCCGGACTGGCCGGGCCCGAGAATTCCCCCGTCAAATACGAGCTGCAGTTGACTAACTGCAAGACGCCGCTCGACAAGCTTAGCCTGTTCATCAAACTGCTCGATTACATTGATTTCCCCTTTGACCAGAAAGCTGCGCTCGTCAACCTTTACAACATGCGGGGAGGGAGAAAATGAGCGGCGTTAACCTTATTAATCCGCTCTCTTTTGCCGGTGCGCCGCCGGCCCCGGCCCAGCCGGTCAATACGGAAGAGGTCAACTGCTTCGGGCTCAAAGCGCCGCTCAAGGGAAGCTACAGCGGCGTTTTTGTCGAGGATAACGCGGGCGGCGAGAAAAGCCGGGCCTTTGAAAGAGAGGTCGGCAAGACCGACATCGTGCTCAAGTTCCTCAACCTGGAAGGCGGCTGGGTCTTTCCCGGGATCGAGACTGGGCGCCTGAATCAGGACGACCGGGCGATCTTCATTAAGCTGGAACCGCACATCCCGGGCTGTAAGAACGACCCTGTTCCTTATCTCGACAAAGTCATCAATGGTGACTACGACGCGCTTCTGATCAAGTTTGCGGAGGAAGCTAAGCGTTCGGGTAGACCGATCTTCCTCTCCTTCGGCCACGAAATGAATGGACACTCCCCTGATAAAGGATTTTTCTATTCCTGGGCCGGCGACCCGGCCAAATACATCAAGGCCTGGCGGCGCGTCCACGACGTCATCAAACGGGCGGGCGCCGCCAATGTCAAATTCGTCTGGAACCCGCACGTCATGCGCCCGGGCAAGGATATGGACAAGGACTTCACTCCATACTATCCCGGCAACGACCAGGTCGACATCATTGCCTTTGATGTTTATGGCGGTCAAATGGACGAGTTGCTGACGAATGCGATGGCCCATATGGACAAATTCCTCGGCCGCCCGTACCAGAACTACGCCATCGGCGAATGGGGAGCCAAGAATGGCCAGGAAAATGAATTTAAAAAGGTCCTCCGGCTGGCCAGGACCGATCCTCGGCTCAAATTCGAGATCTATTTCAACGCCGAGGGCAATAGCGGCAATTTTGTCATGAGCCCGGAAATGAAGCATCTGTATCGTCAATACCTGATCGAGCGGGCGGGCGATAAATACGATCTCTCGCCTCGGGGCCAAGACGTCAAAAAAAACAAATGTCTCCTGCCGATCGTCCCCGATCCCTGGCAGGTCCTCCGGCCGATCGACCCGAGCGAGGTCCTGGCCGCCGACAAATTGCTCCAGCAGTACTGCCCGGCCGACGAGATAAAGTTCCAGCCGGTCTGCCTGCCGCAGATCACTCCTGGCTGGGATCCCGTCTTTGGAAACCAACCCAGCCGTTCGCTGACGCGCGGCGAGCTTTATCCGGCCGAACGCAGTAATCTCGACGACTTCTGGGGACATGTTTACGATTATGGCTCGCACGTCTACCTGCTGAGCGCAGCCAAGATCATGACCGGATTGGACATCCAGAGGATCGGGCCGGCCCTCCTGAAAAAGTCAATCCTCTCGGAGCTCGAGAAGCACTCCGCGCCGTTTGACCCGCATACCATCTCGCCCGAAAGTTTCCGCGTCCTGCATCCGGAATTCGCCGAGATCAGGAAGCAGGCGCCCGGTTTCGCAACTTACCTTGAACAGCCGGCTTATTTCTGGGAGAACATCGTCATCATGCTCTCGGCCTACACGCAGAAAGCGATCGAGCGGAACGACGAAAAGGAGATCGCCGAAGCCATCCGGTTGGGCAAGCGGTTCCACGCCCGGCTCGACAACTGGCTGGACTATGAAAAAGCCAATGCGACGACCCAGACTTTCATCCCCTTCAACTACCGCAAAGCGGTGCTGGCGCTGACGCTGGCCGAAGCCTATTCGCAGACGCGCGATCCGCAGTACGCGTCCTACTCCGAGAAAGCCGCCTTTTACCGCCAGGGGCTGGCTTACGTTAAAGAAGCGCTCGAGAAGTTCCGGGCGCTTTCCGACCTTTCGCCTCCCGACTATTTCTCGCTCACCAAAGCGGCGCTAATCGCCGCCGATCTGCACACCAAGCTGGGACAGTTGCATCTCAGGTATAACTCGGAAAAAATGCCGACCGAAAAAGAAGCGCGGGCCGAATACGACAGCGCGAAGGCCTTGTACGACGGCGTGGCCGCGCTCGACTACAAGAACGGGACCGGGCTCAACGTCAAGGTCGAGGGGATCGAGATCAAAGCCCCCGCCGCGGAGATCGCCCGGGCCCTGACCCGGAACGAGGAGCTTTATTATCTCAATCACGACGAAGCGGTCGCCAGCGCCCAGGGCATTTTCCGTTTCCTGCGCGGCTCGGCGCTCATCAAGCAAGCAAGTTTCTATCTTGAATACCCCTTCAAACCCTTCGACCAGCAGGGGTATAAAGACATCGTTCAGCAAATGGTCCTGGTCAAGGCCGGGCTGGCCGAGATCGAGGCCGGCTCCCCGTTCGCCGATCTCCGCTATTTCCGCGCGCTGGGGAACCTGCTGATGGCCAAGCTGGCCGTCACGTTCGCCGACAGCCTGGCTTACAGCACCTCGGAAATAAAAGACGACAAAAAAGCAAGGTTGCTCGCCGGGCGGGGCGTCGCATACCTGAAAAAGCACCTCCCCGGCCTGCTGCCGCCGGCCGAGTGGGCCGAACTGCTCGCCATCGTCAAAAAAGATAACAGCGCCGATCCGGACGCGGTCAGAAAAGATTATGCGCATATAACCGGCCTCATGAAAGACGCCACTCCCGACTTTTTGGCCGATGCGAAACGGCTGCTCGCGCAAACCCACACCACCTTCAATTACCGGCTGGAATTTGCCGGCAAGATGGTCGCTCTCTCCCAGAGCTTCCTGGACCAGGCCAAAAAGACCATGAACGACCGGAACAGCAAATGGCGGGACCTGTGCGAAGAGAAGCCGGCCGTTACCGCCGAATTGCGCCGGCAGGACGCGGTGCTCGAGCAGCGCCCCGATTGCAAGAATAAGCCCGATCCGCTCAAGAAAAACACCCCCGCCCTTTACGCCGAACTCCTCCTGCAGGAGGTCGCGCTCGATCTGCGGCGGTCGGCGGTCGTTGCTTTCAAGAACGGGAACAGTTATCTCGAAAACAACAAAATAGAATACAACCCGAAGGTGCGTAAAACCATCCTGGACAAGATCGCGGCAGCCGAGGCCCTGCTGCCGGAAACCTCATATCTTAAGATCGAGGCGGCCTCTGCCCGCGCCACGCTGGAGCTTAGCGAAAAGCTGCCGGCGGGCAACCGGGCCCTGCTTTTCCGCCTGATCGGCCACCTGACCAAAAACACGCCGCTCCAGCCCGGCGACGAAAAAGACCAGACTTTCGGAACGATCGCCTTGCTGGATAAGCAACTCCTCAAACGGATCGAAGCGCAGCCCGAACCCAACCGGACAATGCTGTTAATCCAGTTCAACACCAAGCTGGCCCTGGCTTACATCATCCTGGGGGCCCGTCTGGAAAAAACGGTCCAGGGCGGAATGACCCATCTTATCGCCTCCAAAGACAAGGAGACCATCGGCCGTATCAACGCCGCCATGGGCCGGGCCAAGGAGCTCCTGCTCTCACTCGATAAACGGATCGGCAGAAAGATCGAGACCAAGGCCGAGCCCCTGCTCTTTGACCTGCACGATATCCGCGCCGAGGTCTATCACCTGCTGGCGATCACCTACGCTGTCGGGGGCGACCAGCCGCTGATGCAGCACTACCTGACGCTGGCCCGGCGGGAAAATATCAGCTCCAATTCCCGCTTCAACGTCCTCTTCCGCAGCTGGGGCCTGAACAAGTTTGTCCTGCGCCGCTCGCGCAACAGCGGTAAGCGGTCCGGCGGTACTAGCTCTATCGGGGACGGTTTAGGCTTATAGTATAACAAGAGAGAACCTGGCAGAATTCACTGAAATTTATCCTCATTTTTAACGATATATATATAGAGAATAAGGGAAAATCATATGATATATATCCAGACCAACGGCTATTTGCTGCCTACTTTGCTGGCCGCGCACAGGCCGTCGGCCAGGCCAGTCTCTGCTCCAGCCAATGATATTTTCACTGATCTTGAGATCGAGCCAGAGGAATATATTCAAACCAAAAAAGGCCTGACCCGCTTTATGAAAATCCTGGGCCAGAAAGACACTTCCACCGAAGACCTGGCGCTGGAAGGAGAGACTATTTCCTGGCTGACCAGCCGCGAGCTCGGCTACCAAATCATGGCCGATCGTGACATGTTCGGTGTTTTCCAGGAAGATTTTCAGAACTTTCTCACTTACGAGCAGGCCCAGCGGCAAATTGCGGAAATACCGGATGCGCCTGATATTTCCGAGAAAGAGATCCGCGCCATGGTCGCCCGCACGCATTTCTGGCTCGCCAAAGTCGCCCTGATCCTGGCCAGCGACCTGGGCAACCCGGTCTCCCGCCTCTTCCTCAACCTGAAGTTCAAGGGGACGGAGCAGTTTGTTTTTGGGCTCGATGAAGCTATTCCGGACAAGGCCATCTTCAGCAATGAAGAAAAGCTGAGGATTCTTATGGCCATCTACAAAAATTTGATCAACAACGACAAACTAAATTCAGAGCGTGTTAAAGATCCCCGCCTGGAAGCCGAGTGCCTCCTGGCGCAGCATGAACTGCGCTCACTCGACCCGAAATTGCTTCCCGCCGCCGACCTGGCGGCAGTCGAGGCCAAATTGGACAAAGTTATTTACGACAATCGTCTCGGGGTGAAAGGCAAAGACAAGGAACTGCCAGAGTATATTAGCAAAAGGATCGCCGACCAGGGCTATAGCAAAAAGCTTAGGGGCCCCGACTGGCGGGGCGATAAGATGCGCCTCAAGGAATCGGCCCGCTATCTGGCAGAGGCCAAGCAGCTGAAAGCCCGGCTGATCCTGCTCAAAACCAATTACAATCAAGCCGATTTCGGCCAGAAGATGCTGGAGGCGCGGAAATTGCTGGAAGACGCGCAGAAGCTTGCGGGCGATTATGCCGGTGATCCAGCGCCGATCAATGCCGCCCTGCGCAGCCTTGGCAAACGCCTCCATCTCGATCTCCGGATCAATCCTGACCACTACAGCACTACGAGCGACGCGCTCAACCTCCTCTCACTGGAACATATGAAAGCCGAGATAGATTACAAGCTGGGGCTCTTTTATCTCCCTTCACAGCCCGAGCTGGGCAAGACCAAGCTGGCCGCCGCCGCGCGCTCCCAGCAGAAGATCAATCGAATGCTCTCCGCCATCCAGGCTAAATACTTGTTGAAGAAGGAAAATCATAAAAGGGATGCATGCCCCGATCTCACCGGCAACCGCTCCGATGCGGCCTGCTGGGCAAGCAATACGTATCTCTTCCGGAACACGCAGCTTGGCGCGGGCAAAATGCTCCTGGCGGACATTTATCTCGCCCGGCCGGACAACCAGAGACAGAACACCGAGCAAGCGGTCGCTCTCCTGCAGGAAGTGCTCGATTCTATCGCGCCCGGCCAAGATTTGTCCGTCCACCAGGCGCGCGGCCTCGACACCGTCCGCCTCCGCCTCAAGCTGACCAACGCACTGCTCCGCCTGCGGCCGTCGGACCCGCAGGGGGAGAGAGACAAGATCGCGCGGGCAAGGCGGGCTCTCACCCCGCTGCTGACCAACAATTCACCTTATGCCCAACGGCTGGCGGGTTCAATCCAGCTGGCGCACGCCAAACTGCTCCTGGCCGAATACAATTTGGCCGAGACCGACGAAGGGAAAGCCAGAAAGGCCCTCAAATTGCTCGACGATATCATCACGCGCGCCCGGCCGCATGGCGAAACCGGCCCCACCCCGCCCAACCTGCCGCCCGGCCAGCTGCCCAACCACGGCGCCGTGGAAGACTACGAACTCTCGAGCGCCTATCAGCTCCGGGCCGAAATTTATTACAACGTCTTCGACGACCAAGAAAAGGCGGCCGCTGATTACCAGGCGGCGCTTGATGTTAATGCCCAGCCGAATTATTTTGCAGGGCTCGGACTGGCCGACATGGACAACTGGCGCGGCCTCTACCCCCGGGCAGATGAGAATTACGTCCGGTTGATCGACCCGCTGGTCCCGAGCAACGTCAGATTGCGCGCCGAACTCGGCCGGGCCGAAGCCGCCCTGCGCGCCAAGACGCTGCAGCAGGGCGCGGATACGGCCAGGGAAGCGGCCACGGTCATCGCCAAGGCCAGCGAAATACTTAAGAACTCGGACGAGACCTATCTGATCGAGCGCGCCCTCGAGTCGATCATCGAAGCGATCATCGCCAGCGAGAAAGAGAGCAAATCGTTCGCGGCCGGCGATCCCCGGCTGCCCAAGCTGGCCGAGTTCCGTGACAGTTTTCTGAACGGCGACTTCGACCTCAATAAGTATCTGGGAGAAGGGACCGCCCTCGGCCGGGTCGGCTTGAAAGAGAAAGACCGGATGGACCTGCTGCTTACGCTGGCTGACGGCTTCCTCTTTACCAACAACTATGATGAAGCTCAAAAAGATGAAGCTCAAAAACTGCTGGAGCGGGTGGACCGCCAGGGCAAAGGGAAAAAGCTCCTGGCCGCCTACCCGGCCCTCAAGGCCCACTACCTGCTGACCGAGGCGGAACTCCACCTGCGCCAGAACGATGAGAAATTCCCCGTCATCCAGCAGCTGCGCGACGCCGGCCGGATCCTTTTCTCGCTCCAGGGGCGCAAGCGCGACTCTTACCTGTGCGCCCGGGTGGTCCAATCGCTGGTTGACGCTTATATTGACGCGACCGAGTTTGAGAACGCGCTGGCGCTGATCTTCACCGCGCAGGGAGGAAAGGCCGCCGCCGAACTTGACCAGCTCAAGACCGGCGTGCTCGACGCGGACCTGTGCCGGACGGCCGTCCGGCAGGCCGAAGAGATCGTTCAGGGAGCCGACCTCCGGGCGATCTACAAGAGCAAACGGCTGGAGCCGAAATGGGCGCGCTTGAACCTTGACCTGCAGATCAAACTGGCCGAACTGCTCGTCTGGACGAAGAATTTCAGCGAAGCGGCGGCACTGGTCAAGATCAGCTTAAGGCCGGCGCAGAACAAACTCAACAAGCTTCAGCAAGCCAAATTACTGCTCGTCCAGGGCAATATCGCTGCGCGATCCAATGACGATGAATTAGTCCAATCATTGTGGCTCCAGGAGAACATAGCCGAGGAGCTCAAAGACGAATTCAAACTGGCCAAGTATTTTTATCTTGCTGCCCAGGACAAACTCAATGATCTGCCCGAAAAAAAGGAGACGATCATGGTCCGCGCCGAACTCCTGTACAACCTGGGCAATATCCACCGCTACGGCCCCTCGATCAAGAACTTTGACACGGCGCGCGCGTATTATAAAGATGCCGAAAAAGCGGCCAAAAAGATCGAAGGGAACTACAAACTGCGGAACTATTACCTGGGCGGCATCAAGCTCGGCCTGACCAAGATCTCCGAGGAAGAGGACGAGAACAAGCTGGCGACCTGGGACAAACTGCAAAAGGCCAAAGAAATAATCGATCCCGCGCTCGCTGCCGGCAAGCTCCTCAAGGAACCGGAACTCCCTGCCGAACTCGACGCCACCTACGCGAAACTCGCCCCTTACGCGCTGGCTTCCGTCAAAGTCAGCGGCGACACTTTCCGCGGCGGCGACAACCGCACCGAGTCCCAGCTCAAGATTGAGGGCGAAGTGCCGCTGACGCGTCATCTGCACCTGCTGGTCAACGAGCAGATAGACGCGGCGGACGGGACCCTGCTCTATTCCACCTATGCCGGGGTCAAAGGTCTCCTGGGCGCGGCAACCCTCTCCGGGCAATTGAAACTCAGCACCGGCGGCGACGGCCAAAGCATGCTTTATTACCGCCGGCCGGAATTGATGCTCGACTTCTCGATCTGGCGGAAATCGATGACCGCAGGATTGGCCGTCAAGCTCAACCGTCTCGGCCAGGACACCGACCTCGCCGATCCTCTGAATTCCGTTTACGGGTCTCTGGCGTACAACGTAAACGCGTTCGGCCTCGACCAGCTGCAGCTCATCTGCAAATTAAATTACTTCCACTATTTCTATTTCGGCGACCCCCAGCCGCGCTTCTCGTCCAGTCTCGGCGTTGACAAGGTCTGGAACGTCAGCAATTGGTTCCAGCTTCAGGCGAGCGCCGGCTGGCTGATGTATTCATCCCAGCAGGGGGGCGGCGACCGGAAATGGACCGAGTGGAAGGCCGACGGCGGCGAGGGTAAGATCGGCCTGCGCATGAGTCTCGGCCGCCACATTAACCTCGAGGCCGCCGGCTCGTACCAGTATACGCCGGAATACCCGATCTGGCTGTTCACGCTCGGGATTACCGGGACAAGATAAAGTGTCCGCCGAAGGCGGATCCGCCTCTGGCGGAAAATTTTCATAATGAGAAATATAATGAAATTTATTATAAAACCTGACGATATATATATGGAAGAAAGGCCTGTGCAACAGGAGAAACGATCATGAACGTCGAGAGAACTCCAAGAGTTTCACTTCTGCCGAATTTGAGGACGGTGCAGGGTATCCCTGATGCCGTCGCGAATTATAAAATGACGGCTCTGCCGCATTTTTATTCTCTCGGCCGTCACCAGGGGTCTCGTTTTATGCTTGCCGCCGGCTTGGCCTGGCTCGGCGGCGTGTTTTGCTTGGCCACCGGCATAAGTTTTTACACCATTGCCAGGGTGGCCGGCATGAGGCTGGAAAAAGCGAGCGTCAACGCGTTGGCCAGGCTGGTCAAAGGTGAGGAAGATAAGCAAATGATCCGCACGAGCATGGCGGAATCACCGTTGCGGCCGAGGCTGGAATATCTTTTAGAAAAAAAGGGGGTCGTGATCTAAAATGGATATCTTAGGTGTCGCAAAAAAAATCTTATTTACTCCGGCGCCCAGTCCGTTCGGCTGTTCTGCGCCGCCCGATTCCTGCCTGAACAAAGAAGGGGCCCCGACCTTCGGGCAGACCAAGCGGGTGCCCGACACTTATGATTACAGCGACCCGAACCGCGGGCCGGTGACCTATTACATCTACGCCAACAACTGCGACGGCTCGCCCGACGGGATGACCGCGACCGCCGACTTCGCGGCCGAGGGCGGCAAGGTGACCGTGCCATTCCACAAAGACCAGGACGGCAACAACGCCGCCGTCATCACCCATACGTTCAACTCCGGTTCCGGCGGCAACATCCCGCTGACGATCACCGGCAAGAACGGCGTGATCTTCTCGACCTATCTTTATCCCCCGACGCCTGCCACCGCCACCCCGGTCACCCATGGGCCGTGTTACTATAACCAAGGCAATCCCTCGCTCTCCGGGGCGATCGAAATGGAGCCCAAGCAGCCGGTCGCCGGCCAGCCGGTGACCTTTTCGTACAAGAAACACAACATCATCCAGTGCGACGGAAAAACTTACGGCGACGACCCGGCCAGCGCCGTGAAAGCCTATATCATCACCGACCTGTCGGAGCCGGACGCGCAGGCGGCCGGCGCCACGTCCGACCAGAACGGCGTGATCAGCCGCGCGGTGACTTTTCCCAAAGGGTTCGCCGCCCCGGTTTACGTCAAGGTCATCGATCCGGCGCAGGAAAACAGCACGCCGCAGCTCCTGGCCGCCTTCAGCCCGAACTCCGTCTACGTGACCGACAACAGCGCTTGCCAGAACAGCGGCCAATCGGCGGCTCTGACCGCCGCCGCTTCAACCGGCTCGATCATCCGGGGGGCCGACACCGCGGTCACCTACACCGCCGCCGTCCACGACAGCTGCAACCAGCCGGTGACGATCGACTACGCCAAGCTCGACCAGTTCTTCCTGCCCGGCTACACCAAAAATTACGACCTTAATTCCCTTACCCTGACCGTCACCGGCATCGTCAGGGACGATCTTTCCCTGCCCGTTCCGGTGGAAATTCCTTACACCGATTCAACCGGCACCGCCAGCGGCGTCATCAGTTTTTACCCGCCGGTCAGGACCACCCCTTCGCTCATCGTTCCGCCTGACGGTTCGATCCATATCCAAGAAGAGTTTGTGGTCCTGCTCGACAAGCCGCCCTCCGGCGCCGCCGTCAAAGTGACCGTGACCGACAAACTCGACGGCGGCAGCGTTCTGTCCAGTTTCGACGGCGCTTCGGGCCTGCTCCGCGTGGCGCAAAGCGGCGTTTATTTCGTCAAGGCGACCGTCACGCCGGCCGGCGACCTCCCCTATGACCTGGAACCGGTCAAAATAACGGCTTACCAGCAAAGCACCTGCCAGAATGGCGGACAGCCGATCGCTTTGGCCGCCGCACGCTCGCTCGACACGATCACCCGGGGGACCAGCGCGCCGGTCACTTTCACCGCCACTGCCGTCCACGACAGCTGCAACCAACCGGTTGTGTTCGACGCCGCCAAGCTCGACGAAAAACTCGCCCAGCTCTTTTTACCCGGCTACAAATTTAATTACGACAAGACCAACATGACCGTGACCGTGACCGGCGTCATCAAAAATACCCTCCCCCTCCCCAGCCCGGTGGAGATCCCTTTCACCGACGCAGCGGGCGCCGCCGCCGGCACCATCAAGTTCTATCCGCCGGCCGTCAATTCGCCGAAGATCGTCCTCCCGTCCAGCCCGGTCCACACCGGCGAAACTTTTGTCGTCTCCATCAGCCCGGAGATGACCGACGCCGATGCCCGCCTGACGCTGACCGACCGGAACGGCAATCAGTTAGCCGACCCGGTCGAGGCTTTTTCCGCCAGCTTCGCCGCGGAGCAGAGCGGGACCTTCAAGATCAAGGCGACCATTACCCCGAGAAACGGCGACGCGCCGTACGAGCTGTCGGACGAGATCACCGTTTACGACAGCGCCTGCACGAATAACAGTCAGCTGGGGACGCTGACCGCCGCGCGCTCGGCCGAGACGATCGTCCGGGGGGCCAACACCACGGTCGCTTACACCGCCACCGGCGTCCACGACAGCTGCGGCCAGCCGGTTGTGTTCGACGCCGCCAAGCTCGACGAAAAACTCGCCCAGCTCTTTTTACCCGGCTACGAATTTAATTACGACATGACCAACATGACCGTGACCGTTACCGGCATGATCAGGGACGGCGCTTCGCTCCCCAACCCCCTGGAACTCCCCTTCAGCGACCAGGCAGGCAAAGCCACCGGCGCCATCAATTTCTACCCGCCGACCCGGCTCACTCCCGTGATCAAGGCCCCGGCCGACCCGCTCTATATCAATCAGGCCTTCACGGTCTTCACCGAGCCGGCAATTGACAGCGGCGACGCCGCCATCGTCCTGAACGTGATCGACCCGAACGATCCCGGCAAAGTCCCGCTGGCGACCCTCGGCTCTTCCTCGGGCCAGTTCACTATCGCCAAAAGCGGCAATTACAAGATCACCGGCACCGTGACCCCGGCAAACGGCGACATCCCCTACGACCTGGAGGGGGTCAACATCACCATATACGACAACACCTGCAAGAATAGCAGCCAGCTCGGGACGCTGACCGCCGCGCGCTCGGCCGACACGATCGCCCGGGGGGCCAACACTCCGGTCACTTACACCGCCACCGGCGTCCACGACAGCTGCAACCAGCCGGTCACGATCGACTACCCCAGGCTTGACCAGCTCTTCCTGCCCGGCTACGCGTATGCTTACGAAGAGAGCGCCATGACCTTTACCGTGACCGGCGTCATCAGAGACAGCGTTTCACTGCCCAGCCCCCTGGAAATCCCTTTCACCGACCGGGCAGGCACAGCCACCGGCGCCATCGCTCTTTATCCGCCGACCGTGATCACTCCCAAGATCGTAACCCCCGCCGGCGCCCTTTATGTTGAGCAGGTCTTTACCCTCTCGATCAATCCGGTCGTGGCCGGCGCCGCCCCGCTGCTCTCGATCACCGATCTGGCGGGGAACGAGATCAGCAGCCTTGACGTGTTCTCCGGCAATTTCATCATCCACCAGAGCGGCAATTTCAAGGTCACCGGAAAGATCTCTCCCGCCAACGATTCGCCCTACGACCTGGCGCCCGTCAATATAACCGTCTACGACAACACCTGCAAGAACAACGGCCAGCTGGTCAGCTTGACCGCTTCACGCTCGGCCGACACGATCGTCCGGGGAACCAACTCCCCGGTCACTTACACTGCCACCGCCGTCCACGACAGCTGCAATCAGGCAGTGGTGTTCGACCCGGCCGATCTTGCCAAATTCAACCAACTCTTCCTGTCCGGCTACGCGCAACCGGCCTATAACACGACCGAGATGACCTTTAACGTCAGCGGGGTGGTCAGGGCCGCCCAAACCCTGCCCAATCCGCTGGAGCTTCCCTTCAAAGACCAGGCGGGCGCCGCCGCCGGCACGATCAGCTTCTATCCGCCGGCCAGGACGATGCCCAAGATCATCGTGCCGACCAGCCCGCTTTACGTCGGTCAGGCGTTCGCCATCTCGATCGACCCGGCCGTCGCCGGCGCCTCGCCGCTGCTTTCGGTCCTGGAACTGTCAGGGGACGAGCTCGCCAGCTTCACCAATTTCTCGAACAACTATTTATCCCTGCCGTACAGCGGGACGTTCAAAGCGACCGGCTCGATCAAGCCGCAGAGCGACGACCCCTACGACCTCGATCTCGTCTATCTGTCGACTTACGGTTCGCCGCCGGCGGTCGAGAGTTTTGTCCTTTCGCCCGACGGCTGCACGCGCGGCGCGCCTCAAAGCGAGACCGACCCGATACAAACTTGCGCTGCGCCTTTCATCGTCAATTTTAAACTCCGGGCGGCTTCCACGCTCGGCCTCGCCGGCATCAAGATCAATTTTGGCGACGGACCGGACGTTAACTACGATCCCGCCGATCTTTTCGACGCGGCAGCGAACGCCTATTTGTTTTCTCACGAGTTCGCTACGGCCAACGCGGCCACTTATAACGTGACCGGTTCCGTGACCGACATCAATAACCAGAGCGCGCCCATTCCGAGCAAGCCGGTCACGATTTATTAACTACTGTTAGTCTGGCCTGTTAAGCCCTCGGGATTTTCCCGGGGGCTTTTTATTTCCAATATTAAGGGGCGATGAGGGCCAATGAAGGCCCGTAAAGGCTATTAATGGCTGATGGCTAAAAGGAGAAAGAAGGCTTATGGCAGAGAAGGCAAATACGTATCTCCGCCTTTAAATGCCTTCAGCCTTCTCTGCCTCCAAAGCCTTAAGCCCCCAAAGCCCTCTTTGCCCTAAGCCTTCTTCCCACTTCATGGGCCGTCATGGGCCCTTCTTAGCCCTCTCCCATAAATCCCAAAAAAAAGTGAAATTTCCGCCAGGACCTGCCGATATATTAATGTAGGGGAGTATCCCCTTGCATAACCATAGGAGGAAGCAAAATGAGCGTTGAAAGAAGCGGCAGAGTGGCCCCATTTTTGAGACAGCATGTCGGCCGGCCGGTTTTGAAGTTGGCCGATCGCGCCGGAGAAAAATTATTCGGTAACTACGTACAGAAAATTGGCGCGCGGAATGTCTTTGGCGGAGCAACCCCGGTTTTGGGTGAATTCCGCCCCAGGATCGAACCAAGGCCGGTCATCGCCAACATCATGATGATGGCTGACAATTCCCAAAATGGGGGCGGCGCCAACGGAGGCGGCAACGGGATTGGAACTCGTCCGAACGTTGAAGTTAAGCTGGAAGAATGGCTGAACAAAGCACTGCCCAAACCCAGCAAACTCCGCACCGGCGTTATCATAGCCGGTTACGCGACTGGCTTTGCGATCGCCGGGACCGTCCTGGGCGGACTGCTTACCTTTGGGCCGCTTTATGCGGCGATCGGGCCCGTCGTCCACTACTTTGTTAAAAGAGGCGCCTTTAAGGCCAGGAATCTAGTTCGTAAATATATGGACGATCCGCGAACGAAAGAGGTGCTGGTCAAGCAGCTGGCCAGTATGGATGACGAGAAACCGGCGCTGGCCTTGTTCCCCAAAAAGCAGCGGGCGGAGCTGGAACCTCTGATCAAGGCCCAAAAAGCGGCTCAAACGTCCGTGCTCGATAAATTGCTCTCGGCCGCCGGTTTAAAGGCTTTTAATGTTCCGGCGTTCCTTGAAACGGTCGACGCGCTGCGCGCCGCGGCCGTAGCGCAACAGTACCCCTTTCCTGCCAGCGAGCCGGACCGCCAGGCGATCATTTCTCTGCTTGAATTAGGCAAGCTCAAATTGGAGAGGAACGAACTGCCCGGGGCTCCGGCAGAGCTTGAGCAAACTCTCCGTGGCCTGCAGCGGATCGCCGATCGCGGGCCGTCGGTATAACTCAAATGCGAGCGGCAGGCGCAGGGACGCCAATCGGTTTAAAGCAACGCAGGTGGCGGGCTGATTTTCGCGACCTGACGCCGGCCGCCACCGCGGCCACGGCGCAGCTTTCATTCATGGCGCTGAAGTGCGCCCTCGCCTCGATCAGGGCCGGCGAGATCACCTCCGCGGAAGGCCTGGAGTTCGTGGCCGAAACCCGCTCGTTCGTCAGTTCCCATCTGCGCCACTCCAATGACACGATCAGAACGCTCGCCTCGGACGCTCTGCGGCGGATCAATCATGAACTTATCCAATCGATCACGGACCTGTCCACCAAGGTCAGTGACCGCTTCGATCTCAACCTCGACCTGTTAAAATCATTGGCCCGCGACAACCAGGCGGAGGGCAAAAAGGCGGCCCAGACGGCGCTGCGCTGGTTCGTCGAGAGAAAAATGGTCGATCCGGCCGAAGTCAATGACCTCATGACCGACAATTTAACCCAGTCCAGGATCAACGAGATCATAGACCTCCCCCTGCCGCCGCCCTACTCTTTTGAGGGCGTGAGAGCGGTCATCGCCTTAAGGAAAGAGCTGAAGGCGCTCTCGGAGAGCGAAGCCGCCTATCGCGCGGAAAATGTGAGGGCCAAACAGGCGCAGCTTGACGGTTATATCAGCGGGGCCAGGGGAACGGCCAAACTGCCGGAAGAGGCCTTTATCGAAAAGACCTTATCCGTCGAGGTCAAAACCGACGGCGGCACCGTTTGGCACCAATACGAACTGGTCGGTTATCTGGGGAAGGATGGCGGCATGGGCCGTGTCTTTACCTCCCGCCGGCTGGGCGACGAAGTCGCGGGGCGCCTTTTTGTCATCAAGATACTGAAGCTGGACCAGCTCGAAGATATGGAAGCCCTTTTCCTGAAAGAAGGGGCCAGGATCACGGAACTCGAACACAAAGGGATCGTCAAGGGCTACGGCACCGGCCATGTCCTGGTGACCGAGGGCAAACCGCCGCAGCCTTTCATGGTCATGGAAAAACACCAGATGTCCCTCCAGCAAGCGCTCGATGATAACCTGCTAAATCCCGAGCAAAAATTATTCGTCCTCCGGGAAGTCATTGACGCTTTGCGCTACACCTGGGAGACCAGGCATTTCCTGCACCGCGATATCAAGCCGGACAACATCCTGCTTGATATTGACACCGACGGCCAGATCGTTGCCGTCAAAGTGGCCGACTTCGGTCTCTCCAAATCGCTGGACGAGATCGACAAGGATGGTCTGACCAAAACGGCGCGCGTGATGGGAACAGCCAGCTTTTTGGCCCCCGAAGTGGCGGAGATCACCAGCGCGAAGCGCGAAGGCGGCGCGCGCGAAGCCAAGTTGCGGGCGTCGGCCGAGAGGACCGACATCTACCAGCTGGGGAACCTGGCCTACCGCCTGGCGTTCAATTCCGCCCCGCCCCAGCGCGACTTCAGCGGGGATACCAATCTCTGGTGGAAATTCGCGTACGCGAAAGGCGCCGATCTCGCGCAATACACTCTGGTCAAGCCCGCGGACGCGACCCATGTGACGAGCGCGATGTGGGATTTTATCCTCCGGACAATGGAGATCGATCCGGCCAGGCGGCTCCAGACCTGGGCCGCGGTCGCCGAAGCTGCCAGCAAAATAGATCTGCCGAAGCCGGAGGAAGAGGAACCGACTGAAGTGACCCCGCCGCCCCAACCGACCTTTGCGAGCGAAGACGAAGCGCTCAAGGCTTTGAGGGTCATGAGAGCGCATCTCTGGGGCGAAGCATCGCCGGACCGTGAAACGCTGGGGCACTATAATGCCGACCTCCTCGCGATGCTCGCCGGGCTTCCCCAGAGCCGCGACGTCGCCGATTGGGCCGCGCCCGCGCTGGCGCAGATCAATCTGTTGCTGGGGGGGGAATAAATTTATATGCCACTCGCACTTGCTAACATCAAATTGACGGATCTTCGATCGGCTTTCTCAACCATGGTCGGGGCCAGACCGACCAGAGCGATCTTGCGGCAAGCCAGCCAGGAACTATTGAAGCCGATCATCGAGAGAAGGGTCAGCGTCGCTGCGGAAGTCTTCAGGGAAGCCGCAACGTTAATGGGGCAACTCAACATACAACTCCTGAAACTGCCCGTTTCCTTTTCCCTGACCGGCGGCAAGGACGGCTCGATCGACGGCAAAAAACTCCTGGGCGACGGGCGGCTGGGCGGCCTGACCTGGAAGACGGACGCCCGGGACAACAACGAAGACGGCATCCTGTTCGCCATCGATAAGGGTGCGGCGGAGGAAGAAAGCATCCTGTTCGGGATCGCCGACGGGATGGGTGGGCACGCGGCCGGCGAGGTGGCTTCCGAAGAAATTTTGCTGAATATCGCGGCGTCTTTCGACGACAACGCCGCCGGCTTTGATCTGCCGGCCGCGGCAGTCGCCGCCAACGACGCTTTTATAGCGCTGAAAGCTTCCAGAGCGGAATTGGCGGGGGCCGGTGCCACCCTGGCCGCCGCGCTGATCAAATCG
The DNA here is from genome assembly GCA_016939335.1 of Candidatus Saganbacteria bacterium. GTDB lineage: Bacteria > Margulisbacteria > WOR-1 > O2-12-FULL-45-9 > XYB2-FULL-48-7 > JAFGHC01. The sequence goes on from JAFGHC010000033.1 coordinate 39,879, forward strand.
GACAAGGCCCAAATAATCCATGCCGGCGATACACGGTTCTACCGGTTGCGGGCCAGGACCGGCAGCAAACTGGAGATCCTCACCTGCGATGACAATCTGGCAGGTGTTATTATTAGGAAAGTTGATCAGAAGGCTTTTCCTTTAGCAGGGGAGGAGGCCCGCGCTTACTATGAAGAAATAAACACCGGGAGCAAGAAAAAGAACATAGTCACCCGTTCGGTCGGGATGGAAAAACTGAAAAAAGAGCATTTTTCCCCGATCCCTGTCGAACTCGAAGAGGGGGACCTGCTGATCGGGGCGAGCGACGGCTTGAATTTCCTCCCCTGGAATTATCTGGAAGAAATGATCGTCGCCAACCGTGACAAAGCCCCGGTGGAGATCGCCGAGGCGCTGAAAGCGGCGCTGGCCGGGCTGACCGGGGACAACGTGACCGTCGGGGGCTACCGGCACGGCAAACCGCCGGCCGCGGAAAATGCTCCCGAGCCGCCCACCGACAAAAAAGTAAAAGGGGTCGCTGATGAACCGACGACCACGATCTGGAACGCTTCGCCGGATGTCAAAGCGGCCTTCATCGAAGAGGCAACCCGGGTCCTGGAGCTGCCGGCGGAACTGCACGATCGTTTTGCCCAACTGCTCGAAGAGAATGTGGAGTTCCGGGAAATGGCGATGCGCGACGCCAAGCTCGCCCTCGAGCGGACCGAAGAGCGCGACGCGGCCCGCGAGGAGGTCCGCCGGGTATTGGCGCGGGTCAAAAAGCTCGAGGCGGCAAACTTGAGGCTGCAAGCCAGTCTGGCAAAAAGACCGTCCGCTTCAATGACGGCAGTGATCGATATGGGTTCGAACGTTAAGCAGCTCCTGGCCGAATGGCAGAAGATCAAGTCCGCCCTCGATGCCAACTTCGAAAGTTCGGTTTTTGCCGCAGCCGACAAAAAACTGGCCGGGCAACTGGCCGGTAAATACCAGGCCACGATCGATCAGGCGACCGCCGCGATCGATGCCAGGTTAAGGGCCGAGGATGCCGCCTACGCGGCAAGAAAATTGGAATTTTTGGAGCCGATCGAGCTCGGCATCACGATGACGGAGGGGCTCTTGCCGACCGCCAGGACGCCTCAAATTGAACAAATGATCAGAGCCTCGATCACCGAACAACAGCGCGAAGCCGCCGGCATGGAAAAAGAATTGGCTGAAGAGCATCACAAGCTCGAAGCGGGCCTCGAGGCCGAAAAAGATGCCAGCCCCTTCCCCCGCTTAAGGAGCTATGCCGCCGAGAAGCAAGCAAGAGTGAAAGAAGCTGAAGCGATTCTTACCCAGCTGGCCGGCGAACGGGCCGCGCTTGAAGAGCGGCTGGCTTCATTGAACGATAGATTGTCGTCGCTAAAAGCCACCGCCGCCGAAACGGCAGGTGCGGTTTCCGCGCTCGCCGGGCAGATCGCCCGCCGCGGCCAGTTAGACCTCACCTTTAAATCAAAATAAAGTGAAATTTCCGGCCAGAGGTGTCGATAATTATATAGAGGGGAAAAGAGCGCGTTTTAGCGACTATACCACCCCCGCAACCAGGAGGCAAATATGGACGGAATGAATTCAGTTTCTTCGAGCAAAGTGACTAATTTCTACAACCAGCCGAGCAACCGAGTGGAATGGGAGACAAAACCGGCGGTCGCGGAAGCGAAATCTAAACCTACCGCCAAAAGCCAGAACTTCCTGTCAAAGCTGTTTTTCACTCCGGTCCCTTCACCCGTCGCCTGCATGCCCTCGCCCACCAACAAGCCGACGCTGACCGAAACGCTCAAGCAAGACGGCGGCGAACTGCCGCTGACGCAGCCGACGGTCAAAGACAACGCCGGCCAGATCGATCCGGTAAAAGTTGACGCGCTCGTTCCCGGCGGCCAGGTCATGCCGCTTGACAGCGGCGCCATCGTTATCGTCCCCCCGCCCCCGCCGGGGATCGACGGCGGTGATCCGACCCAGGGCGTGGTGATCCTGCCGACCAACGACGCCGGCGTCCCGCAAATACCCGAAGACGTGTGGTTCCTCACCGGAACAGGCAAGCATTTTCAGGCGACCCCGGCAATCCCGCACAGCAGCTCGTTCCAGTTCGGCTCCGGCCTGCAAACCATTGACCTGGCAGTCAGGATCGGCCTCGACTCGACCCAGGTCCCGGGCATGCCGGCTGGCGGCTGTTTTGACGGGCTGGTCAGGATGAACCAGCTTAGCGCGGACGACATCGCCAACGAGCTCCCCGGCTGCACGCTGCCCGGTTACACTTCCTTTGTCATCTGCCCCGGAACGCCCGGCACTGACTTGAAAGTTTACCTCGCCGACTACACGCTTCAAGGCTACCGGCATCAGGACGGCCAGAGGATCCCACTTGCTCCGGCAACGGACACACTCTCCAATCGAGCCGATCTATACCTGGGTAAGGGGCTGCTGTTAGGCAGTGTCTGCGGCGCCTCTCCCAACCCCTATTACATTAATATACCCAAGGGATATAACAGTGACGGGACGCTTGATCTGGACGTCTCCCTTCACCTTTACGTTGAGGCCATGGGCAAGGACCCTAACGGCAACTTCACCTCGGCGTTGAGAACAAGCATCGTTGCCAGTCCTAACCCCAATAACACCGCGATCGACGGAGGGACCAAATGAGAAGCAAGAAGTTAGAAGTGAGAAGTAAGAAATTCATAGCTTTGGTCATCGCCCTTTTAGGGCTGGTCGTTCTGGCCGGTGCGGCCCAGGCGATCACCACCGATGTGCCGGCCAACTCCGTCGTTAACCCGGTCAGCAACACTCTCTACGTCGTCAATAACGGCGCGCCGCGGATCGACGTTTACAAGGCGAGCGGCAACTGGACGAACAGCGGGACCACCCCGATCACTATCCCGGCCGGCTCCCAGTGCTACGGCCTGGCCGTTTCGGCCGACGGGACCAAGCTCTACGTCAGCCTCGCCGCCGGCTCTTTATCCAAGACCAGCGTTTACAGTTTGGACAGCAACGGCCTCCCCACCGGTTCCGTCGACCTGACCAAGCCCGACGGCAGCGCCGTCTACTGGTCGAGTTCTTCCGCGCCGGGCGGCCTCGCGCTGGGCGGCGACAACAAACTCTTCGTCGCCGACCAGGGCGTCAGCTGGTTCCGCGTCTTTGACACCGCCAGCAATACCTGGCTGAAAAACGTGAACGTGATCGATCCCGGGACCGGACAGGGGGTAAACAACCTTTACTCGATCGCGGTCACGCCGGGGACTACCTCATATAAGATCTACGTCGCCCGCCGGTCAAGTGCGGGCGCGATCTACGTTTACACCTACAACGCCGGAACGATCAGTTATCTTAGGACGATCACCGGGTTAACCTATCCGACTTACATGAAAGTGGTTAACGGCGAGTTGTTCGTGGCGGTCAACGGGACTAACGGGATCGATGTTCAGGTCTACAATACCAGCAACGATACTCTGGTCGGCAACGTGATGAGCGGCACCGTCGGCAGCTACGGCTGGACGGCGTTCGACGTCAGCGCCGACGGGGCCTGGCTCCTCTTCAAGAAGGCGGCCGACCCGAATGAAGCCAACAACTACGTCTACAAGATCATGGTCTCCGCCATCAGCGGCAACGTGACCGCCACCAAGGTCACGCAGATCGACAATATCATCAACCCGCCCAATCCCGGCAACGTGATCGCCTGCGACGGCCTGATGATCTCGACCACGCAAGCCAATGTCGGCCTGGCCAACAGCCCGAACGGCAATTTCCTGCAGATCTACAGCAACATCGTCGACCAAGCGCCCAACCCGCCGTCCAATCTCCAGCAGTACAAGCTCGACGGGGTCACCCCGATCGCCAAGGGAGGCGGCACCTACGAAAACGGGATCGTCTGCAAATTCACCGTTACCGACCCCGACAGCCCCACCATCATCCCCAGTGTTTTTTACGGCCCGGTCGGCGGGGTGGGAACGCGGGTGACCGGTCCGGCGGCCGCTTCGGGCAGCACCGTCTCGATCACGATCCCGGCCTCCGGCAGTCTCGCCGCGGGCGCGTATGAATGGTCGGCCCGGGCCGATGACGGCACCTACGTCAAGGATACCGCTTTCGGCGCCGACAGCGGCGCGGCCGACTTTGTGGTCAACATCCCCGCGCCGACCGTTGCCTCTATCACACCGAACACCGGCGCCCAGAACACGCTGGTCACGATCGACAACCTCGCCGGGACCAATTTTGTCTCCGCCACCACCGTCAAGCTGACCCGCGCGGGGCAGTCCGACATCACCGCGACCGGCGTCAACGCCGTGTCCGCAAACAAGATCACCTGCTCGTTCAACCTGTCCGGCGCGCAGCTCGGCGCCTGGAACGTCGTTGCCACCAATCCCGACGGCCAGTCGGGGACGCTGACCAACGGCTTTACGGTCACCGCCCAGGCGCCGATCATCACCGGCATTACGCCGAACTCCGGCACGCAGGGAACAACTGTCGCCATCACCAATCTTTCCGGCCTTTATTTCGCCGCCGGCGCGGCCGTCAAGCTGGCCAACGGCGGCAGCGTCATCAATATGTCGGGGATCAACGTCGTCAGCGCGACGCGGATCACCGGCTCGTTCGCCATCCCGGCCAGCGCCACGCCCGGCTACTGGGCCGTCGTCGTCACTAACCCCGACGGCCAGTCGTTCACCTATAGCGGCGGTTTTATTGTCAACGCCACCACCCCGGCGCCGGCCGTCAGCGGCCTGACGCCGAATTTCGGCGCCCAGGGCTCGACCGTCAGCATCACCAATTTGGCCGGGTCGGGCTTCGTTTCCGGGGCGACCGTCAAACTGACCAACGGGTCAAGCGTGATCAACGCGACCAACGTCACCGTGGCCAGTTCGATCAAGATCACCTGTTCGCTGGCCATCCCGGCGAGCGCTCCGGCCGGCTACTGGACCGCCGTCGTCACTAACCCCGACGGCCAGACCGGCTCTTTGGCTGGCGCCTTCAACGTCACCGCCACGCCTCCGCCGGCGATCACCACCACCAGCCTCCCTAACGGGACCGTCGGCTCCGCCTACGGCCAGACGCTGGCGGCCAGCGGCGGCACCGCCCCTTACACCTGGTCGATCACCGCCGGCTCGCTGCCGGCCGGCCTCACGCTTAACGCCGCGACCGGCACGATCGGCGGTGTGCCGACGACCGCCCAGACGGCCAACTTTACCGTCCAGGTAACCGACGCCGCCGGCCGGACCGCTTCCACAACTTTATCGCTGACGATCCTCGGCCTGCCGCCGGCGGTCTCCGGAATTACGCCGAACAGCGGCGCCCAGGGCGCCACCGTCAATATCACCAACCTGGCGGGGTCGAATTTCGTCCCCGGCGCCGCCGTCAAACTGACCAAAAACGGCAGCATGATCGCCGCGACCGGCGTCAGCGTGGTGTCGCCAGCCCAGATCACCTGTTCGCTCACTATACCGGCCGACGCCGTGATCGGTTACTGGAATGTCACCGTCACCAATCCCGACGGGCAGTCGGGCACCCTGGGCGGGCTCTTCAAAATCACCGCCAAGGTCTCTGCCCCGACGGTCACCGGCATCACACCGAACAGCACCAACGAGGGCTCGACCGTCAATATCACCAACCTGGCGGGAACTGGCTTTGTTACCGGCTGCGCCGTCAGTCTGACCAAGAACGGTGCCACGATCGCCGCGACCGGCGTCAGCGTCGTGTCTCCGGCCCAGATCACCTGTTCGTTCGCCATTCCGCTGGCGGCGGAGGGCGGCGCCTGGGACGTCACCGTCACTAACCCGGACGGCCAGTCCGGCACCCTGCCCGGCGGTTTCACCGTCAATAAAGCGCCCGCGCCGGCGGTCACCGGCATTACGCCGAACAGCACCAACGAGGGCTTCACTGTCAGCATCAGCAACCTGGCGGGGACAAATTTCGCTGCCGGCGCCACCGTCAAGCTGACCAAGAACAGCGCCACAATTGACGCGACCGGCGTCAACGTGGTTTCCCCGGCCAAGATCACCTGTTCGCTGGCCGTTCCCCTGACGGCGGAGGTCGGCGCCTGGGACGTCACCGTCACCAATCCCAACGGCCTGCCCGGCACCCTGCCCGGCGGTTTCACCATCAACCCCAAGCTGCCCGGCCCCACCATTGCCAGTATTGATCCGAACAACGCGGTGGCCGGCGGCAACGTCAAGGTCATCAATCTGGTCGGCACGAATTTCCTGGGCGGCGCGTCCGTCACGCTGACCAACGGCAGCAACAAGATCACCGCGACCGGCGTCAACGTGGCTTCGTCCTCATACATTTCCTGTAATCTGGCGATCCCGGCCGGCGCGGTACCCGGCAAGTGGAACGTCACGGTGACCAACCCCGACACCCAGGCGGCGACCTTGAACAACGGCTTCACCGTCTACTCTCCGGGAACAGCGCCGACGATCTCGTCGATCACCCCCAGCACCGGCAAAACCGGCGAAGCTCTTACCGTCACGATCAACGGGACCTATTTCAGCTCCGGCGCGACGGCCAAGCTCGCGATGACCGGCCAGGCCGACGTGCCGATCACCATCACCAACGTCCTGGCGGCAAAGATCACCGGTACACTGGCGATCCCGGCGGGAACGCAGGCCGGCGCCTGGACGGTGCTGGTCACCAATCTCGACGGGCAGACCGGCGAACTGGTCGACGGCTTCACGGTGACGGCGGGCGGAGTCAACACGATCACGCTGGTCTCGCCGAGCGGCGGCGAAAGCTGGGACACCCTTTCGCAGCACAATATCGCCTGGACCACGACCGGCGCGATCGCCAACGTGAAGATCGAACTTTCCACTGACGGCGGTTCCACCTGGTCGACGCTCCCCGGCGCCGCCAGCGTTGCCAACACCGGCTCCTGGCTCTGGACCCTGCCCAGCACGCCGACCACGCAGGGGCGCATCCGGATCAGCGATGTGGCGGATCCGGCCGTTTCCGGCACCTCGGGCAATTTCACGATCGTCAGCAATCTCCCGGCGCCGACGATCGCCAGCATCGACCCGGACAACGGCATCGCGGGTAACACCGTGACCGTCGTCAACCTGATCGGCTCGAACTTTGTCACCGGCACGTCCGTCAAGCTGGTCAAAGGGGCGGCCGTTATCAACGCGATCAACGAGGTGACCTACTCTCCGACCTACATCACCTGCCAGCTGGCGCTCCCGGCCACCGCCGAGATCGGCGACTGGAACGTGGTCGTAACCAACCCCGACGCCAAGTCGGCCACCAAGGCCAACGGCTTCCATATCTACGCTCCGTCGGCGCTGCCGCCGACGATCAGCTTGATCGCGCCGAACAGCGGCGCCCAGGGTGCGACGGTCGCAGTAACGCTGACCGGCACCAATTTCAACGCGGGCGCCACGGCCAAGATCGCCAAGACCGGGCAAACCGACATTCCGATCGTCATCTCGAACATCACGGCGACCCAGATCACCGGTTCGCTGCAGATCCTGGCGGGAGCGCAGACCGGCACCTGGACGGTAATGGTCACCAATCCCGACACGCAGACCGGCCAGCTGGTCAACGGGTTCACTGTGACGGGGGGCGGCACGGGCGCGGTCTCCAACGTCAATATCGTCCGCGACGGCGACACGTACGGTTCTTCGGTCACCGTGACCTGGCAGACCGATCCGGCCAATACGGCGGTGGACGTCTACGCCAGGACCGGAGATTTCTCCACGACCGCGGGCAGCTGGACGAAAGCGGCGTCGGGTATTACAATAGGCACCTACACCGACAGCAACCAGGTGGGTAATGGCACCGCGAAGTACTACAAGATCATTCCGGCGGGTGCAACTTTGCAAAACAGCGATCTAACACAAGATGTGGTTGGGAAGTTTGACCTCAACGCCGGAGGGAGCCCTGAACAATTCTTTATCTCCCTGCCGCTTATACCGAACTCATCCTCGCCAAATTCAGTTATAGGCGCCCAAGCAACAAACGGCGATGGTATTATGATCTTTGATATAAACAAAAGTGTTACTCAGGCCGTTCAGTGGAACGGAACAGCTTGGGTCGATTTCTTTAGCGGCGCTCCGTCAGACATGGAAATCTTCCCGGGTTATGCCTATGGGTATTTAACAACCACTAATAGATTTATCTCAATCGTTGGAGTTGTGCGCAATGAAGCATCTTATTCCCGCACAATTACGGGCGGAGCAAATATGAGCAAAAACGATTGGATAGCTGCTCCCTATCCTGTCAGCATTCTTGTCACCAATGCTGGCTTAAACGATTCGACAGTCGGGTCAGATCCGACCAATGCCGGAACCCTCTATTTATTCGATATAAATGCAACCTGGTTGGAAGGAGCCGTTCATGATGGGGCTTCAACCTGGAAAGATGCGTTTACCGGCAATCCTTCTACAATGGTCTTGCAGCCTGGTAAAGGGTACATGTTTACAAATCCAGTGGATTTTACCTGGACAGTAAACAAGCCTTACTAATAGAGGGGGAATGAAAATGATAAAAGTCAATCTACATAAGGGGGGAATGAGAAGCTGGAGCAAGCTATTTGCAATAGGCCTTGTATTGCTAATGGCAGCTGCGCCGGCTTTTGCTACTGCTGTAACCACTAATGCTTCACCAATCTATAATCATTTGGGCGCTCCTAATAATATTGGTGTTAATACTTTCTACCAAGTAATCCAGTCAACCAATGCTACAATTGACCCGCCTGATGCAAACGGCAATCCCACTGGAGACGATACTTTAGCAAACGTTGTCTATGGGGTCGCTACAGGTATAGGCCAGATTGCTATCGCAGGCCAGATTAGTGGAAAAAATTCTGATATCACTGCTGGCAAATATGTGTACATTAGAGTTTGGGAAGGGGCAACCTCCGCAGCTACAATTCCCACTAATGCAACTTATTATATCCAATCCACTCCGGCAAACGTTGGTACTGGATTTGTTATGACAGGAGGTTATAATCCAACCACTTTTACAGTTAATCCTGTTGGTAATACTCTAACCATCACCACGACCAGCTTGCCAAATGGCACGGCCGGCTCTTTCTACAGCGCGACTTTGCATGCCACTGGCGGGACAACGCCGTACACTTGGTCCTTGGCTTCTGGCGATTCGCTGGGGGCGGTTGGCTTGACGCTTAACGTAGCTACCGGTGTCATCTCCGGGACGCCGACAAGCGCGACTACTTTGAACTTTACAGTCCAGGTGGACGACTCGGCTTCTCATACCGCAACTAGACCTTTGTCGATTACCATCAACACCCCCGGCACCAACAACCCGCCGGTGGCCGAGAGCCTTAATGTGACAGCTACTTCGGGAGTGACGACAACGATCACGCTCAAAGCAACTGATCCCGACGCTGGCGATACAATCGCCTCCTACGCAATTGTCGATCATCCGATCTACGGGACCGTCACGGTCAGCGGCAATCAGGCTACTTATACGCCGCCGACTAACGGCTACACGGGCCTCGATCCATTCACCTATAAGGCGATAGACAACCACGGCGCTGAATCAACCCCCGCGACCGTGAACATTACCGTCACCGCCCCGACCGCCATCGTCATCGACGACTTCGAGGGGGGCTGCGTCAAAACCAATGGTTACTATGTCTTCGAAAATTGCCAGGACATCACGCCGACCAACGAAAGCATCAACTCGCAGCTCCGCAAGGGCGAGGCCAAGGACAACGGCAACTTCGGCGCCAAGGTCCGCTACTCTTACGTCGGCACCGACGGCTCCGACTGGGGCGGCGGCTGGGGCGCCCAGCTGATCAAGACGCTCGACCTCGAGCAGGCCAAGAGTATCACCATGAACGTGAAGTGGGACGGCTCGGACAACGACATGATCTTCTCGCTCAAGGACAGCGACGGCACAACGGTCAACGGCACCGTCGCCAACGCCACGCTGAAGGCCCTCGGCGGCTACGGCCAGATCACCATCGACCGGGCTAACTTTGCCATCAACGACGCCGGCGCCGACAGCAGCTTCGACTGGGCCCAGGTCATCTCTTACAACTTTATCTTCAATACCAAGCTGACGACCAGCAACTATATGTACCTCGACGACATCACCGCCCAGCTCGGCCAGGTCATCCCGCCGCTCTCGGGCAACACCATCTCGGTCTCGCCGAAGTCGGGCCCGGTCGGCACGGTCCTGACGATCAGCTGGGTCAAGGGAAATACTTTCGGCTCGTACCAGGGGAACAGCATAGTGATGTTCACCAATAAAGCGACCGGCGTGACTTCGGCCAACGGCACGATCCTTTCCTGGAGCGAGACGCAGATCAAGGTCGTCGTCCCGCAGCTCGCCGCCGGCCAGTACGACGTCGCCGTCCGCGTCGCGCAGAGCGCCAGCGGCACGGTCCAGCCGTTCACCACCGACCCCGACACCTTCCAGGTGTACGCGGGCGGCGGGGCGGATACGCCGAGCATCTACCCGAACCCGTTCGATCCGGGCAAGGAAACGGTGACGATCGCTTTGACCGACACCAAGGGGGCGAGCAACATCGATTACTACATCTATGATATGACGGCCCGGCTGGCCCATCGCGTGACGGGCGGCGGCACCCAGATCACCTGGGACGGCAGGGACCTCCAGGGAGGCCTGGCCGCTAACGGCGCCTATCTCGTCAGGATCGTTAACGCGGACACCAGGTCGCTGATCGCCAGGGGCAAGCTCCTGGTCATCAGGCATTAAAGGTGAAATCAATGAAAAAACTTAACGATAAATATACGGGGCAGGAAACAATGTCAAAATCCGAAACACGAAATACGAAATACGAAATCCTCTCTTTGGCAATTGGAATTATATTTGTCATTTGCCATTTGTCATTTGTCATTGCGCCGGCAGGCGCTGACACCGGCACGCTCTCCGACCCGATGACGATCGGCGTCGGCGCCCGCCCGCTCGGCATGGGGAAGGCCTACACCGCGGTGGCCGAGGACGGCGACGCCATTTTCACCAACCCGGCCGGCCTGGCCCGCTCCGCCAGCCCGAAACTGACCAGCATGTACGCCTCGCTGATGGGCGACGTCAGCTACGTCGTGGTCGGCGGCGTCTATCCCTACGGCGAGAAGTCGGCGATCGGCGCCGGCTACATCGGCTCCGCGCTCGACGGCATCCCCCTGACCGACGCGAGCGGCGCGTCGCTGGGGAGCGGCCGCTGGGGAAGCAACGTCATGTTCCTCTCCTACGGCACTTACTTGAACGAACTCGGCATCATCAAGCTCGATCAGGACATCCTGATCGGCGCCAATCTGAAGTACTTCAGTTTGAGCGGCGGGGGCGGCTCGAACGAGGCGAACGGGACCGGCTATGACCTCGACCTCGGCGTCCTCTACCCGGTCAATCCTTACGTGATGGTGGGCGCCAATCTGCAGAACGCCCTGCCCGGCTCAATGGGGAAGATCACCTACGCCTCCGGGGCCGAGGACGCCATCCAGCACACGCTCAAGGTCGGCGCCAAGGTCAACCTGATCGGCGACGAGAACGCCCTGACCGCCTCCGAGGGCCGCCGGCTCTACGGCACCGCCGACTACGACTACAACTTCTCCCGGCCGAGCGCGACCCACTTCGGCCTTGAGTTCTGGCCGACCGCCAACCTGGCGCTGCGCGGCGGCATGGACGGCAGCGACCCGACCGCCGGCCTCGGCCTGCGCGTCTCGGGCGTCGAGTTCAATTACGCCTACCATCCCTATTCGCAGATCAGCGAGAACACCACCCATTACTTCTCGCTCGGCTACCTGGGCGAAGCGCGGAAGCGGCAGATCAATATCACGCTCGACGAGCCGAAAGACAAAGCGGTCATTTACGAGGACCATGTCAGGGTCAAGGGCCGGGTCCAGATCAAGGAAGGGGACGAGCCGGCGCCGAAGGGCCCGCTCTCGCTCAAGGTCAACGGCATTGACGTCGCCGTCGCTCCCGACGGCAGCTTCGCGATCGAAACGCCGGTCCAGAATTACGGCAAGAAGCTGGTGCAGGCCACGGCCGTTGACGCCGCCGGCAACTCCGCGCAGCGGGACGCGCGCATCGTCCGCCTGATCTCGTTCGCCGACGTCCCCGACGGCTACTGGGCCAAGATGCCGATCGAGAACAACGCCACCGTCGGTCTGGTCCAGGGATACCCCGACGGCAACTTCAAGCCGGACCGCGCCTTGAGCCGCGCCGAGCTGGCCACTCTGCTCGTACGCGCCAAGGGGATCAAGCTCCCCGAAGGGCGGGCGCGCCAGTCGTTCAAGGACGTCAAGCCCGACTTCTGGGCGGCCAAATACATCGACGCGGCGCAGCGCGAAGGGCTGGTCCTCGGTTATCCCGACAAGACCTTCCGCCCCAACAACAAGATCAACAAAGTCGAAGGGATCGCCATCATGGTCCGTTTCGACCAGCTCAAGCTGGCGGAAGTCGACTCCAAGCCGTACTGGGACATCGCGACCAACCACTGGGGGGCCAAGTATGTCCAGGCGGCCAAGGAAGCCGGCATGTTGAGCTTCATCGAGCGCAACCGCCTGCGGCCGAAAGAGCAGCTGGCCCGCTCGGAATCGGTCGAGATGCTCGGCAAGACGGCGCTGGCCGGCGGCAAGATCAAGGACCTTTACACCTGGGAGAAGGGCTTCAAGCCGGAGCTGGAAAAACAGCCGACGATCAGAGGGAGTCTCGACAATTTGGCTGAAATTTCGGCCGGAAATTACCGATAATAATATAGATAGAGTTCACAGAGGAGGAAATTAACTATGGTGGCACCACTCGGTCCGATCGTTCCAAGCCTGACCCTGGCGGCAGGCGGCTGCGGCTGGGACACCCGGCGCGGTAAATCGCCGGCTCCGGCGGCCGACAGCGAACCGATTGTCCTTGACAAGCTCGACATCTACGCCGTGGTCGACGCGCTGCAGCAGGACGGTGCGAATGTCGGCCAGTGCTCCCTTGACGAGATCAAATTCACTGCCGCCGACGGCGGCGACCTGACGGTCAAGAGCGCTGAACTGACCAGACTGGCGATCGCCCAGCGGATCCTGATCAAATTTGATGATTACAACAAACTGCCCGATCTCACCAAGCTCGGCGTGATAAAGCTGATGTCGGACGAGCTCAAAAAAGAGGGGCCCGCCTCGCTGGAGTCTCTGATGACCTGGCGGCAGGGGATGAGTTACGGCGCTTATTGCAAAACCCACTACACCTGGTACGCCCCTGCCACTTACGGCCAGCTCCCCGAGGCGCTCGCGCTCAAGAATCTGAAGGTGAGCGATGTTAAGGCGTTGCTCGAAAAATGTAAACTGACCATCACTCCCACTCCCCTCAGCGTAAGCGTCGGCGAGAGGCGAACCGTCACGCTGAACAGTAAACTGCTGCCGCGCGACGCCAGTGCGCTCAAAATCGATTTCGGCAAAGGTATCGATACACCTGATCTCCCGGAGGCGGCCGCCGAACCGGGCAAGGTCACTGTCAAGATCGTCATTAATGAAAAAGCGGAACCCGGTTTCCGCGATATAGTCGTGGAGCAGTCCGGCAGGGAGCTGATCAGCGGCAAAGGCCTTTTTGATGTTATCGCCGAAAAGCACCCGGCCCCTCTCTTAGAAAAAACAGGTGAAAAGCCCGCCCCGTCCGCCGTCGAAAAACCGGCGGAGGAGCCGGAGGAAGCGCCCAGGGTCCGTCATGTCCGGAAAACTAAGTCTACGCCGCCCCCGGCAACAAAAAGAGAATCGGATTCTGAGTTATAACGGAGGCAAATAAATATGGTGACCTTGGCTCCCGTCAATACATCAGTCATTAAGCCTCGCCCCACGCTGGCGAAGGATATCTATCCCGGGATAGCGGAATCGGAAGACCTGACCAAGCTCCAGATTGACGGCCAACCCCTCGCCGCCCCGGAG
>JAFGHC010000034.1 GCA_016939335.1 Candidatus Saganbacteria bacterium
ATTTCGCAGTTTGCTGTTATCTTTGAAGGGAGGGTGATGCTGGATATATGAGGCTCACCCGTTTACACAGTTAGTTTTACACTCTCAGGAAAAATTCAGGATCGATCTTTTGGGCTCGACGAGGCCTCTGTGAGAAAAATTATCAAGCTTTGATCCTCGAGTTAAAGGGGGCCGCTCCGCGCCGGCCTCCCCGTGCGTAGCCATGCCCCGTTCCCTTGCGCGTTTGTCAGCCGTTCCCCCTTGTGCTAACATTCACTTGATGCCTGCCTATAAGACCACAGCCATCAGCTTACAACTTATAACCCATAACCGATAACTTATAACCGGTTCCCCCTTCCTATTCTGTCCCTAATTTCCTGCCCCTAATTTGCGTGAAATTTTCGTTATTTCCCTCCGAAATACCTGTGGTCAAAGAAGCGATCAAAAAGGAGCAAGAACATGAGCCTGCAAATATCGGCACCATACCTGTTAGTGAGCGCTGCCCCGGCCGGGAATGTTAATAAGGGGAGCCGTTGTGATAGCCCGGGCGAAACAAAGAAAGAAAAGATTGATACAATAGCGGACAAGGCCTTGCAAAAGTTATCGGCAGGGAAGTCCGGGTCCGAAGTGGCTGATTACGTCAGAAAGCGATCTATTGTTTGCTTCAGTGTCACGGCGCAAAGCGTCCGCCAGGACGATATTCTGGACCAAATGAAAGAAAAATTAGCCGCCAACCCCAAGAAATATCCCGGGGTGACTCAAAGGAATATAGGAGAAGTCGCCAGTAATCTTGGCAGAAAAAAGGCAGAAAAGGCTGCACCTCGCGATTTCACTAAAGGGGCGATAGAAACGAAAATTCCCTTACCCTTATATATGCAAAATGCTGCGGGAGAGATCAAAAAGTTATCCGAGGAAGCACCAGCACTCGTGGCAATTGAAGGAAATGCCGCCGCTTGCAATATCTTTGTCTTGGCCCCTGGCTTTAGAGACAAGAAAGATGATGTGGAAACTCCCCAGTTCATAGACGTTCTCCCTATACGTCTGTCAGAAGAAGCGGCGGCTCCCTATTTAAAAGCACTAGATGTCAAGCCGGAACAATGCGGCGAAGGGTCCACACTTCATATATCATTGGCGGTTATCCCAGTGCCTGCTGAACCAAAACCCGCGCCACCCCCGGCACCGTCCCCCGCGGCTGGTATCCCTAATATTTAGGGAACACCTCACCTAAAAATTGTTCCCGCACCCCCGACCTTAAGTTGCGAACAAATTCAGGCGGCCGTTAAGGCGAGAGTCGCTAAATAGGCGATCGTTCTTGACGGGAAGGAGTATAGAATCCCGAACCTCTTATTTGCCCGCAGATTTCGCTTGTGATAACATTAATTAAAATGCCCGCGTATAAAGCCAAAGCCATCAGCCTGAAGACGGCGCCGTTCGCCGAGGCGGACAAGCTGGTGACGCTCTTCAGCCGCGAACACGGCAAGATCAGGGTCGTCGCCAAAAGCGCCCGGCGGGTGCCGTCGCGCCTGGGCGGGCGGATCGAAACTTTTACTTACGCCGACCTGCTGATCGCCCGGGGGCGCTCGCTCGACATCATTTCCCAGTGCGAAGTGCTGGAATCGTTCCAGTCGCTGCGCGACGGCCCGGAAACTTTGCGGGTCGGCCTCTATTTATTGAAACTGGTCAGCGCCGGGACGGTCGAGGGCCAGCAGCATCCGGAGCTGTTCGACCTGCTGCTCAAGGCGCTGCTGACCCTGAAACAGAAGGTCGATCCGCGCAAGCTGGCGCTGCGGTTCGAAAAAGCTTTCCTCCGGCTGGAAGGGATCTATCGCGAAGGGAGCGAACCGAAATACGCCCTGAGCGAGCACACGGGGGTCGATCTGCGGTCATGGTGACGGGCGGCAAACATTTATTCCCGAAACAGGTCAGCACCGGGTTCCGGGCGGTCTTTACGAATTTCGGCTTCATGCTCCTCTGGACCGGCCAGCTGACCTCGCAGCTGGCGGATCGGATCTTCGTTTACGTCCTGATGGTCATCGTCTATCAGGCGACCCGCTCGAGTTTCGGCGTTTCCCTGCCGCTGCTCGCCTTCGGCATTCCCTCGGTCGTGATCGGCCCCTGGGCCGGCGTCGTGGCCGACCGGCTCGACCGCAAAGGGATACTGGTCATCAGCGACTTGATTCGCGGCCTGCTCATCCTGCTGATCATTCCGCTGATCACCAAGTCGCTCCTGCTGATCTTCCTGGTCAGCCTGCTGGTCTACAGCGCGGCGCAGTTCTTTGCCCCGGCCGAGACTTCGTCGATCCCCGAACTGGTGGAAAAGCACAACCTGATCGTCGCCAATTCGCTCTTCATGATCACCTGGATGGTGTCGTCGGTGGTCGGCCTGGGCCTGGGCGCGCCGATCGTCAACCTGCTCAACGAAAATAAGACTTTGGTGGTTTCCGCCGTCCTGTATTTTGTTTCCGCGGCGGCGATCTTGCTCATTCCGATCAAGCCGAGAGAACAGTCGCCGGCCAAAAGCCACGTGCTGGCCGACATCAGGACCGGCTTTGAATTCATCAGACGCAACCAGGTCGTGCGCTATTCGCTGTTCAAGCTCTTCGTGGCCGCCGCGGCCGTGGCGACGCTTTCGGTGCTGGCGATCTCTTACGCCAGCGAGGTCTTAAGGATCGGCGAGCGCAATTTCGGTTATTTGATCATTGCGATCGGCTTTGGCATGCTGGCCGGCATGTTCACGCTGGAGCGGCTGCGCCATTACCTGAAACTCGGGACGATCGTCGTCAGCAGCTTCCTCGGTTCCGGCGCGCTGCTGATCGGCCTGGCCTTTATCACGGACCTGCCGCTCGCGCTCGGCCTCATCATCCTGCTCGGCGTCGGCAATATCTACATCACCTCTTCGATCCAGACGATCATGCAGCACCGGGTGCCGCGGCAGATCCGCGGGCGGGTCTTCGGCGTGCAGAACATGCTGGTCAATTCGGCTTTCACCCTGCCGGTGGTGGCTTTTGGCCTCATCGCTGACGGCTGGGGAGTCGTGACGGCGCTCGCGCTGCTCGGCGGCCTGGTCCTGCTGACCGGCGTCGCCGGCGTTTTTCTTCCGAAGTTTAAGACGGTGTGAGATTGGGGGAAATACTAAATACTAAACTCTAAATGCTAAACAAATTCGAATGACCGAAATACCAATGACCAAAACCGCTTTGTTTTGGTCATTTGAGCATTAGTATTTTGGTATTGTCCCGACGGCATTAATATATTTGATATGTAATGTCGGGATCCCGATATTACATATCCGAATATTCTTAATGTCATCGGGATTTAGTATTTAGCATTTAGAGTTTAGAATTTTGCTTCCCCAAGTTTAGCCAGTATTGCTCCAAATATCTTCATAAGTTGGGACGCCTCGTCTAATAGCCGGGTTCCCTCATTTAAGTAATTGTCCGGTGGTTGAATAAGGTTGAGCCAGAGGCAGCTTTCTTTTGCTTCTTTTCGGCAAATCTTGATCCTCATAATGAAATCTTTTCTGCTCAATGCTTCATTGGCTTCTATATAATTGGCTGCGACCGATCCGGCGGAACGGATTAACTGTTTAGAGTTTTCATAAGTAATAAAGTCTTTCGGTAAATTTCTTGCAAAGGCGTTAACATTCTTAGCGAATAGCATGGTCCTTTCCTCAAGATCAAATTTCGTTGTCATTGTTGCCATCCTTTTGCAGCTTGAACCATCCATTTTTGTAGCAATTTTATTGCCAGGCTGATTAACTAACAACACGTTTCACTACAACACGGCCCCTTCGGGGCCTACAACTTACAACAAAGGGAGAATTGGCTATTATAATGGCAAATAGTTGTTAGTCGTTAGTTAATAGGAACGGCGGAATTCCGTCACCCAGTTCCAATTATTACAGTTTGATCATTAGGTAATTAGCATTTTGGTCATTGTTTAGTATTTAGAATTTAGAATTTAGTATTTAGTATTTAGAGTTTCTGACCGCTTTGTTATACTATGTTCATGACTCTCAAAGTCTGTCATTACTTTGTCACCCTGCGCTGCAACGACGCCTGCGAATTCTGCGCCTGCTGGTCGAATGAAGCTTACCGGGCGATCGAGGAAAAACCGTACGACCTCGCCCCGCTGAAAAAAGCCGGGATCAGGCTGCTCAACATTACCGGCGGCGAGCCGCTCCTGCGCGCCGACCTGCCGGAGATCCTCGCCCGGGCCAAGGCGTTCGGTTTGCCGACGGTGCTGACGACCAACGGCCTGCTGTATGAGGAGCGGGCGCGCGAGCTGGCCGGGCTGGCCGGCCGCCTCCATTTTTCGCTCGATTACCCGAGCGCCGAGGGGCATGACCGGAGCCGCGGCGTCGAATGCTTTGGCGCGGTGCTGGCCGGCCTCAAGCGGGCGCGCGAACTGGGCGAGCGGCCGCTCATCCAGTTCACCCTGACCCGCGACAGCGTCCGTTTCCTGCCCGAGATGGTCGAACTGGCGGAAAAACTCGAGGTCCCGCTTTACTTGAACCCGGTCTACGATTTTTTCGGCACGCAGGGTTTCGAGCCGCGCACCCTCGACCAGATCAAATACTTCGCCCGCCGCCGCCGCGTCCTGGCCAACCTGGCCGCGCTTGAGTTTGTCCGCGCCGGCGGGAACTCGACGCTGCTGCCGCGCTGCCGGGCGCGCGAGACCACGCTGACGCTCCTGCCCGATGGCCGGCGCGTCTCCCCCTGCCTGTTCAATCCCGGCGGCCGGGAGGGGCGGGAAAGCGTATGTTCTTCTTGCATGCGCTGGCCTTATATGCTACCATCCTTTTCACTGGGGCTGGACCGTTATTTTTGGCTGAATTTATATTCAGAATTGGTGAATAAAAGGAAGTTGGCCGGCAGCCGGTAGTTGCCGATCCGTCAGGAGGTAAATTTTTGATGAAAATTGTGATGCTGTCCCCGTATTTTTATCCTCACACCGGCGGCACCGAAAAATATGTGCGCGATCTCTCGACCGTTCTTGTCCAGCAGGGCCACTCCGTCACCGTCATCACCAACAATCTGCCGAAAGCCAAGAACGCCCCGGCCCACGAAACTCTGCCCGAGGGGATCAAGGTCATCCGTCTTGACGCCGTCGATCTGTTCGGCTACCTGCCGGTCAGCAACCAGTTCAGCCCGAAGCTGCTCGACGGCTTCGACATCGTCCACGTCCATGTGCCCGCTTTCAGTTTCCTGCGCTCGGTCGCCGGCAAGATCAAACAGCCGCTGGTCGTCACCTACCATTGCGACGTGACGATCTCCGAAAAATATTTCGGCGTGCCGGTGCCGTCCTGGTCGGTGCCGCTCTTTGAAGGGGGCAATAACGTTTACGCGCGGGCCTTGCTGGGCAAAGCGGACGCTGTTTACAATACGACCGAGACCTATGCCGAGACTTCGCCGGTGCTGAAACATCTGCCGCGCCGGTCCATACCGATCGGCTACTTTTACGACAAGGTCGATGAAACGCAAAAGAAGCTCGGCCTGACCCCGGACAAGAAGGACCCCCGGCAGCTTCTCTTCCTGGGCCGCCTGGCGGGGAACAAGGGCTGTGATTACCTGGTCAAGGCGATGCCGCGCGTCCTGGAGAAATTTCCCGGCGCTAAATTGATCATCTGCGGCGACGGAGAAGAGAAGGCGCACATCCTCGACCTGGTCACCCGGTTCGGCATCGGTCCGTCGATCACTTTCCTCGGCACGGCGACGTTCGAGCAGCTGGTCGAGCTTTATTACACTTCGCTTGCCTATGTTTTCCCGTCGATCAACCGGCTGGAGGCGTTCGGCATCGTCCAGCTGGAGGCGATGGCCAATTACACGGCGGTGATCGCTTCCGACATTCCCGGCCCGAACGCGGTGATGGAGCCGGGACAGTCGGGCTTGCTGGTGCCGAAGCAGGACCCCGAAGCGCTGGCCGGGGCGATCAATTCGCTGCTGGCCGATCCGGAACGGGCCAGGGCGATGGGGCGGCGGGGGAGGCAGCTGGTCGAGACCAAGTACAACTGGCGGACGATCGTCAAACAGGTCGAGGCCATTTATGAGGAAGTCCTGGCCAAGAAAAAAGCTTAAGGTTCGCAAGCCGAAATGATTAATTCGGGGGCGAGCGGGCAAGTATGAAATCTTACAAAGTGCCCCTGGCAATTTGTTTTGCCGTGACATGGGTGACTTTGCTCTGGGGCGCCATTCCCGGAAAAATTTCTTACGAAGGCAGATTGACCAACGCCTCCGGCACCGCCATCACCACTTCCCAAACCATCGTTTTCAGGATTTACGACGCAGCCAATGACGGCACCCTGCTGTGGGGGCCGGAAAACCACACGCTAACGCCCGATAGCCAGGGGGTCTTCAGCGTCCTGCTCGGCGAAACGACGGCGATCAGCCCCGCCGTTTTTAGCAATCCCGCCGCTTACATCTCGATTTCGATCGGTTCGGAAACTTTCTCCCCCCGCACGCCGGTCGTTTCGGTCGGCTACGCGTTCAAGGCCGCGTCGGTCGAGAGCGGCTCGATCGTCAATGAAAGCATTGCCAACGCGACGATCACCAACGCCAAAGTCGTGTCTGGCAATTTCGTCAAAAAGATCATTGCCGGCTCCGGCATCGCGGTCTTTGGCGATGAAGGCGACGGGACCGGGAACGTGACGCTGACCGTTACCGCGACCGGTGGCGGCACCGGCGGCACAGGCGGGACCGGCGGAACGGGCGGCATTGGAGTGACGGGCGCGACCGGACCAATCGGCCCGACGGGCGAGACTGGAG
>JAFGHC010000035.1 GCA_016939335.1 Candidatus Saganbacteria bacterium
CACCATTTTAAATCCTCCTGTATACATCAATAGGACAGAATCAGTTTACACTATCTATCCCATTTACACAGAAGAATTTACACTACCCGGCATTCTAAATATCTGCCCTATGTTTTTACCGAGAACGGCGTCGCCATGCTTTCTTCGGTTTTGCGCAGCGAGCGCGCTGTCTTTATCAATATCCAAGTCATGCGTGCTTTTACCCGGCTCCGGCATGTTCTCGCCGCGAACAAAGACCTGACTTATCTCTTCCGCGAGCTTAAAGGCAAAGTTGACCGGCACGACGCCGAGATCGGGCTGATCATCAGAGCGATCGAAAAGATGATCGCTTACGAAAAGAAACCGAAAGCGAGAATCGGGTTTATAGGGAAAGGCGATTAAAGGCCCATGAAGGCCCGTGAGGTGTTTGAAGGCTGAAGGCTGATATGGCAGAAAAAGGCTCGGGGCGTTTTGGGCCATATCTTCATAGCCCTATGTCTTCATTGCCTTCATCGCCCTAAGCCCTCGATCACTTCTTGGGCCTTCACGGGCCTTCGTAGCCTTCCTCAAGCAAGAACAGACCGCGCGGTCTAACGTCCTTTGCCCGGCTTCGGTTTGGGCTTCGGTTTCGCGGGGGCGGGGGTCTGTTCTTCGACCACCTCTGGCGCGGGCGCAACTTCCGGCGCGGCCGCGGCCGGCGGCGGCGGCGGCGGCGGCGGGGTGACTATAAAAGGCTGCGCCAGCTCCATCCGCCAGATGTTCCAGTCGCCGCCCAGAAAGGAATGGAAATAAACGTATTTGCCGTCGGGCGAGCAGGCGGGGGCGCCGTCATAACAATCCTGCGCGGTCAACTGCGTCAGCTCGGTGCCGTCCGCCTTGATGCTCCAGATGTCGTAATTCCCCGCCTGGTTCGAGCAAAAGACCAGCCGCCCGTCCGGCGTCCAGGCCGGTTCGATGCTGTTGTAATCGCCGTTGGTGATCTGCGTCTGGTTGGAGCCGTCGGCGTCCATCAGCCAGATCTGGTAGTTCTTCCCCGTCTGCTTGTAGAAAGCGAGCTTTTTGCCGTCCGGCGACCAGACCGGCCTGATCCCTTCGTAGAACTGGGTCAGGTTGCGGCCGTCGATGTCCACCATCCAGATGGCGGGCATCTCGCCCCAGGCGGCAAAGACCTTCCAGCGCGCGCCGTAGTCGGTCAGCGAGAGCGGCTGGGTGTAGGGCTTGGTGAACGAACAATAGACGACTTTTTTCCCGTCTGGCGAGACGTCGGGCATCAGGTCGCTTAAGGCGCCCGAGGTCAGCTGGATGATCCCCCCCTTGCCGGAAGCTTCGCCGATCCAGATCTTTTCGCCGCCCAGCCGGTCCGAATTGAAGATCACTTTCGAGTTGCTGACGAAGCTGGGGTTCTCGTTGTTGCTCTTGTCGTTGGTGACGGTGCGGAAGGAATAGCCGTTGGTGACGAAGAGGTTGAAACTGCCGGGATTGACCGGGTTCCCCTGGTCGTCGGTCTTTTTGTCCTTGTCGGGCGAGATCGACTGGAAGATCACTTCGCCGTTGGGCGAGACCTTGGGATAAACGTTCTGGTTGACCTTGGTGATCTTGACCAGGCTGGTGATCGTGTTGGTCGGCTTCATCGTCGTTCCGGTCCCCTTGAAGATGTCCTCGTCCGACGGGGCCGAGCCCATTGCCAGCGCGGCCGAAGCGGCCAGGGTTAACGAACAGACGAGCACCAAGCTTTTCTTCAGTTCCATGATTGACCTCCTGTGGCTTTGATGGTTTGAATTATATATTAAGGTTGTCAGGAACGCAAGCCGCCTACAGCCCCAGCAATTTCGCCAGCCGCGATTTTTTCAGCGCGATCGCTTTATAGGGGCAGAGCTCGTGGCAGCAGAAACAGTAGATGCAGTTTGAGTGGTCGATCTCGACTTTATTCCTCTCTTTATCATAATGGATCGTCTTGGCCGGGCAGTTCTTCAGGCAGACCCGGCAGCGCGTGCATTTTGACTGGTCGATCACCGGCCTGATGCTGACCAGCCCGGCCAGGAAACGGAAGAGGGCGGGCGGCAGATACTGGGCCAGCCGGCTCAAGTTCCTGGGCCGCCGCCAGTCCGCCTGCCTGACCGCTTCTAATGACCCGCCAACGACCTCGATCTTTTCCAGACGCGCTTCGCCCAGCCCTCTCCGGTAAGCGAGCGCCGTCGTGCCGATCTCCAGCGGCTCGTAGCCCATCAGGTATGAGCCGACGGCATCCGCCGCCACGCCGTCGGCGGAAGCGATGATAACGCCCAGCCGGCGGGGCGCTCCGCCGCTCGGCCCCCGGCCTTCCATCCCGACGACCGCGTCGATGATGTTCAGCTCCGGTTTCGTCAGCTCATAGACGTCAACGATGGCGGCGGCAAAGTCGCGCGGGTTCTGGCAGTTGAGATGGAAGAGCGTCTTGTTGAAGCCCGGCACCGACCCGAACATGTTCTTGATCGCGCCGGTGTAGAGCGTCAGGCCGTGCGTCTTCAGTTTGGCGAGGTTGATGACGGCATCGGCGTCGAGCACCGGTCTGGCGATCGGGATCAGCGGCAGCTTCGTTCCGCCGCTCGGGCTCTTGAGCCGGGCCACCCCTTCGGTCTGGAAATAGACCATCTTGCCGCCCGCCGCTTCCGCCGCCGCCTTGATCCCGGTTTCGCTCATCGTCTTTTCGGCGTTGGCGTAAGCGTTGCCGGGACTGTCGCCGACGAGCGCGGCCGCCCCGGCTTTGATGACCGCTTTGATTACGGCGGAGATGATGGCGGGGTGGGTGGTCACGGCGTGCTCGGGCGAGGCGCCGAGGAGCGCGTTCGGCTTGATCAGGACGGTCTGGCCCGGCTTGACGAACCGCGCGAGGCCGCCGAGGTTGTCAAAACTTTGCTGGATCGCTGTATCAACAGAAGGTAGATCGTAATCGGAACACTCAACAAGCGAAACTCTGCTTTTTCCCTCACCCGCTGGCACTTAACACTCCCCCCTCTCCCAAAGGGAGAGGGTAATACCTGAAAGGTTTTTGTAATTTCCCTTCTCCCACTGGGAGAAGGGGGCCGGTATAGGGCCAGCGGATGAGGGCTGCGCCAGCCTAGTAGCCAAGCTTTTTGACGACCGCGTCGAGGCGGCACGGTATGAATTCCGGTTTGACGCCGAACATGATCGCGTTGTCGGGGTCTTTCAGCCCGTGGCCGGTCAGGACGCAGACGACGACCGCGCCTTCGGGGACGTTCCCGGCTTTCACCTGTTTGATGACGCCGGCCACCGAGGCGGCCGAGGCCGGCTCGCAGAAGACGCCCTCTTTGCCGGCGATCAGTTTGTACGCCTCGACGATCTCGCCGTCGGTCACGATGCTGATCGAGCCGCCCGATTCCTCCGCGGCCGCTTCGGCGCTCTTCCAGCTCGCCGGGTTGCCGATCCGGATGGCGGTCGCCAGCGTCTCCGGGTTGTCGATCTTGTGGCCGCGCACGATCGGCGCCGCCCCTTCGGCCTGAAAGCCGATCATCTTGGGGAGCGACGAGATTTTGCCCAGGGCGCGGTATTCCTTGTACCCCTTCCAGTAGGCGGTGATGTTGCCGGCGTTGCCGACGGGGATCGCGTGATAGTCGGGGACGGCGCCGAGCTGGTCGCAGATCTCGAAGGCGCCGCTCTTCTGCCCTTCGATCCGGAACGGATTGATCGAGTTGACGATCTCGACCGGGTACTTGTCGCCGAGCTCGCGCACCAGCGCCAGCGCCTGGTCGAAGTTGCCGTCGACCTCAAAGACCTTCGCCCCGTGCATGATCGCCTGTGAAAGTTTGCCTAAAGCGATCTTCCCTTTGGGGATGATGACGATGCAGTCCATCCCGGCGCGGGCGGCGTAGGCGGCGGCGGAAGCCGAGGTGTTGCCGGTCGAGGCGCAGATGACCGCTTTGCTGCCGTTCTCTTTCGCCTTGCTGATCGCCAGCGTCATGCCGCGGTCCTTGAACGAGCCGGTCGGGTTCGTCCCCTCGTATTTCAGGTAGACCTGGCAGCCGGTCAGCCGCGAGAGATGGTTCGCCTTGATCAGCGGCGTGTTCCCCTCGCCGAAGGTGACGACGGGGGTCTCGTCGGTCACCGGCAGATATTCACGGTATTCTTCAATAACGCCGCGCCACATCGTTATTCTCCTTTAAGTTCAAAATTGGATATTTTTCGGGATCGGTATCTTCCCCGCGGCCTTGAGCGGCGAACTGACCGTCAGGCCGAGCACGCCCGCGCTGACCGTCCCTTCGACCCGGTAATCGATCGTCTTCTCGCCCCTGGCCAGCCGCTCGACCAGCGAGAGAACGGTGCCGAACAGCTGGTCGTAGCGGATAAAGGCCGGCACGGTGAACTTCGTCTTGCCGGAGGCGGGGAGGCTGAACCCTTTCTGGTCGGCCGAGGCAAGCTCTTTATCGTTGATGAAGACTTTATACGAATAGCCGCTGACGTCGAGCTGGAGCGGATTGGGGTTGGCCGCCTCAAAGTTGAAGTTCACTTCAAAACCGTCGGCCGTCACCCGGCCGATGGAGTGATCCACATATTTAACGTCCGGCGGCGACGGCTGGACGCAGGAGGAGAGGCTGGCCCCGATCGCAAGCAAAAAGAGCGCCAGGAACGCTTTTTTAAGTGTCATAATGAAAGTATATCATAAGGTTTGCTCCTTAGTGAACTTGGCGCCTTAGTGTCTTGGTGGTAAATTCCCTTTTCCGGATTTTTACCACCAAGGCACCAAGACACTAAGGGCCGTATTCACCTGACTTTGGACATTGGGCCGCACTAGTTGCCCCTCTCATGTTATAATTTCACATATGCTCAAACGCACCCACGATTGCGGCGCGATCAGGGCCGCGCAGGTCGGCCAGACGGTCATCGTCAACGGCTGGGTCCACCGCCGCCGCGACCACGGCGGCCTGATCTTCATCGACCTGCGCGACCGCTCCGGCCTCGTCCAGGCCGTCTTTGCCAGCAAGCATGTCGACCTGCACATCCAGGCCTCGCAGCTGCGCGCCGAATATGTCGTGGCGATCGAGGGGAAGGTCGTCGAACGGTCGCCCGGAACGGTCAATAAAGAATTGCCGACCGGCGAGGTCGAGATCGCCGCGGAAAAGCTCGAGATCCTCAACGCGGCGAAGACCCCGCCGATCGAGGTGGCCGACGCGCGGACCGAACCGGACGAGATGGTCCGCCTCAAGTACCGCTACATCGACCTGCGCAAAGATAAGATGCGCGAAAACCTGATCCTGCGGCACAAAGTCATCAAAGCGATGTCGGATTATCTCGATAACGACGGTTTCCTCGAGATCGAAACGCCGTTCCTGACCAAGTCGACGCCGGAGGGGGCGCGCGATTACCTCGTCCCCAGCCGCGTCAACCCGGGCCGGTTCTACGCCCTGCCGCAGTCGCCGCAGTTGTTCAAACAGATACTGATGGTGGCCGGGCTGGAAAAATATTTCCAGGTGGTCCGCTGCTTCCGCGACGAGGACCTGCGCGCCGACCGCCAGCCGGAGTTCACCCAGCTCGACCTTGAGATGTCGTTCGTGGAAGAAGAGGACATTATCGGCCTGATCGAGAGCCTGATGAAGCACACGCTCGACGCCCTGGAAAAAGATATCGACCTGTACCGGGGCAAACTCATCCCCAGAATTTCTCTCCCCTTCCCGCGGCTGACCTGGGAAGAGGCGATGGGCCGCTTCGGCACCGACAAGCCCGACACCCGCTTCGGCCTCGAGCTGGCCGATCTGACCGGCCTGACCCGCGCCGTCGAATTCAAGGTCTTCCGCGAGGCCCCCATGGTCAAGGGGATCAACATCAAGGGCGGAGCAAAGTTCTCCCGTTCCGAGCTCGACGGTCTCGAGGCGGCGGCCAAAAGTTTCGGCGCCAAAGGGATGGCCTGGATCGCCATCTCGGCCGAGGGGCTCAAGTCGCCGATCGCCAAATTCTTCAAGCCCGAAGAGGTTAACGCCATCGTTGAGCGGATGAGAGGGGAGACGGGCGACGTCCTCATCTTTGCCGCCGACCAGCCGAAAGTCGTCCATCAGGTTTTAGGTGAGCTTCGGCTGAAGCTCGGCGAGAAATTGAATTTGATCGACCGGAACAGTTTTCATTTCCTCTGGGTGACCGGTTTCCCGCTCCTCGAGTACAGCGAAACGGAGAAGCGCTGGGTCTCCAACCACCACCCCTTCACCGCGCCGCACGGCAGCTGGGACGGCATCGAAGAGCGGTTCCTCAAAGATCCGGCCTCGATCAAGGCGCAGGCTTACGATTTCATTCTCAACGGCACCGAGATCGGCGGCGGCTCGATCAGGGTCCACCGGCCCGACGTTCAGGCGAAAATATTCAAGCTTTTAAATCTTAGTGAAGAAGAGACCAAACGGCGCTTCGGCTTTTTCCTCGAGGCGCTCGAGTACGGCGCGCCGCCGCACGGCGGGATCGCTTTAGGTTTAGATAGATTAGTTATGCTGCTGGCGGGTATGGAGTCGATCCGCGACGTGATCGCCTTCCCCAAGACGCAAGCCGCTCTCTGCCCGCTCTCCGGGGCGCCGGATACTGTCGACCCGCGCCAGCTGAAGGAGTTGAAGATCAAATGTCTGTAACCGTAATTGTCGGCACACAGTGGGGCGACGAGGGGAAAGGGAAGATCACCGATCTCCTCGCCCGCGACATGGACATGGTCGTCCGCTACCAGGGCGGCAACAACGCCGGCCACACCGTCGTCATCAAGGAGAGAACGTTCAAGCTCCACCTGGTCCCTTCCGGCATCTTTTATCCCAACGTCACCTGCGTCATCGGCAACGGCGTCGTCCTCGACCTGGCCGGCCTGCTCGGCGAGATCAAGTCGCTCAAGGAAGCGGGCTTTTCGTTGAACAACCTTAAAATTTCCTCCCAGGCCCACGTCATCTTCCCGTATCACCGCGATCTCGATGCGGCGCAGGAGCAGACCCACGAGGCCGGCCGGATCGGCACCACTAACCGGGGGATCGGCCCCTGCTATGTCGACAAGTTCAACCGCCGCGGCATCCGCGTCGGCGATTTCCTCCACCCGGAAGTTTTCCGGCAGAAGCTGGAATGGAACCTCAAAGAGAAATCGTTCCTGCTCAACAGTTTCTATAAAATGGACGTCGCTTATGATCTGGAAGAGATACGGAAGGAGTACCTTGGCTATTTCGGCCTGCTCAAGGAGTACGTGGCCGAAGAATCGTCGGTCGTCGTCAACGAGGCGATCTCGGTCAATAAGCGGATCCTGATGGAGGGGGCGCAGGGGACGATGCTCGACGTCGACCACGGCACCTATCCCTACGTCACTTCGTCAAATCCGGTCTCCGGCGGCGCCTGCTGCGGCGCCGGTTTCGGGCCGCAGGAGATCGACGAAGTGATCGGCGTGGTCAAGGCCTACGTCACCCGGGTCGGCGGCGGGCCGTTCCCGACCGAGATCGCCGGCGGGGTTGGCGATGAGCTGCGCGAGCGGGGGGGGGAATACGGCACGACGACCGGGCGGCCGCGGCGCTGCGGCTGGTTCGACGGCGTCGTCATGCGCCACGCGGCCAACGTCAACGGTCTGACTCAACTGGCGATCACCAAGATGGACGTCCTCGATTCGTTCGAGAAGATCAAGGTCTGCGCGGCCTACGAAAAAGAAGGTCAAGTGATCAGGGATTTCCCGACCGACATCGCGCGGCTGGAGGGCTGCCGGCCGGTTTATGAAGAACTGCCCGGCTGGCGCCAGGATATCTCGAAGTTAACCGACTACTCGCAGCTGCCGGCCAACGCCAAAAAATACCTCGACAAGCTGGCGGAACTCGCCGAAGCGCGCGTCACCCTCATCTCCGTCGGCGCCGAAAGAGGGCAAATTATCCGCATCTAGGGAAACCGGGCGCGCCCGCCCGCCGCGGGCGGGGCCGGATCATCAGGATCTATTTTCTGGCCTTACCGCTTTCGTCGAACCAGACCGATTGTTTTTCCCTGAACTTTTGGCCTTGAATGGTCATCTCTGCCGCGACAACCCCGTCCGCGACCTTGCCGTTCTTATGGAATCTGGTGTATGTATCAAGAAAGAGTATCCCGTCGATCATGGTGAGAGTGGCCAATTTGCCATGCGCGACTTTGCCGTTGTCGTGGAAAGACACTGTTTCGAAAGCCTTAAAAGTTATCCCTTGGATAAGGATATTTTCAGAAGGGACCACTGACAGGAGCCTGCCGGACCGGTCAAATGTCACGCTGGTGCCCGCTTTGTAGAATATTCCCCCGATAGTTGCGCCGACAGCCAAAGAGCCGGAATATATTTTGCCGCGATCGACCCCGACTGTTTTCCCGGCCTTATAAGTTGCGCTTCCGCTGGTAAAATTGGCGGCCAGAGTTCCTTCGCTCACTGTTCCGTCGTCATTGAGGAGTATCTCCTTGCCTTTTTGATAAGGGATGTCTTGCAGGACGGTGTCGGCGGCCAGGGTTCCCATAAAAACGTTTCCCCGGTGATTGAAGATGATCCAGGAGCCTGCTTTATAAGTAATTCCATTAAGAGTGGTGTCGGCGGCCAGCGTGCCATGCTGGACGCGGCCCTTAATAAATGAGACACGAGTCCCGGCTTTAAAAGTAATTCCTTCGATCTTTGTGTCAGCCGTCAGGTCAAGTCCTGACAGGGGCTTTTTGGCCTCTTCGACGGCCGGGTTAGGTTCCGCTTCGATCAGCAGCTCCCCTTTTTCGTCGAACCGCACCGTTTGCCCGGCTTCATAAAAGCGGCCCTGGACCGTGGCCGCGGCCGCCAGAAAACCTTCCGCGACCTTGCCGTTTGGATGAAAATTGATCCTTTCATCGGCTTTATAAGTGACGCCGTCGATGGTAAACTTGGGGCCCAGGAACCCTTTTTTAAGTTTGCCGTTTTCGTGAAAACTGGTATTGCCGCCCGCGAGTGGGAATCCGTCAATTGTCGCGGGAACGGCGAGGCATCCGGATTTGACGTTGCCGTTGCCGTAAAATTCCACCTCGGTATATGGGGTATAATTACTGCCAAAAATTTTCCCTTGGATGATAGTATCGGCTGACAGTCTGGCCTTGCTTATCTTGCCGCCTCTGAATTCGGCTTTGGTGCCGGCCTTATAGAGCACGCCTTCGATCGCGGCGTCGCCCGACAGGTCCACTTCAGTTAATTGGCCGTGCCCAAAGAAAACTTTAGAACCAGCCGGGTAAATCGTTCCCTTGATGGGTGCGTCTGCTCCGAGCGTGCCGCCGGCCACCATTCCTTTGCCGTGAAGCCAGTCGGAAAAAGCGATGTCTGTCCCGCCCTTATATAGAATGCCTTTGATCTTAGTGTCTTCGGCTAATGTTCCCCATTCAGGCCGATTCGTTTGGGACGAATGGAATTTCACCGGGGTATCTGCCTTGAACTTGATCCCTTGGATGACGGTGTCGGCTTTCAGTTTTATTCTGTTCAAAGAGCCGTCCTGATCGAAATAGACCGCCGTTCCGGCCTTGTAAACGACTCCCGCAATGGCGGTGTCGGCCGGCAAAAGCGCCGCCCTGACTTTGCCGGTATCTTCATAGAAGACGATCTCAGCGCCGGCCGCGTATTTGACCCCGTCGATCATGGCTTCAGCAGCCAGCGTCCCGGCGGAAAAAACGTTGGGATAGAGATCAAAGTGGACTTTTGTCCCGGCCTTGAAGACATGGCCGTTGACGGTGTGGTTGATCGCCAGGGTCCCTCCCTCCAGTCTGCCGTCACCATAATGGCGTTCCGTCCCGTCCCTGAAATAAAAGACGCCGCTTTGGGTGCGGGTTTGCGGCAGCTCCGGTATCAGCTTGCCGTGCAGGTCGTAGGTAACGGGTGAGCCGGCGCTGAACACCGCCCCCTGGATCGGGGTAGCGACCGCCAGGGTGCCGAAAGCGATCCTGCCGTTTTCATGAAAACCGACATTGTAACCGGCCTTATAAATAGTGCCGTGAATATTGGCGCCGGTCGCCAGACAGCCAAAGTTCACCGTCCCGTTCTCGTAGAACTCGATCTTTGTGTTCGCTTTGAATGTTAGTCCCTGGATCGTGGTGTCGGCCGCCAGGACGCCTGATCTTACTTTTCTGTTCTTATGGTAAACGACCTCCAAATCGCCCCGGAACCTGACCCCTTTGATCACGACGTCGGCAGTCGCCTTGCCGTCAGCCGCCGGGGGGGCAAAAACATCGGGTGGGAGGCTCAAACCGGGGCTAAGTTGGTTTATATAGTCCCAGCGATCGTCCCGGGCGCTGTTTTGAAAGGTTACCGTTCCGTGATAATGTTTCCCTTGGATCAGGGTGTCGGCCGGCAGGTCGGCCTCCCAGAGCAGGCCGTGGCGGAAGTAAATGGTCGTGCCGCTCTCGAATTTTATCCCTTGGATCACAGTAGCGGCGGCCAATTTGCCGATCGAGACCTTCCCGGCCGGGTCGAACCAGAGCGGCTCCCCGGCTTTGTAAACGGCGCCCTGTACGGCCGTCTCGGCGGCCGGCCGGCCGCTCTCCACGCTGCCGTCGGGGTAAAAATATATCCTGGTGTCCGCTTTGTAGGTGATCCCCTGAACGGCGGTATCGGCCTTGAGCAGGCCGTTTTTGATCTTGCCGTCGGGGAAGCGCTCGATCCTGGCGGTCGGGTCAAAGGCGATCTCCCGCGCGGTGCCGGCGTCGGGGGAGGACGGCGTGTCAACCTGCGCGGCCCACACTGCGCCGACATTCCTGCCGGCCGTAACTGCTCCGATCATTTTACCTCCCCTTTATTTGCCGCCGTCCAAGGGCCGGATCGTCCGGCTCTAATAGGTCAGCCGTTTCCCTTTATCGTCGAATTGGACTTCACTGCCGGCGAAAAACGCTCTCCCCTGGATAACGGCGTTCCCCCCCAGAAGAACTTTCTCAAAGTTGCCGTTTTTCCGGAATTTTATCTTCGAGCCTGCCGGGAAAGTGGTGCCCTGTATGACAATTTCGGCCGCCGGGATCAGGCCTTCGATCTTGCCGTTCTCATATAAGAGGAGAAAAGAGCCGGCCTTGAGCTTGGTCCCCTGGACGGTCGTGTCGTCGGTCAGGTCGGCGGCGGCAAATCTCCCGTTCTTGTGCAGTTGCACAACCGAACCGGCTTTAAGCTTGATCCCCGAGATCGCGGCATCGGCGGCCAAAACCCCCTGCGCGACCTTGCCGTTCTCGTGTAATTGGAGGTGCCCGCGCATGGCCTGGAATTTGATCCCCTGGATCTTAGTGTCGGCGGCCAGGCTTCCGATCTTGACCTTGCCGTTCTCGTGGAACATGACCGGCAGGCCGCCCTTGAACTTGATCTCCTGGATCACGGTGTCGGCGGCCAGCATTCCCATGTCCACCTTGCCGTTCTTAAAGTAGTGCACCGGTGGGGAGGTCCAGAACTTGATCCCCTGGATTGTTTTATAGGGTAAGATGAAATCGTCCGTGACGTCGCTTGCCTCTTTGGGCGGATTAGTCAAAAGTTTGCCTCTTTTATCAAACTCCACTCTTGTCTCGGCCGGGAACATTTTTCCCTGAATAATGGTCTGGTCAAGCAAGAACGCTTTTTTAAGCTGGCCATTTTCATAAAAAAATAGCTCGGTGCCGGCCTTGAACTTGATCCCTTGGACCGTCGTATCAGCGCCCAGCATGCCCTGATGTACTTTGCCGTTTTTGTAGAAATCGATCCACCGGTTGCCCATGTAGACAACGCCCCGGATCTTAACGTCCGCCGTCAATTTGCCGCTTATGCCGCCGTCATCATAGTGTTTTATCTCCTCCAGCTTGTCTAAAGGGATTTTCCGGTTATTTTGTGCTAGAATAAAATCATGGCAAAAGGCAAAAAAGCGGTCGTGCTCCTCTCCGGCGGCCTCGATTCGGCCACGACATTATATTATGCGCTCGATCAGGGGTATCAGTGCCGGGCGCTCATCTTCGACTACGGCCAGCGGCACAGGCGGGAACTGAAGAGCGCCGTCGCGGTGGCGAAGGGCGCCAAGGTTCCTTATCAGCTCCTCAAGATCAAGCTTCCCTGGAAAGGGAGTTCTCTCCTTGATCTTCGTTCCCCGGTCCCCAGCACCCGGCACCCGCGTAAGATCGGCAAAACTATCCCCTCAACCTACGTTCCCGCCCGCAACACTATTTTCCTGAGCTTCGCGCTCTCTTTCGCGGAAGCCAGCGGCGCGCGGGCCATCTTCATCGGCGCCAACGCCGTCGATTTCTCCGGCTATCCCGACTGCCGCCCCGCTTATTATCAGGCCTTTCAGAAAGTGATAGAGCAGGGGACGAAAGCGAAAAAGATCAGGATCATCACGCCGCTGATAAATATGACCAAAGAACAGATAATTCGTCTGGGGATGAAGCTTGGCGCGCCGCTTGATAAGACCTGGTCGTGCTACGCGGGGGGGAGAGCGCCGTGCGGCGTCTGCGATTCGTGCCGCCTGCGGGCGAAAGGGTTCGCTGGCGCTGGATAAAATTCAGCCCCGGTGTTACCCGGGGCTGAAAATTTGTTAAACTAAAGTTCCCGCTTAGACAGGCATGTGTAAGACAGGATCATCGCCCACCGGTTGAGGTTCTCCCATCATGACTGTAACTTCGTGCTCCGTTCCCTTTTCGAACAAAGGCAGCAACTGGCCATCTATCTTCTTGCCATCGACCAGGATATAAGAGACCCCCCTGTTCACGCCATTGGGGTTAGACACATTGATATTGTACCTGATCCCGCGGTAGCCGATATTCATCGTGGTCGGCGCTTCTTTACTGATCAGGTCATCAGGGTATGAAGGATCGATGACCATCCCTTCCAAAGTCCGCTTCAGGCCGAGAATGTGCTCGACAAAGGCGACCTTGGCCCAGGCCGCTGTCCCCGTCGTCCAGGAATTGCGACCCTTGCCTTGGGTGAATTCCGGCGCGTCGGGCCCGACCGTCACCTGGGCAAAACAGTGCGGTTCGCACTGGTATTGCAACAGTCTTTCCGGCGAAAAGAACCACGGAGCGATCCTCTGGAAATAATCGTACGCCCGGTTGATGTTCTTGCGAGTTCCTTCCATCAGGTTGCCGATAATGACCCACGGGTTGTTGTGGCTGAAGATGCCGCCGCCTTCTTTGGTTCCCGGAGGATAAGCGGTGACTTCGCCGATCTGGGGATTGAAGCCTCTGATCGGCGGGTTGAGCAGTTTAATGCCCCAGGGGGTGAGCAACTCACTGTCCACGCTGTCCAGCGCCTTTGCTGTCCAGCCTTTTTCCCGGCCGACCCCGGCCATGACGTTCCAGCCCTGGCTTTCGATCCAGGTAGCCCCCTTGGCCGGATCGAGCGCGGAGCCGAGCGGAGCGCCATTCCGGTCATAAGCGCGGCGGAACCATTCGCCGCCGCCGAAATTGGCATCCCAACCATGTTGTTCCACAGCGGCGATCATCTTAACTCTTTGCGCGCGCAGTTTTTGCGCTTCCGCCGAGTCTCCCGCCTTATCGTATATAAGCGCCGCTTGTTCGGCTGCCACTATAAACAAACCGGCGATCATCAGCGATTCGGCCCTGGTCTCTGAAGGATGTTTGGCGGCCAGTTTAGCGGTCTGGAAGCCGACCTCGGGATAATTCGCCCCGTCTTCCACTCTTTCCAGCAGGTTCAAGTTAAGACAGTCGTTCCAGTCGGCCCGGCCGATCAGCGGCAGGCCGTGAGGGCCTGTCTTGGTGTACATATGCTGCATGGCCCGTTTGAGATGCTCAAGCACAGGCGCAGGCGCCAGTTCTTCCGGCGTGGTTTCCGGCCGCAAAGGATCGGCGCTGAACCTCACCCTTTCTTCCAGGATGGAGTAATCGCCCGTTTCGGCCAGGTAGGCATGGAGCGCCAGCGCGATCCAGCCCGGATCGTCGTAGAAATGGCCGCCGACCGCTTCGTTCCCTTTCTTGGACAACGGAGAGAAGTTATGGAAGGCACAGCCATCCGGGAACTGCGCAGAGAGTAGATCAATGATCCTCTCGCGCGCCAGTTCAGGGGCGGAATGGACGTAACCGAGGATGTCCTGCAGGGAGTCGCGGAAACCAAGCCCGCGGCCAAGCCCCGATTCAAAGCGGGAAAGGGATCGGGAAACCGCGAAAACGACCAGCGCCTGAAATTGCAGCCAGATGTTGACCATCCGGTTCACGGTCTCGCTGGTGGTGTGCACCTGAAGGTTAAAGAGCTGTTTTTCCCAGGCTCCTTTTAGATCGTCAAACGCTTTGGCATAAGCTTCCGGTTCGGCATATTTGGCGACCAGGGCTTCCGCCTTGCTGCGATCGACGACCATCTCTTTGGGATCGCCGATAAATTTGGCATCCTTCGGATTTTTGACCAGACCGACCAGCGAGCGGATCGTCCGCTCTTCGCCCGGCTGCAGCGTGATCTCGAGCTCCTGGGCCGAGATCGCTTTGCCGCCATAAATATTGTGCTGCTGGGCCTGATAGCTCTCGTCCTTTACCGCCCGCGGCGTTTCGCGCGAGCCGCCCGGCCCGACGAATTCGTCGAGATCGGTGACGATCCGGCGGGTCTGTCCGAAGGTTGTTGCGAAACCGATGTTCGACCAGGGGCCGAATTTGTAATTCGGCTCGTAATAAACCGTGGTGGCGCCAGACTGGGCGACGACGTCGCCGAGCTCGATATTTTGCGTCCTTTGAGCGTTCCCCCACTTGCCGGCCGCGTCAAAGCCGCCGAATTCGTCCATGACGGTGACGCGGACCGTTTGCTGGTGTCTGGAAGTGTTCTTGATCACGAGCTCGTGCAGTTCGACCGGATCATCGACGGGGGTGAAGATGGTTTGCTGGACTTCGAAGGCAGATTGAGTGGCCGCATTATTATAGGTTGCCCGGTTGATCTCGTAGCCCATACCATGCACACATTCCCGCTTAACAACATCGTCATTGCGGGCCGGCCGGCCGGCCGGGCTGAAAAATTCGTTTGTTCCCAGGACTTTAACATAAATATTCCTGCCGCCGACCGTTTCTTGCGCCATCGGATCAAAGGCGGTTAAGCGTTCAAGGCCGGCGTCGCGGGAACCGAAAGCAAAACCGCCGGACTGAAAGGCAATTCCGGTCAAACCGGCCCGGTTGATCGTTCCCAAATACGTTGCCCAGGCGCCGGTGCCCGGAATTCTATTGGCGTCAAAAGCCACTTCGCGGGCGGCGTCGTTCCATTCAACGAATGGAGAAACTCTGGCTGGGCCGCCTGCCGGGCCCGTCATCAACTGGAAAGACTTGATAGCGGCGGTATAGGGTCTTAACGGAACTGCGGACCGGCGGAGCGCTTCGACTTGTACCATTTTCTTTTCCTCCTGAAACAGATTTTTTTGGCCGTATCTGTGGCTCTCAAGTTTTCGCGGGGAGTTTCTCTGCGGAATTTCCCCTGCCTTTTCTTTCTCGGCAGGTGTTTTGAAAAATTTCACTCAATTTTTAAAACGGGAGAAAAACTGACCTGGAGAGAGGTGCTTTGTCGTCAGCGAGCGACCTCGAGGTCGAGGTCGCTGATCATTTGCAGATCTTTCTCCGCCGCTTGACCTTTGGTCGTCAGGTAATCCCCGATCAGGGTGACGTTTGCCCCGGCCGGGAACATCAACGGCTGCAAACTGCCGAGAGAAATTTCCCGCCCACCAAAGACGCCGATGTCCTGCGCCGGCAGGACGTAGCGATAAGCGGCGACGAGCCTTAGAACCTCGAACGGTTTCAAGGGGATGTGATTTTTTGCCGCCGGCGTCCCCGGCACGGGATTCAAAATATTGAGCGGCACCGACTGGACGCTCAATTCTTTAAGAGCGAAAGCGAGTTCCACTCTTTGCCCGGGTGATTCCCCGATCCCGAAAATACCCCCGGAACAAACTTCGAGGCCGGCCGCCTGCGCCAGTTTCACCGTCCTGACCCGGTCGGCGTAGGTGTGCGTGGTGCACATTTTTGGGAAAAAGCTTTCGGCCGTCTCCAGATTGTGGTGCAGGCGCTTCAGCCCCGCTTTTTTCAGCCGTTCGATCTGTCCGGAATTCAGCATGCCGAGCGAAACACAGCGGGTAAGCTTTGTTTCTCTGGTGACGGTGAAGAGGGCGGAGGCGAGCGTAGCGAGCTCCGCGTCCGAATGGACCGTCTTGCCGGAAGTGACGAAAGAAAAACAGGTCGCCGACATATTCTTCTCCGCGCTTTTCGCGGCGGTCACCAGCTCCTGTTCGCTCATCAGCGGATAAACTTTACAGTCCGTCTTATGGCGGGCCGACTGGGCGCAGAACGAACAATTCTCCGAACAGCGCCCCGACTTGGCGTTGACGATCCCGCAGAGCTTCACCTTGTTGCCGTGGGCCCGGCGGCGCAGCTTGTCGGCGCCGGCAATGAGGAGCGTTATTTCGCTGTCCGGCGTCTCGATCAGCTCGAGCGCTTCCGCTCGCGTGACCGGCGTTCCGGCGAGGACCCTGTCTGCCAGTTTCAGATAATCCATGTTAAAATTATATCATGGACTTATTTCTCCACGGATTTGGCGCGACCCCGGAGCTCTGGCCGGAGGGCGGCCCGCAGCTTCATTTTGATGATCTGGAAAGGGAAGCGGAGAAGATAGGGAGAGGGATAAGGCGAGGGAGAAGAATGAGGGTCGTTGGCTGGTCGATGGGCGGGATGGTCGCCCAGCTCATCGCGGCGAAATACCCGGAAAAAGTCAGCGAACTGGTGCTCATTTCTACGGCCCCGAAATTTATTGCTTCTGATGATTTTCCTTATGGTTTGCCTATGGTCCTATTGAAACGGCTGGAACAACGGATAAAGAGAGAGGGGATAAAGGCCTTCCATTCGCTGGTTTTTCCCGGCGGTCATGAAGCCGGACTGGCCGATTTGACGGTGGCAGAGGCGGAAAAGGAGCTTAAAGCTCTGGAAAAAGTTGATCTAAGGCAAAATTTAAGCAAGATCAAGGCCCCTACATTAATAATACACGGGGAGAGGGACGAGATCTGCCTCCCCGGCGCCGCCGCCTACATGAATCAGGCGATCGCCGGGAGCGAACTGGTGATGCTTCCCGGCGTTGGCCATGCGCCGATGGTCGAGGCCCCGGAAAGATTTAAGGAGGCGTTATGCTCGACAAAAATTTGATCGGTAAGAATTTTTCCGCCAGCGCGGCCGGCTACGACCAGCACGCCCAGATGCAAAAAACAATGGCTGACCGGCTTTTCGAGATACTGCTGAATTACGAACTGCAGCTTAACACCGTTCTTGACATCGGTTGCGGCACCGGCTATCTGACCAGGAAACTGGCCGAGCGGTTCCCCCACGCGCGGATCGAGGGGATCGATATCGCTCCCGGGATGATCGCGATCGCCGAGAAGATCAAGCTGGACAATCTTGTTTTTATGGTCGGCGACGGGGAAAATCTGACCGGGCAGGATTACGACCTGGTCGTCGCCAACGCGGCGCTCCAGTGGATGTCGCTGGAAAGAACTTTTGACCGGGTCGCCTGCCTGCTTCGGCCCGACGGCCATTTTCTGTTCACGACTTTCGGCCCGCGCACGCTGATCGAGCTCAAAGAGTCCGGCTTCAACGTCAATGAATTCCCCAGGACGAACGAGATCGAACAGCTGCTCAAAGCCGAGTTCGACACGGTCTTTCTGGCCACCGAGGTCGAGCCCCAGCATTTTCCCAGCGTCAAAGATCTGGTCTATTACCTTATCCGGCTCGGGGCCCAGACGTCGTCCCAGGAAAAGCTTTTTCGGCCGGAGGCTTTCCGGCATTATAAAGAAAGGTACAGTGACGGCCGGGGCGGGGTCTCGGCCAGTTTTGAGCTGATCTATGGCGTCTTCCGGCGGCGGGGGTAACCGCTCCGCCGCCTCGCCGTTTTTCCCTTCTCCCTCTGGGAGAAGGGGGCCGGTTTAAGGCCAGCGGATGAGGGCGGCTCGTGCCGCCAGTTGAATCACTTGGCTTCTTTGGTATAATAACATCATGCCCGAAGAGATCAAAATAACCAGGACGATGACGATCGCGGAGGCCTTGAAGGCGAAGCCGCAGATCGCCGCGCTGCTGATGGTCCGGGGGATGCACTGTCTCGGCTGCGTCATCGCGCAGGGCGAGACGATCGAGCAGGCGGCGGAGGTCCACGGCCTCGATGCCGATCAGCTGGTCAAGGATCTCAACGAGCTCAAGCCGGTTTAGGAGGCGCCAAGTGGTAGCGGTCAAAATTTATTCGACCCCCGGTTGCCCTTATTGTAAAATGGCCAGGCAGTTCCTGGCCGAGAACCAGGTCCCGTTCGAGGAGATCGATGTCGCGGCCAGCCAGCTGGCGGCCCAGGAGATGATCAGCCGCTCCGGCCAGCTGGGCGTGCCGGTCATCGACATCGGCGGCCAGATCGTCGTCGGCTTCGACCGGAACAGGATCAAGCAGCTGCTGGGCCTCGGCGGAGGAGGTGCGCCGGCTTAAGATTTTGTCGCCAGGGGGAGCTCCTGCCAGGGGGCTGAGAACCTCGAGCGGATCGGGGGACCCTCACTGAACCTGATCAAGGTAATGCTTGCGGAGGTAAAAAAAATGAACACGGAAAAGCTGCCCGAACTTGGCAAGGTCCATCCCGATTTTTTCGACCGCGTCATCTATCCCCGGCTGGGTGTTGAAGATAAAAATATCGTCATCGGCCCGCGCCACGGCGTCGATTACGGCGTCTTGCGGGTCGGCGGCCAGTGCCTGGCGCTGTCGACCGACCCTTTTTTTATCGTCCCCGCCTTCGGCTTCGCCCGCGCCGCCTGGTTTGCCTTCCATATCATCATGAGCGACGTGGCGGTCTCCGGCCTCAAGCCGAAATACCTGGCGGTCGACCTCAACCTGCCGCCGGAGATGACCGAGGCGCAGATGGAGGAGATGTGGCAGGCGGTCGACGCGGAGGCGAAAAAATATGACATCAGCGTCGTGACCGGCCACACCGCCCGTTACGCCGGCTGCAATTATCCGATGGTCGGCGGAGCGACCGCGATCGCCGTCGGCCCGGAACGGGACCTGCGCGGCCCGCACAAAGTGAAGGTTGGGGACCGGGTCGTCATTACTAAAGGCCCCGCCATCGAAACGACCGGCTTGCTGGCGGTTCTCTTCCCCGATAAGTTTGTTGCGGCGGGCGGAGAGGCTTTCCAAAAAGGGGCCGCCGAGGCTTTCTCGCAGATGTCGGTCATGGATGACTGCGCCGTCGCCCGGCGGTTCCCCGGCGTCCGCGTCATGCACGACGCCACCGAGTGCGGCGTCTGGGGCGGGCTTTATGAGATGGCCCGGGCGGGGGGCTACGGTTTGCGGATCGAACAGGAGCTGATCCCCGTCCAGCCGGTGATCGAAAAAACAGCCGGGCTTTTCGCTTTTGATCCGTTCGCCGCGATCAGCGAAGGGACGCTGCTGGTGATCGTCGCCAAGGACGAAGCGGACCGGCTGGTCGGCGCCTTCGGGGGAAATAATATTTTGAGCAGTGTCATTGGCGAAGTGACGGCCGGGAACGAAGGGATCGTGATCGTCAAAGATGGGAAAGGAACGGTCCTGGAACATCCCAGGGTCGACCCTTACTGGGCGCTGGTCGAGCGATTATCTAAAGAGTGATCTCGTACTTCTTTTCAAGTTTCAGCGGCTGATAGGAAAGTTTCATCGTTCTTAAGCCCGGAATACCCAGGTCCTGTTCCAGGTCGGCGTATTTAAAAGCGGCATAGCTCTTGTTGCAGGCTTCCCAGAGCAGTGTTTGTGTTATCCCGGCGGACTGCGGATCGCCGTAGAGGAAATGGACCGAGATCATTTCCGGGTTGACGGGGCTGCCGAGCGTGAAGCCTTTCAGTTTTTTCTCGGCCAGCAAAGCTCCGCCCGTTAAGCCCAGCTGCTCATAGTTGCCGAACGCTCTGGTGATGGCGTCTTTCTGCGACGTGTAGGCCAGCCGGGGGTAATATCTCGATTCTGACCGCCCCGCGAACCAGCGCTCGAACAGCGCCAGCGCTTCGTCTTGATGGCCCGCGTTGAGCGGCCGGTACTCATAGCCCGGATTGTGCCGCTCGAATCTTTTGATCCGGTTGCGTTTGCTGTCAAATTTCTTTCCTTTCAGCCCGGCCAAGGCCTTTGTTTCGTAAATATAATCGAACTGGTTGCGCAGCGGCTCCGTCCGGTAAGCGCCGGGCGGCAGGAGCGCCGCGAACATTTCCGAGGCGCGGGAAACCCGGCCGGCGCGCTTGAGGCAGAGGTCAACGGTCTCTTTGAGCTTGTGCGACCCGAACGGTTCCAAAAAATATGGCGGTTCGTTGGGCGGCGCGATCAGCACGCAAACATTATGATTGATCAGGGTGACTTGCGGACGGTCAAAATCCTTCCAGATAAAAAGGTTGCCGGGCGACAGCTCGCAGGTGCCGCGCGGCGTTGCCGCCAGATGTTTGCTGATCTCCTCCCGCTGGCCGATCTCGAGCGGGATAAAATTCGGATAGGCCGGGATCATGACGCGCTCCGGCGCAGGCAGACGCAAAGATCGGGTGTGCAGCGGTCGCAGCCAAAGGTCGCCCGGAGCGGCAAACCTTCCGGCGGCTCGGCCGCGGCCGCAAAGCCGAACCGGAGGAAGAAGGCGGGTATGACCGTAAAAAGATAAATATCCTTGTGCCGGCCGGCCAGAAGTTTGTCCAGTAATTTGGTGGCGACCCCCTTGTGTTGGCGGCCCGGGGCCACGCCGACCGAACTGAGGAAGTAAAAATCCCTGAATTCCCGCAGAGCGGCGATGCCGACGACCCGGTTTTTTTCTTCCGCCACCCAGAAATTGCCAAGGGTCTGCGCGGGATAAGAGAGGTCAAGCTGCCTGATGATCTCCTCGATGGCGGGCCGGTCGGCGTCCCGCGCCTGGCGCACCTTGACCATCAGGCGATCAACCCCTTTAACTCCAGCAGGTCGTCGACGATGAGGTCGGGCGCCGCTTGGGCCAGCGCCGCTTTCCCGTGGAAACCGTAGGTCACGGCGCAGGTCAGCACGCCGGCGTTCTTGCCCGTGGCCACGTCGACCGTCATGTCGCCGATGTAGAGGGCGCGGCCGGCGGCCACCCGGTATTTTTTCAGTACGTCATTGATCGCGCAGGGATCGGGCTTGAGGCAGGCGGCGGAGTCTCCGCCGATGATCTCCGTGAAGTAATTGCCGAGCCGGTGTTCGGCCAGGATCAAACGGATAAATTCATCGCGTTTATTGGAGATCACGACCTTGAGCTTGTCCTGATATAGTTCAAGGAATTCCCTGACGTGCGGATAGGGCCTGACGGCCTTGATGTTCTCCAGATTGTGCCTGTAATAGGCGGCCTGCGCCTCCGCCACCAGCCGCTCGTCATCGGAGCCGATCGAGCCGGCCACCAGCGCCCGCTCGCCGAAACCGATGTGCCGGCCGATCTCCTCGGCGTTTTTGGGCGGATAGGCGAGCTCGGCCAGCATCTGCCCGATCGATTTGACCGCCGCCGGGAGGGAATCGGCGATCGTCCCGTCAAAATCGAGCATGATCAGATCGATCTTTTTGGCTGCCATTGGCTTCCATTTTGGCATACTTTAGTTGTCGGGGCAAACATAACACCATTTACCAGTATCCCCATACTGAAGTATGGGGAATTATTCGTCATATATTCCCGAGGCTGTCCGAAAACAGGTAGAGGAGGTCTTTAGACCTCCATATATGGCGACCTAAAGGTCGCCGCTACAACTTGTTTGGTTTTCGGACAGCCTCGGGTCTCAAGCCCATTCTCCCTGGCCGCAGACTTCCCATAAGCGCACTTTTTGTTAAGCAACCGTAATAAAAAAGGCGGTCCCCAGGCAGGGTTTTTCAGCCGCCCCCGTGTTATAATAAAAATGTCATGAGACGGCTGATCAAATATTTTCCCTGGCTGATCCTGGCTTTTACCGTATTGTTCAACAGCTGGTTTTTGCTCCCCGAGCTGGCCGCGCGGGCGCCCGAATTCAACGACAACAATTTCCATTACAGCCTCTGCGTCTCCATGAACCGGGAATTCGAAAGCGGCGGCGACCCGCTCGATCACTGGGTCCCTTACTGGTCGTTCGGTTTTCCGGTCTTCCACCATTACCAGCACCTGCCGCATTTGATCGTCGTGCTGACGTACCGCCTGCTGTGGCAGAAGCTCTCCCTGTTTTTCGTTTTCCATCTCTATAATTTTTTGCTGCTGGCCGCTTTCCCGGTAATTTTGTATTACAGTCTCCGCCGGATGCGTTTTCTCCGGCTGGAGGCGGCGTGCGCCGCGCTTTTTTCCCTGACGTTGAACTGCTCCGGCGGCTACGGCTTTGAGCTCGGTTCCTTCCTCTGGGGCGGCTTCGGCATCTTTTCCCAGCTCTGGGCGATGTGCCTGCTCCCCCTCGCCTTGAGCTCGGTCTACCGCACGCTGGAAGACGATAAGCATTATTTCCTTTCGGTCATCCTGCTCTTCGCGCTGGCCAATTCGCAGGTGATGTTCGGGTTTACCGCCCTCCTGACCTCCCTGATCTTTCTCTTTGTCAGGTGGGAGCGGGCGGAGATCGTGAAACGGGCCAAAAGGCTCGGCCTGGTCCTGGCTTTCTTTTTTCTGCTGATCGCCTATTTTCTGGTCCCGATCCTGCTCGACAGCCCTTATCACGCGCACAGCAGTTATGACTTCCCGGAAAAATGGGACTCTTACGGCGCCCTGCCCGTCATTACCCGGTTCTTGAACGGCGATCTCCTCGACGCCGGACGCTTGCCGGTCGCCACGGTGGCGACGGCCGCCGCGCTTTTGCTCGCGCTCTCCCGCCGGGCGTTCAAATATCGTTTCGCCGCGGCCGGCTTCCTGCTCTGGTTCCTGCTTTACTTCGGCCGGCCGGCCTGGGGGTGGCTGATCGACCTTTTGCCGCTCGCCTCCGCCCTGCACCTCCATCGCTTCGTCGCCATGGTCCATTTTTTCAGCCTGGTCCTGCTGGGGGTCGGGCTGGCCGCGCTCTTTACTTTTACCAGGAAGCATTTTAAGTTCCCGGTCGCGGTCGCCCTGCTGGCGGTCCTGGCGGCCCCGGTTTACTGGGACCGTTTTTGTTATTACGAGAACAATACCACCTGGCTGCGCGACAGCAAAACGGGCTACGACCGGGACAAGGACGATTTTAACGCCGTGCTGGGCCGGATCAGGCGGCTGCCGCCCGGCCGCGTTTATCCGGGCCGCCGCGAAAACTGGGGGGAGAATTTCAAGATCGGCCACGCCGCGGTCCTTTACTATCTGGCGCCGGAGGAACTGCCGGCGATCAGCAGTCTGCCGTTCACCTGGGCTTTGCCCGGCGATTTTACCACCCAGTTCGATCAGGGCCGGCCGGCGCATTTCGATCTCTTTAATCTCCGGTATGTCATTGCCGAGCCGGGCAGCCCCTTGCCCGCTTTTGTCAAAGAGAAAAAGATCGGCCGGCACGGGCGTTTCCTTTTATATCAGGTCAGGACGACCGGCTATTTCGCCCTGGTCCGGTCGCCGCTCGCCGTTTACGGCGATAAAAATTCGGTCTGGAACCTGATGACGATGTGGCTGCGGAGCCGGCAGGTCGAGAACAAGCAGTACATTTCGATTTTCTTCGACCGGAAGGCTCACCCGGGCTACCGTGATTATATTATCTTGGACGACCGTTTCGGTTTTTGGCGGCTGGCGCCCGGGCAGAAGATCGCCCGGCCGCCCGGCCGTCCGGAAAGCATTTACGAACTCGAGGCCGATTTAAAAAAATGGCCGGCGGCCGGTCCGTTCCTGGGCGTGATCAGCGCGGAACGGGCGGGCAAGAACGAATTTTCGGCCCGCGTTAAGGCCGGGCAGGAATGTTTTCTCCTCTTTAAAATGACCTATCATCCCGGCTGGCATGCTTATGTCGACGGGGTCGAGCGGGAAAAGGTCATGCTCTCGCCCGGCTTGCTCGGTGTGCCGGTCGCCGCCGGCGCGCATGACGTTAAATTCGTTTACCGCGCGCCGCGCTGGAAGGCGTGGCTGCTGCTGGCCGGCCTGGCGGCCGTGGCCGGGTTGTTCATTTGGGAGAGACGGAGGAGAAATGTAGCGGCGACCTTTAGGTCGCCAGAAACAAGAGTGG
Source organism: Candidatus Saganbacteria bacterium (assembly GCA_016939335.1). Classification (GTDB taxonomy): domain Bacteria; phylum Margulisbacteria; class WOR-1; order O2-12-FULL-45-9; family XYB2-FULL-48-7; genus JAFGHC01. Next base: position 23,983 of record JAFGHC010000035.1, read on the forward strand.
AAACCTAAAGGTTTCCGCTACATTAAAAACATAATGAATAGAAAACAGATCATTGTCCTGGTACTGGCGCTGCTGGCCGGTTTTCTTCTGCGGGCGGCGCTGGTCATGGGGGCGGGTTACAAGCAGGACGTCCTCACCCTTAAAGTTTGGAGCCAGACGGCGGCGACTTACGGCGTGCATTGTGTGTACGATAAAACAGATTGCGATTACCCGCCCGGTTACCTCTATGTTCTGAAGGCGGTCGGTCTGTTTTACGGCAACTTTTCCCCTGATTTTAACAAAGATACTTATCTGGCTAATTTCCTCGTCAAACTGCCGCCGGTCCTGGCCGATCTGCTGATCGCCGGGGCTGTTTTTGGCTGGTTGCTCCGCCGCCGCCGCTCTTACCGGTTCAGCCTGCTGATGATGTCGGCGGTCGTCTTTAACCCGGCCCTGATCTACAATTCCGCTTATTGGGGCCAGCTCGATTCGGTCCCGGCGCTCCTCGGGCTGCTCGGCGTCATGGCGCTGGCTCCCGCGCCGGACGGCGCCGGGCGGGGCCGCGGCGGCACCTGGCTGGCCTGGAGCTTGCTGGCGCTGGCGGTCCTGGTCAAGCTGCAGATGATCGTGATCCTGCCGCTTTTTGTCTTCGCGGCCTGGAGAAAGAACGGGTTCAATGAACTGCTGGCCGGCTGCTGCGCTTCATTTATGACCGTGGTCGCGGCCCTGGCGCCGTTCTTCTATTTTCATCAGATCGGCCAGGTGATCGAAAAGGTCCTTGGCCTGATCGGGAAGTACGCTTTCCTCTCGCTTAACGCTTATAACTTCTGGTGGTTCCTCCTGGGGCGCGACGCCCGCTGGGTCGTCGACACCCGGCTCATTTGGAATTTCATCACTTACCGCGAGCTGGGCAATGTTCTGCTGCTGGCGTTCCTTGCTCTGCTGCTCTGGCATCTGTTCAAGAACGAAAAAGACGAGACCGTTCTTTTCCTGGGCGGCGGCCTGGCGATCTTCGCTTTCTTTATGCTGGCCGCGGAAATGCACGAGCGTTACATTGTCCCGGCCCTCGCTTTTCTGCCGCTGGCCGCCGCTTCCCGCCGCGACCTGAAGATCATTTACGGCGTGCTTTCCCTGACCACTTTTTTCAATTTGGTCATCACCCTGGCGCGGGTTTATCCGGAGACGTTCCCGCGGACCGCGGCTTTTTGGGGCGCGACCCCGCTCGACCGGCTGCTCGCCGCGGCCAATGTCGCCGTGCTCGCTTATTTCACTTGGTTATTTCTCAAAGAAGCTGAGCGGAAATATCTGGTCCCCCTGCTGGCGGCGGCCGTGCTCCTGTTCAGCGGGCGCTTCGCGATCGAGCTGCTCCCTCCCCGACCGGCGTATTTAAGCGATCTGCCGCCGGTGTACAGCGAGCAGCAATGGGGCAAATTGCGCACTGACCGGAGCGTGGACGGGAGACAGCTGGCGGTCCACCGTTTTATTTACCGCCGGGGGCTGGGGACCCACGCCAATTCCACGATCATTTACGATTTGCACGGCCGTTACCGTTGCCTGGAAGGGGCGGTCGGCCTTGACGACGAAGCGAACCGGGGGAGCAATCAGGTCGAATTTAAGATCTACGCCGATAACCGGCCGGTTTATCAAAGCGGGATAATGCGGGGTGTGCGGGACCCGAAAGCGTTCTTTTTGCCGCTGGCCCGGGCGAAGGAATTGAAGTTGGTCGTGACCGACGGCGGGGACGGGATCAATTGCGACCACGCCGACTGGCTGGGGCTGAAGGTTTTTTAGTTCTGGCTTCCGCACGATCATCAAATTGCGGCGGGGTTATCTAAGGTGGCCGAGGGTTGATGCGGGGCATGAGCAAAAAGAGCAAGACCACACACTGAAGTGTGTGGAATATTTCCCCGACTTTAGTCCGGGGTTTCGTCCAAAGTGCCGTTGGGGCAGCAGTGGGATGATATATGGAGGG
>JAFGHC010000036.1 GCA_016939335.1 Candidatus Saganbacteria bacterium
AAATAACCGCCGGTGGTGGCATCCGACTTCGCCCCCAGGTCCACTTTTATCCCTACCCGCTCGATCTCCGCCAGGACTTTAACGAACAGTTCTTCGACCAGGGCTTTTATTTGGTATTCGGGCGCCCCAAAAAGGGAAAAATCGAGGTCTTCGGAAAAGCGCGGGCTGCCATAGATGATCCGCAGGGCCGTGCCGCCCTTAAACATCAATTTCTCCGCGCCCGGCAATTTGTACAAGTCACTTAAAAACTCGTGCTGGAAATACTCTCGGACAAGGTTGGGGAAAACACTTGTCTGATATTGCCGCGCCAATTTCTCTAATGTTTCTATAGTGATCATTGCAGCGTCGTTTTAATTATGCCCGTCAGCCTGGAATTGCCGAATAATGCCGCGTAACGCAGGGCTTTCGCCGGGTCGATCCTCCCCTTGTCAAAACGGGAAACCGGCTTGAGGCCGTCGAGCATGCGGAAATAATTCAGGTCGACAAAAGCTTTTTCCGGGTCGGCGATCAAAAAGCTCATCCCCCTTTGTTTCGCCGTCGTATAGCCGGTAAAGGCGGCCTGTTTAAGGCGGCGATACGAAAACACCTTGCCCTGCGTCTCGAAGCGCCTGGTCGTTTTCGGCGTGATCGAAGTTATTTCATAGACCGTTTCCGGGATGACCCGATGGTACGACAAAGCTAATTCCAGGGAAATATATGAGGGTTCATAAAGCTTATTCGCCAAATAGAGCTCGGAAACCGGCTCACCGGTCAATTTATAGAGCCCTCTTTTTACCCTTTGGATCTCCCCTTGCTTTTTAAGGCGGTGGACCAGGAACCTGACCGCAATAGGCGATCGGCCCAAAAAACGCTGAATATCAAGGGTGGTAAACAGCTTGATATTCTTTTTCCTTATTTCACGCTCAAATTTGTTCCATTTCATATAATTAGCACTTTATGCTAATTTACCAAAACGATGCTTAAATGTCAAGTAATAATCCTTATTTCTGCACATATACCACTACAGCGATACGCTCCCATTACTGCCTTAAATAAACTAAACCTCCCCCGAAAACACAAACTCCCTCGCCTCCGATAGCCTCGCAATCAAGCATTTCCCGAGGCTGTCCGAAAACAGTAGAGGAGGTCTTTAGACCTCCATATATGGCGACCTAAAGGTCGCCGCTTGTTTGGTTTTTGGACAGCCTCGGGGGCAGCTTTAAGGCCAGCGGGTGAGGGCCGCGCAAGTCTCATTGCCTCAAATAAACCTCTCCCGAAAACACAAACTTCCTCGCTCTCATCTTGGCCTTCAATTCATCAATTTTAACACTATTTTCGTTTAATTGACTGCCCAGCTCTGCAAGCTGGACGCGCTCCTTTTCGGCCTCCTCTTTGCTCTGCATAAGCTGTTTGCCGAGCGGCGTCAGCCCTTTGCCCGACTCGATCTCTTTTATCTGCGCCCTGATCTTATCGGACCGGGCATATAAACTGATAAGATCGGCCCTGTCTTTTCTGTTCTGCAGGTCGAAATATTCGTTCAAGGCCAGCTTTTCGATCTGATCTTTGGAAGCGAAAGAGAGGATAAGGTCGCTCCCCTTCTGCTCCATCGTCTTATAGGAGCCGGGAAAAGGCGGAAAAACGATCTGCATATCTTCCGGCAGGCGGACGGTCCCGGAGACCAGCGCCCCTTTGGGGATCTGGGAAAGCAGGTGCTCCCGGCTTTCGTCCTTGAACTCCCGCCGCTCGGTCTTGATAGGAACTCTCGTCTTTTCGGTCCTGACATGGGACGCGGTTATGTCGGCGGACAGTTCGTCGCTCAACGTGTAAACGCCGCCGTTGAATAAAATGACCAGCCGCCTGCTGCTGACATCCAGTATCTCGGCCTTTCCGCCCGCCTCCTGCCTGGTCTCGCCCATCACCCCCTTGAATTCAAGGTAAGTGCGGTTTTTCATCGTCTTGAACTCTTCGATCGCCGAGCCGGGGGTCGCCAGCAGCCAGCGGAGAGAACTGGCCAGACCGTATTTCGAGATCGGGAAAGCCAGCACCATTAACGCAAAAAGGATAAAGAAGATCAGAACTTCGATCGGCGCGCCCGACTCCAGCCGGAACTTCGGGTTCCTCGGGATCACGTCCCGCCCCGGATCGGGCCAAAACATCATACTGCCGCGCTTGTTGAACATATCGAGTACGAGATGGGAAAAGTATCCTATCGAAAAGGCCGCGATCCACCTGAGAACTAAATCCAAAATTCGAATCCCGAAATTCGAAACCAATCCGAATATCAAGACGGCAGAAATGACTAAAACGGCAAAGATAACGCTGGCAACGGCCCAGCCGAGGAATGAGTGAGTAACTGTCCGGTGCCCGTACCGGCTTTCGAGCGCTTTCGCGGCCGGAGAGAATATCTTCCCGACCACCGACTTCTGATGGTCGATGTCCGGCACGATCGCCCCCAGGGCGGCAAACAGGATGATCGTCCAGTGCAGCCCCCACTCCACGCCGAAGAACGCCAGGATTATCAGCGTCAAAAATATGCCGAAGACTGAATGCGTTGGCGCTAACATGATCGAAGTATTTTTCTCCTCAAACATTCCTTTTTGAACAGACAAGCATTCTTGTTACAAGTCAAACTATTTTTATCGAGTGTAGCCACAGCTTCCACGCAAACCATCACGATATCCTCTTTGCCATTGAAATGATCCAGTATTGTTCGAGTATCCTTTTCATTGACTAACTTCATCCTGATACGATTAGAATATTTTAATTTTAATGTCGAAATTGAATCGTCAAAAGAGTACATATGCACGGGCCCCTTAATAAAAACGCTATTATCACGTTCCCCGCTAAAGGATTTCTCGATGTATCCTACAATAAATCTCTTATTGTTTTTATCTCCTAAATCTTTATTGCGGCACCTTGTCATTAAAAACAAGTACTTTTCACGACTTTTTGCAAAGTTTCGAATATATCTTTGGTAACAATCTCCAAGGTAATTTTCCGCACCAATTTCAATATGAGGTTCTGTCTTCGGCCCAGCACCTTGTTCATTTAGTATATCCCTTATCGGCAATTTGGACGAAGGGGAATGGTAAAAAAATTTGACCCTCCCTTTTTCTTCGAGATCGGCTGGCCCCTCATTTTTGACCGTTTTATTGTTGCTATTTGCGTGTTCACATGTCATCTCACTTCACCATCCTCAAAAAGCTGTAATAATATCCGCCGCAGGCGGATACATTCATTCGTCATTCGGCATTCGTAATTCGTCATTTCCCTCTCTCACCATCCTCAAAAACCTGATCGCCGCCATCTCACTCCGCCCGGCTGGTCTGCCGTTCCCTTCTCCCTCTGGGAGAAGGGGGCCGGTTACGCGCCAGCGGATGAGGGCCGCGCCAGCTTCCCCGCTTCGCTCCGCTAAAATTCTCCTTCAACCACTCAACCCCTCTCCCCCTGGGAGAGGGGCGTCAACGACCAAATACCGTTTAACGAAAGATCGGGTGAGGGCTGTAATAATATCCGCCGCAGGCGGATACATTCATTCGTCATTCGTCATTCGTAATTCGTCATTTCCCTATCTCACCATCCTCAAAAACCTGATCGTCGTCATCAGCGCCGCGGTCCCGAACCCGGCAATGATATATCCCTCAAAGCTGTGCGTCCCCAAAGCCACAAAGCGCGAACCGATCGCCACCCCCCAGAGAATGAGCAGCAGCGGCGTCCAGTCCCGGTAATAAACACCCGCCTCGTGATAAAGCTCGTGGACCGAATCGTCGGTCACCCGCGGCTGGCGGCGCGCCTGGCGCGCCAGTTCGACGATCGAGAGAGGCAGCCCGTTCGCCAAAGACAGTATCCTCGTTTCCAGCAGTTCCCGGTTGCCGACGTCAAGGTCGGCCGTCCAGTGCCGCGCCAGCTCCCGCGCGGACGCGCCGTCGAGCCGCGCCAGCCTGACCGGTTTGAACTTGTACCCCAGCGTTTGCAAACGGGCGGGCAGCTCATCCGCCGCCGCCGCTACCGTGAAATTCTCCATCAGCGCCGCGATCACGTCGGCGTCCGGCGCCTTCAGCCGGTTCAGGTTGTCGATCAAAAGAAGCGGCCGCTCTCCCGCCAGAGCGGAGTTTATCAACGCCAGTATCTCTTTGACCGGCATCCGGGCGGTCACTTCCTCCGCTTTCCGCCGGTCAAGCCGGGTCAGGATTTCCTTCAAGAGCGGCCGCACCGGCACCGGCGTCTCCGCCATGATCGCCGCCGGGTACTGCCGCTTCAGCTCTTTCAATAAATGGCTCTTCCCCGTTCCCGCCGGCGCCGTCAGCAGGACCGAACCGCCTCGCCCGATCTCTCCCTTCAGCTCCGCTATCACTCCGTCCCGCCCGAACGTCGCCTCCGCCGAGGGGGCCGGGCGCTCGGCGATCACGACCGCCGGACGCGGTTTCGCGGGAAAGACCTTGCCCAGCGCTTTGGCCAGCCGGGGACGCGTATCGACGTGCTCGGGGACGCGCGGCAGCGGCGACCGCGCCGCTTTGATGTAACGGTTGATCGAGACCGGATCGACTATCCCCAGGATCGCCGACGCTTCGTCAATGCTCGTCGCCCGCGAGAACAGGCGGACCGCGAAAGTGTTGCGCAAAAGCTGCGTGTTCACCTTCCGCCTTATCCCCGCCATCCTGGCGTACTTGCGCAGATGCTTGTCGATCCCCCGCGCCACCAGCTTCTTTATCCTTCCCCGCTCCGTCACGAACAGGGCGTCGCTCCTGCCGGCCGGCCGCTCCTGCGACCAGCGTGCCAGCGCTTCGTACGCCTGGTCGTTCAAGACCAGCTCCCTCGCTCTCTGCCCCGGCACCCGCAGGACCCGCTTCTCCCAGTCAACGGAACCGACCTTCAGTTCCACGCATTCGTTCAAGAACAGTCCGGTATTGAGGAAAAGCGTGACGATCGCCCTGTCGCGGACGCTATCGATCGCTTTGAGCAAGGCGTTAGACTCGTCAGTGGTAAGGTGATCAACCCCGGCAGCCATGCCTGAATTATACATTAATTTTAGCGGATTCGGCGTTTACTTCTGGATCAGCCTTTTGATCTCCGCCAGCAGGTCGTCGGCCTTGAACGGCTTGGTGATGTAACCGTCGGCGCCGGCCTCTTGCCCCCGCTGGATATCGGTCGGCTGGACCTTGGCGGTCAGCATGACGATCGGGATCATCGCGAACTTCTCGTCGAACTTGAGCATCCGGGCGATCTTGTAGCCGTCGAGCTTGGGGAGCATGATGTCGAGGATGATCAGGTCGGGCGCCGCGGTGCGCGCCTTGTTCAGGCCGTCGGTGCCGTCGAGCGCGGCGATCACTTCGTACCCGTTCGCTTCCAGGCGCAGCCGGAGCGCTTCGACGATGTCCTCTTCGTCCTCGATCAGCAAGATCCGGTTCTTGCCTTCACTCATTCAGCTCTCCCTTCGGCAGCTCGAAGACGAAGCGCGAGCCGAGCCCGAGCTTGCTCTCCGCCCAGATCCGCCCGCCGTGCAGCTCGATGATCGCCTTGCAGATCGAAAGGCCGAGCCCGTAACCGCCGCTCATCTCCAGGCCGCTGTTCAGGCGGACGAACCGCCTGAAGACCTGCGGCAGGTCCTTTTCCGGAATGCCGATACCGTCGTCCTCGACCGCGCCGCGGACCTTGTCGCCCAGGACGGACACCGTCACGGTGATCCGGCCGTTCCTGGCGGTGTACTTGATGGCGTTGTCGATCAGGTTGATGAAGACGCGGAAGAGATGGCCCGCGTCGACCCAGGTCTGCGCGTCCGGTTCCAGCCGGCTGACGATCGAAATGTTCTTCTTGTCCGCCAGCTCCTTGAGCATTTCGATCGCTTTCAGCGCCAGCGCCCCGAGGTCGGCCCGCTGGCGCTTGAGCTGGGCGGCGCGCGATTCCAGCTGGGAGATGTCGAGCAGGCTGTCGAGCAGCTTGGCCAGCCGGTCGACGCTGGTCAGGGTGGACTCGAGGAGCTTCCTCTGCTGTTCGTTGATCTGGCCGGCCACCTGGTCGCCGATCAGGCTGATATTTTCGCGGATCACCGCCAAGGGCGTCCGCAATTCGTGCGAAGCGGTGGAGATAAATTCGTCCTTGAGCTGGTCGACCTCTTTCAGCTCTTCCATGGCGGCCTGCAGCTGCCGGTTGTTCTTGAGCAGCTCCGCCCGGTGCTGGCTCAGGAGGCGGGAAAAATAATAGACCGTCGCCGCCAGCAGGAAAAAGGAAATGGTGGTGAAGACCGCCTTGTTGGCGATCGATTCCAGCAGCTGCTCCGAAGTGAGCGTGAAGCCCGGCCCGTAGACCGGCAGCCAGCCGGCGTAGGTCGAGAGCAGCAGGCCCAGGTAAAAAAGCGACGAGAAGAAGGCGATCAGGAAGACCGACCAGGCCGACCAGACCGAGAAAACGCCGAAGCCGGAGAGGATGATCAGCACCAGATAAAGGAACCAGTAGGGGCTCTCGAGCCAGCCGGTGATATAGACGAGGAAAGTGACACAGAAAATATCGAGCACCTGGAAAGCGAAGCGGGCCAGCAGGATCTCCCAGAACCTGATCCCCCGGTGAAAGACAAAAAGCAAATGAGCGAGCAGATTATAAGCGGCCAGAAAAGCGGCCAGCCCGAGCCCGTAGATCAGGCCGCCCGAGGTCAGGGTGGAAAGAAAAAGCGCCAGCCCCAGGGCGGCGATCACATAGCGGCACCAGACCGCCCAGAGGAACTGGTCCCTGATATCCCGGACCAACTGGAGTTCGTTTTCCGCTCCCATTAATTATTTGATCCAAAACATGCCGGTCCGCTGCCGGTAGGCGCGGAAATCGGCGCCGAACTTCGGTTCCAGCAATAATTTTTCCTCCAGATAAGCCTCGGCCCAGATCAGCGCCAGACAGACCATGCCGAAATAAAAAGAGTAGACCGCCGCCCACAGCCACCACCAGCCGGCCAGAACGAAGATCAGACCGAGGTAGACCGGGTGCCGGACCAGGGCGTACGGGCCGCCGGTGATCAGGCGCTCCGGCGCCAGCCCCGGCCGGGGCCAGCCGCCGGTCAGGGCGCTCGCGGCCCAGCCGATCAGGGAAAACCCGCCGGCAATGAACAGCCCGCCGGCGATCCGCCACCAGAAATAATCGAGCTCGAACCGCGGCTGGGGGAAAAAGACCGAAGCGAGCGGAATGAGCACGGCAAAAACCCCGGCCACGGAACGGTACCAGCCGAGTTCCCGGGGCCGGGCGTGCGCCAGCCAGATCAAAGCCAGATTGAGCGCGAACAACGCCGTCAGCAAAATTTGAACTCTCACGAATTTCCTCCGTTTCAACAGCGAGTAAACCTCGCTGTTAATGATATTAACCGCGACGTTCAGTCGCAGGTTATATAATACTATATGTTCCCCGCCGGTTGCAAACTTCAGCCGCTTTACAGCCGCGCGCCCGGCGCGCTATAATGCCAGCTCAAATGAGAGCTTACCTGACCGCGCTGGCGCTAATCGCCGCCCTCGCCATCCCCTATGTGGCGGGCTGCGGCAGCGTGAATTCCACCCCGGCCACCACCACGACCACCACCCTGCCGGCGAGCTGGCAGGCGGTCGGCGGCGCCGGCTTTACCGGCACGACCGAAGTCAACGAGTCGTTCATCGCCCTCGACGCCAGCGGCACGCCTTATGCCGCTTTTTCCGACGGCCTCCCGGCCCCCCTGCCGGCGGTGATGAGCTATACCGGCGGGAGCTGGGCCCTGGCCGGCCAGCGGGGGCTGGATGGGGTGGCCGGCAGCAGTTACAGCGCCGGCAGCTTATCACTCGCGTTTTACAACAGCGCTCCTTATGCCGCCTGCAACGCCGCCAACCGGCTGCCGGCGGCCAGGCTCAACGGCGCCACCTGGGAAGCGGCCGGCTTCCCTTCCACCGCCAATGACAGTTACCCCGCGCTCTTCGGCGACGCCAGCGGCCTTTACTGCGTCTTCCAGTCAAACACTACCTTGAAGGCCAACCTGGTGAAGTACCAGGGGGGAACGACCTGGGGTCCGTTGACCGCCGCCAAGAACTTTTCGGCCGGCGAAGCGCGCTACCTCTCGCTCTGCGTCGACAGCGGCACCCCCTATGTCGCTTACGCCGACCACGCCTACGGCGGGCGCCTGACCGTCGCCCGCTACAATACCGGGGCGGACAGCATGACTTTTCTCGGGTCCGAGGGAGGCGCTTCCAGTACGGAGGTTGTCTGGCCGTCGCTGTTCGTCTCCGGCGGCACGCCCTACGTCGCCTTTTTCAACAGCGGCGAGTCCGCGGTGATCGTCGAACAGTGGAACGGCGCCGCCTGGACCGCGGTCGGCAGCGCGGCCGCTTCCGCCAGCGGAGCGGGCTTTCCTTCGCTTTACGTTCACAACGGGGTCCCGTATGTCGCTTTCGCCGACGCCGGCGCCGCTAACGAAGCGACCGTGCTGAAATACACCGGCAGCTGGGAAACGGTCGGGCAGCGCGGCTTTTCCGCCGATCCGCTCGATTCGGCCGCCGAGCGGCGGATCGCGCTGACTTTTTCGCCGGCCGGGATCCCTTACGTTGTTGTCAGAGGGAAGCTGTCCGGCGGCTCCCGGCTGGCGGTCTATAAATTCAATTGACCGGCCTGTCGTCGCCAAAGACCCCGGCGCTGAAACGATAGAGGGCCGCTTCCGGCTCCCGCCAGGCGTCCCCCGGCAGGTTGGCTTTATAACAGACCTGACGCAGGAATTCCTCGCGCCCCCACCCCTGCTCGGCCGCCACCTGCGGCAGCAATAAACCGGATTTATCTCCTTTAATGATGTAAAGGCCGTCCCGGCCGATCTTGATATCAGCCGCGTCAGCCACCCGCCGGAGGCGCGAGAGGACCGAGATCTCGATCGAGAGCGCCGGCAGTTCGCTGGCGTTGACCGGATAAAAACGCCGGTCGTTCAGCGCCGCTTCCCGCGCCATCTCCTGCACCGCCCGGAAAAGCGGCCTGACCGGAAGGAGGCAGCCGATGCAGCCGCGCAGCTCCCCGTATTTCTTGAGCGTGACGAACGCCCCCCGCCGCTCGTTCAGCGCCGGCTCTTCCGGCTCGAAGCGCGGCAGCGCCTTTTTCCGCGCCGCGGCGGTCACCGTCCGCCGGGCGATCTTGAGCAGTTTGCCCTTTTCCCCGGCGGAAAGGGCGGTCTCCCGGCAGGCAAAGAGCACCGCCGCGTAGCCGACGACCCGGCCCCGGTCGCCGGTCAGGTCGCCGCTGTTATTGTATTTCGCCAGCTCGGTCTGGTTGGCCCCCAGCGCCGGCGCCAGCAGCAGGCCGGTGATGACCGCCGGCGCGCCGCACGCCTCCGTGTCGCCTTCGGAGAGCGCTTTGATAAATCCGGAGAGGTCGCCGTCCGCGACCAGGCCGAGGCCGCGCCCGTCAAGCCGGCGCGCCACTTTGTCATCATAATAATGCGACCAGTCGGTGCTGATGACGATCAAAGTATTATCGTCGGCCAGCAGGCTCAAGGCGTAAGCCAGCGTCTGGCAGTTGGCGAGCGAGAGGCTGCCGAACAGGACCGGGACGATCTTGAAATCCTTCAGCGTCCGCTGGAGGAAAGGGAGCTGCACTTCGAGGGCGTGCTCCTTGAGGTGCGGCTTATCGTCGATGACGAACCGGCCGCTCAAACCGGCCAGCTTGCGGACGAACTCCCGGTCGACCGGCACCCGGCCGAGCGGCGTCTCCCAGGCCTCGTCGTCCGGCAGGGCGAGCCGGTCAAAAGAGGCGTAATGGCTGGCGCCGATCAGCACGACCGTCTTAAAATGCCGGCCCGCCAGCCGCTTGTAAGCGTAAGCCGCCGTCTGGCCCGAATAGGGGTAGCCGGCGTGCGGCGCGATCAGGGCGACGAGCTCGCTCTCGGCGGTGGCGGCGGGGACATTGTTCAGGAATTTGTCGACCTGGAAAGCGAGTTCGCCGGGATCGGCGGGATAGAACGAGCCGGCGGCCGCCGGCGGGCGGACCGCCGCGGCGCCAAGCGCGGCAAAACAGACAAGCATGATTAAAGCCAGAGAGGACCGGCGCATGGAGAAATTATATCACGGGGCGGCGATTTTCCGCCTATCGGCAGTCCCGGGTCTCGGGTCTCGGGTCACGAGTCTATATTTTTTTATTGTTAAATCAACTTTTTTTATATAAATCGAGAAAATAAATAGCTGGCAATAAGGTTGCTAGCACGGCAGTAAGGGAGGTGAGGAGCATGGGAGGCTTGAACCGATCGATCCTGGCCGGCCGGCTGACGGCCGATCCGGAGGTCCGCTACACCAGCGATGAGGTCGCGGTCGCCCATTTTTGCCTGGCGATCAACCGCGGCAGCAAGAAGAAAGGGACCGACACGGCCGATTTCATCAATTGCGTGGCGTTCGGCGGCCTGGCCAAGATCTGCGGCGAGTACCTGAAAAAAGGAAAGCTGGTGGCGGTCGAAGGGCGGCTGCAGGTCCGCAGCTACGCGGCCAAAAGCGGCCAGACGCGCTCGGCGACGGAAGTCGTGATCGACGAACTGCAGATGCTGGGCGGCAAATAAAAACCGCCCCGGGCGGCAGTCCTCATGCCGCCCGGGGTTCTTCTTTGCTAAATGGTGAAGGTCATTGGCGGGCGCCAATCCTTTTCCAAATAGATCATGCCCGTCCGCTTTTCATCATCAGCGAAAAGCTGGAGCGGGTCATCCAGCGCATAGACATGAAACCCGTGGTCCCGGCTTGAATCGATCTCTCTCCCCTTTTCCTCAAGATACCTTTCCAGGTCCGCAAATGGGTTGTATAATTTTTCACAATAATTATACCCAAAGAGACATACCCGCCCTTCTTCTATCGCCCGCAAACCGAGATGCTGCACCCCGCTGCCGGGATCAGCGGCACTGACACGATGAGAAGCGACCTTATCAATAATTACCGAGGAAGACAGCAACTCGAGGCCCCGGAAAAAGTTGCGCCTGGCCGGTTCATCACCCGGCTCGCCGGCGGGAAGGCCGAGGGAAAGAACGAACAAAGCGTCAGGATATTTCCGCAAAAATGGTCCGTATGTTTGCAGGTCGGGCCACAAAACACCCCAGTCGCCGAAAACCACGGTGGAATAACTGGCTTTTTTTTGGCCCAAAACAAATTTGGGACGGAAAATAATCCTCTTTTCTTTCACCACGGGCTTGAGCATAGTTTGTTTTGGCGGCGCCGGGCGGCACTGGAGCAAAACCGGCGTCGCGTTTTCCGCCCCTTCCCTCGCGTATTCTAGGTCAATGGCCGGTTGTCCCATTCTTCCCCCCAGCCTTAAGGCGAGAGCGGCAAGTTTTCTGCGAAAATCGACCGGTTCCCGCGAAAAAATACGCCGGAGAAAATCCGGGACCCGATCTTTTCTCATTTCCCCCTCTTGATCAAGATAATAATAATGCGGCGGCACTTCCCCCTCCGTCTTAATTAATTTTAGATCGTGGTCAAAAACATGGACCAGCCCGTAGCCCTCGTCTTCGACCGCCGCCAGCCCAAACCCCGGGACAGAGACCACCTTAACCTTGCCCGGCGACGAAGTGTTGACTATCCCCGAGGCCAGCGGGAAAAACCGTCCCGGAGCCTCCGCCCATTCTTTCCCGACGGCATCCTGTATGAGAACGGAAATCGGAGGGATCGTGGAGTGTCCCCTCCGGCGAAAAGCATTTTCCGCTCCTACGGAATAAGGCGATTGTAAGACGTCCACTATTCTTTGCGCCGGAAAGTTGATCAGTTGCCGGTTCATAAAAGTTGTTGCAAACACTCCGGCAAAAGTTTGTCCCGGCCGGTCTTCGGCCGGGTGCGAGGACCGGTTGCTGACCAGGCCGGAAAAACCATGCCGGGCCAATGTTTCCGCTATGTTGCTAAAGATACTCCCGGGTAATTTTGCGACTCGCGCCCCGGTCTTCCGAGGAGCGGCGGGTATGGGGAATTCGGGCAAACCAAAAAGATCGTGACAAACAGCCA
>JAFGHC010000037.1 GCA_016939335.1 Candidatus Saganbacteria bacterium
CATTTTAAATCCTCCTGTATACATCAATAGGACAGAATCAGTTTACACTATCTATCCCATTTACACAGAAGAATTTACACTACCGATTCCGCTAGAGAGCGTCGGCTATAGCCGAGGAATCTTATATATTCTTTGATCGAGCCGCTGTAAAATCCTTCCACGAAATTAGCCACCGACGAACTGGACGCTCGGTCCAACTGGTCAATGATATTGTATTGATTCTTTGGCAGAAGAGGCAGAATCTTCTGTTGGATCATTATTTCCATTGCATCAAGGTTTCGCCAAACTATCATTTTCCTATGCCCATAATCATTCCCATCCATCCCATGCCCTCCCTTGCCATTTCTTGCCCTCTCCCTCGTTCCCGCCCTTTCTTGCCCTTATTTGCCCTCTTCCTCATTCCCGCCCTCATGTGCCCTTACTTGCCTTCTTTCAGCAATCTTATTGCCACCATGTCTACGAAGGGAATTAAGAGAAAAACGACGGAATTCCGTCACTGGAGAAGAAAAAAAGCCGCCGAAGGACGGGCAACAGTGGGCCTGTTAACCACTGCGCCCGCCCAGCGGCGGCCTTTAAAGCTGGCTAAGTAATTTGAGCGCGACTTCTTCGATGTAAGCCGGGTTGTTCCAGTTGTCGGCGATATGACGGCGGCCGATCCGGTTGTAAAAGGCGACGTCTCCAGCCACTGATTTATAACCTTTGACCAACGCTTTGAAGCGGTTCTTGAACTCATTTCTCGGTTCCTTGACCCCTCTGTCCAGATAGCCGGGCAGGATCACGTATTCCGCCAGCTTGTAAACTTCGCTGTCGATATCGACGGTATTGGCAAAAGCGAAAGCTTCCAGGTTCTCCAGGACGCCGAGGAGTTTGCGCTTGTCTTCGGCCGCGAAGTTCATCTGTTTGATCAGCCCGATCAGTTCGTTGCATTCCGGCCGCAGTTTAGCCAGCTTTTGGCCAAGCTGAAAAGCCTGCCGCTTGTCCCAGCTGCTGTCGATCCGTTTTGCCTGCCATTCCCTGATCTCGTTATTCAGTCGGGTGATTTCTTCGGCCTTTTCTCCCGGAAGCAGCATTTTTTCGTAAGTCACAGAAGCCCGGCCATTAACCAGCATGGTGGCGGTCACGGTCCCTTGTTTATTGACCTTGTCGATCAGGGCCTGACGGGTGGCGATCTCCTGTGCGACCTTCCGGTTCCAGTCCGGTACGCTGTTCAGGTCCTGCTCTTTAAGGGCAGGGATATATCCATCCCAGCCGATAATGGTCGTCTTGCGCTCAAGATAAGCGCGCTCTTCGTCGGGTTTTGACGCTGCGTTCCAGAGCAGCGAGATCGCCGGGCCGCCGCCCAGGACATCCAGGAAGTAACCGGCGGCGCCGCCAAAAGCTTCCCAATTGGTGCCGTTGAGCTCGATGCCGATTTGCTTGATGATCGGATCAATGACCGCCTGATCGGCGCCGGCGGTAAGCCCGGAGGCGATCGCCAGATCGGCCACAAAGCGGTAAAGCGGGTGCTTGACGATCTTGCCGACCACGAGGTCGGTCGATTTCAGCGAGCCGATGAAGACGCCGAAGCCGGTGGCGACGCGGGCGACCGCTTCGGCTTTATTGTCGCTGTGCGCGATATGATGGATGATCGCCACGGTCATCACGAAGCCGAGCGCTTTTTCGAAGACCTGGCAGCCATTGTAATATTTGGCGAACTTGGCCCGGTTCAGCGCTTTGGCGGAATTGATCTTGCCGTCCTTGACCAGCTTTTCATATTTGGCCCAGGCGGCGGCGGTCTTCGGGTTGAGCGGCTTGGGCTGGGCCGTGCCGACCTTCTCGCCGAAGACGTCGAGCAGCTTGTTAAAGCCGGCCTCAGCACTATGCGGGGCGGGAGCTGGAGCGGAAGAAATGATCGGCCGGGCCGGACCCTTGCCGCGGATGATTAGGTTTAGTATCTTTTGGACTTCCAGCAAGCGAGCCGAGCTTTGGCCGGCGGCATTGAAGATCCGGTGGACATCCGGGACACCCATATTCGGATTGAGATCGAAGATCTCGTAAGCCGCTTCGACCGCGTTTTTGCCGCCGCTGACCTGACCGAGGATGCTTACGGCGCCGTCTATCACAGACGGCGTCGGAATAACCGGCGCAGCCGGCGGCGGCGTAACTGGTCTCGGCAGAAGCGTTGGTGAACTCGGCGTAGTCGGAGCTGGCGTCGGCTGAGGAGCCGGCTGAGGAGTCTTACCACGGATGAGCAAGTTCAGATTCCGTACGGTTTTCAGGACCTCAGGCAAATTCCCGTTTTCGTTGAGGAGACTGAGAGCATGCTCAGAGGACATAGTAGGATTAAGCCTAAAGATGTCTTGAGCGGCTGTTAGCGGGTCCGCTGCTCCGCGCTTAACCTTATCGATGATCGCCTCGGCCGCTGACTGAGGAGCGGGAAGCGGTTGCGGAGCCGGAGTCAACTGTGGAGCCGACGCGTTGGTTGCCGGCGCCGGTGTGGGTGCAGTTGGTCGGATCATCCGAGGCGCCGGCGCCTCGGGAGCCGTGGCGATCGAAGCGCCACTTCTCAACGGCTTCGGCAACCTGACGTAAAACCGGCGAAAGACGCGAGTTGCGGCGCGCGCGTTAAATAATTTGGCCGGCAGGTTCCACACGCGGGTAGAACAGTAGGCCGCCTGGGTCTGGACGCTGTTCAGAAACTTATTAACGACAGCTTGACTGGCCCGGCTTGCCAGCTCCTGGGATAACTGTATTTTAGCGGCCTTTTTTGATCCCGGTAGAGCGTGGACCTCTTTCTTCCTGATGATCTTGGAGGCGAGATTGACGGCGGCCTCGACCGGCTTTTCGAGTTGTAAAGCATCGGGGATGCTGGCTATCTTGCTGATCACGTTCTGGTGCTGGAGATAGAATGCCCTGACGACCTGTGACGGTTTGATTTCGATGACCTCAACCCCTTCGCTGATCGAACCAAACCTGAGCTTGACCGGTTTATCGCCGCTTCTGGCCAGTTCAACCATTTTCTCCAGCAGGCTGGTGACCCGGGCGAGGTCCTGGTTTTGGAGAAGCTCGGCGCCGCCCAGCGTCACTCCTTCGACCGCCAGGTCTTCGGCATTCCAGATCACATCGACCAAGTTGTTGCCGCGGCGGTAGGGGAGCAGATCCTTGACCCGGCTGGCCAGACCGCGCTTAGGAAGAGCGATCTCGGTGCCATCATCGGCAAAGACTTCAAAATTGACCCGTGTGCCCGCTTTGCCGTGCGCGGTGTATTTGTCAGCCATCAGCCGGGCGGGGAGCTTTCTCTGCTGTTGCTTGGTGGCTTTCTTTAAGGTCTTTTTAGGTTTTTCAGCGTTCTTTTTCGTTCTGCCCAGCAGATTGTTAACTTCCGTCTGGGCCTGTTGGACCTCGGCCCCTTTGGCCGCGATCTCCCCTGCGGAAGCCTTTTGATTCATTAAGTCGTTCATTTCCGTAAGCCGCTGGCCAAGTTCCGCCATACTGGCCGGCAGTTTGGTCATAACAGCTTCCAGCCTGGCGATCCGCGCCCCGATAGCCTTATCGTATTTGCCGAGCGAGGTGTGCTCGGCTATCACGTAGCGGGCGCGCTTGATGCTTCTCCAGCTCATTTGCGTCAGGCGATGCAGCCCTCTGAAGGCAAACCAGGCGAACATCATCTGTATTGCGGCACTACCCTTGTTGCCCTGTTTGTATTTTTCGACCGCCGAGGCAATTAGTGCGGGCGGGAAAAGTTCGAAAGCTTTGAACATGGCCAGAGTGTTCATCTGCTGCCAGAAGAGTTCGACCGCGTCGCCATGCCGGCCTTCGGCCAGAGCTTTACCAATGCTCCGGAGGAAGCCGGCCTGCAAACCTATCATAATTTCCGGATGCATAAAGAGATGAAGGTGGATCAATTCGGTGACGGAATGGCTAAGGGCCGCGAACGCCCCTTCTTCGTGCCGGGCCCCATAAACGAAAAAGCCGGGCTGTTTGGGCGGGGCGATAAAGTTTTCAACGACCAGCGTGCGTCCGGATTTTAGTTCCTGCCGGTAACGCTGGAGGAAGCGGCTGGAAACGACTTTTGATTCGTCTTCGCCTTTGGCTCGGACGGTCATCATCGGCAGGAAGACCCGGGAGAGAATATAGAGGGCCCGGCGGACCCGGTCAAAGCCGCCCGTCAGTCCGATCGTTTCAAAAGAGACACGCTCTCCCCGATAATCGGCCAGCAGGCGGGCGAACTGTTCCAGGCTGGCCATCCCTTTATCAATAGACTCTTTATCTTTACCCATTCGGAAGACATTAAATATGTCGTTCACCTGTTCCAGGATCGGTTTGCGGCTTTCTTCGGGAAGGTTCTGGACGGTCTCCAGCATCTTTTTGCCAAGGAAGTTGACCTGGGCGGCGGTATACACGTGATTGTGTTTTAATGTGGCCCCGGCGCCCGGCACGAACTGTTCGCTCTGGTAAAGGAAAATGTTCAGGGCGCGGTTCCACTTCCCGGGTTCCATCATGTCCTGCTGGAGGAAAATGCTGAACACCGTGTCAGCTTCCGGCAGGGGGAGGGCCTTTTTCGCGGCGCGGGAGACGGGATTGCTGTCGCTGACGGCATAATTGCTCAACGCTCTCATGATCAGGAGCTTGGCCCAGGCGGCCTTCTCGTCAATAACGTCTTCAAACCCGAGGTTGAGCGAGAAAGAGAATTCGGGATGTTCGGCCAGATAGGCTCTCATGAACTTCTCCGGTTCGGCTGTGGCTTCCTGGCCGATCTTGCTTTCCGGTTTTTCGTTCGGCTGCCCGAAGAAGGCGGCGGTCTTGGAACCGCGCAGGTACGATCTGTAGGGGGAATCGAGCAGCGCCCGCACGAATTTATGGTCGATCTCATAGCTTTCCGGACCCACAATGGCCGGATAGGGAAGCCCCAGATCTTCCTTCATCAGCATAATATCCTGGCTGATGATCATCTGGAATTGTTTCTGCGCGCCGGAGAGCGGGATCTTGAAAGTGCTGCGGCCGACGCCGGAGAGCCGGTTCCAGACGGTTTTGTCTTTCAGTTCGAAAGAGCGGGCCAGCATATCGCCTTCTATCGGCTGGAATTTCCTCAACGAGAGCTGGTAAACGCCGTTAAGGAATTGCAGGGCGTCGGAGATCACTTTGACCTCGGGATCACCGGCCGGCCGGCCAAACGCTTGGTGGTTGATCCCGGTCGGCGTAGCGACCTCTTTGTCCCCTAGAATAATGCCGCGGCCCTTCAAAACCTGCCCGGCGATGATCATGTATTGGAAGCGGTCGCCGTATTTCTGGACCAGGTGGCTGCCGAGCCGCATCAGGAATTCGCCGGAAATGCCGGCGTGGATATCAAGAGGGATGTCGCCAGTGGATGTCCGCGGCAGTTCCCGCCAGAAGTCGTAATGGAGTTCGTCGCTCAGGTAGGCCAGGACCGCGACCGCCGGATGGTTGAGGACAATGCCGTAGAGCCCCTGTTCGGAATTTATTTTGGTCCGGCCGACCAGGGGAACGTCGTTAAGCAGGGATTTGTCCCAGAGATCGGGGGGGGCCGGCGCTAAGGCCCCGGCGCCGAGTTTATCCTCTACATTCTGTTTCTGGTACTGGTTGCCGGCCAAGGCAAAGATCGAGGCCTGCAGTAGCGCCGGCGTCAGGACGTAGGTTTCCGAGCTCGGCAAGGTCAACTGCGCCAGCATCGCCTTCAGGTCCTGATTGCTGAGCTTGGGCAGTTCGCTGAGGAGGAGTTTGACCCGGCTGGCGACCATGTAAAGGAACTGGCCGTTGACATCGGCGCCGAACAGCTTTCTGCCTTCTTTGATGAAGAACTTGGCCAGTTCGAGCCGGGCTTTGGCTTTATCAAGGTTTTCCTGGAACGACTGGAATTTCTTTTTCTGTTCCGATGCGCCGGCCGCGACCTTGCTGCGGTATTCGGATATCCGTTCACTGGCTTCAATCGTCTGTTCCACGGAAGCGCCAAAGAGGTTCTCATCGGCGTCATCGGCGTTGCTGTTTGCCTCAGCCACCTGCTTCTTCAGGTTTTTCCGCGCTTTCTCCAGCTCTTTCTCGTTCTTTTCGACGTCTGCGTGGAATTTGCTGACGATCTCCTCGTCCTTGCGGCCGGCCTGCAGCAACTGGTAGGCCAGACTCAAGACATTCTGAATGTCCTCCTGTGAGAGGGTATTGATATCGGCGACCTTGCCGCTATTGACGCACAACGCGGCCAATTGCAGGGCAAGCTTCTCGATCTGCATGCTCTGGATATCCCCTTCCGAAACGAAGGTGAGCGAATTTTCGATCGCGCCGGTCAGTTTGCCTTTCTTGGTCAGTTTTTCATCCTGCTGTTCGGTCGTATAGGAAATTTCCCAGAAAGCGCGCAGGATATTTTGTTCCTTGTCGCTCAACTTGGCCAGTTCGCCGGAGCGGAAATAATAGAAGTGCGGTTCCTTTTTGACCGGGTCATAGATGAAAACGATCTGGGCCTTCTCCTCTGTTGTCCGGTCAAAGAACTTCTTGATCTCCTCCGGCTTGAGCCCGGTCTTGCCGGCCAGCACCTGTAAGAGCGGGGCCAGGGAATTGCCGATCGTGCCGCCTGGCAGGTTGCCTTTGACCAGCGCTTCCGCGTCGGACCGGTAATTGCCAGGCAAGGCCTCGGTCCGGAGCGAGATCAGGCGAACCAGGCCGTCGGAAAAATGCAGCTGACCGTCAATCTTACCGCGCAGGCGGGGCAGGGGGAGCGGGAAGTAATCGAGCGCGGCCGCCAGTTCGGTCCGCCGGTTTGACCAGAAAAGCTTGCCTTTTTCTTCAGCCAGTGCATCGAAGACGGTTTCCGCCGCCTTTTTTGCTTCTTCATCGCCTTCGCTCTCTTCCGGCAGGCGGTACTCGGCGATCTTCTTGCCGGCAAAATTGCTGAACTGGACCAGGTTGCCGAAATCGGACGTCGAACCGAATTGCAGAGTGATATATTCGGCGGGCAGGCCGGTGCGGAAGGGGGAGCGGGCGAATTCGAACAGGGCGGTAATGATGTCCGCCGGTTTGGTCTTGGCCGGGTCTTTCGGCTTGAGATGGAAAGCGTTCTGGCTCTCGTCCGAGAAAATGAGTTTTACGTCCTCGCGGTTGATAGTAAAAGTTGCGGAGCTTACCCGGAGCAAATTGTCTTTCCGGGCGGCCAGGGCTTTCTTGGTCAGCTCATCAATTTTCGGATTTGCTAGGTTCTGTTCGACGAGCTTGACCAGTCCGGCGGACAGTTCCTTGAAGGCCTTTTCATTGACGAGCAGGTCGAGCACCAGCTGGCTGTCTTTCAGGTATTTTTCGTACTCTTTCATGTCCAGGCCCAGGTTGGCGAGCGTTGTGTAGAGATATGAAATATCTTCCTTCAGGTTCTTGACCGCGGCATGCAGGCGGACGGCGGCCTCCAGCAGGGCCTTGTCGTCTCCCGCCTCGCCCTTGCGCATCTCGGCAAAAGTAACCTGGGTCAGGGCCTCAAAGGGGGCCAGGGCCTGGCGGAAAGCCTTGATCTTGGCCTTGCCGGTGTTCTGGTAGACAGCTTTCATCCTGGGCGATTCGGCCGACGGGGCGATCAGCTGGTAGCCAAGCTTGGTCAGTTCGGCGCCGGCAGCAGCTTTACCTGAAGTGTTCAACTTCTGGATCAGGTCGAGTTCCTTCAGGCCGATGACTAGTTTGGAGCCGTTTTTAAACTCCACGGTTACCGCTTCGCCGGCCAAAGTGACCTTGTCCAGCGCCTCGGCCGGTTTGCCGAGGAGAGTGGCCAAGTCCGCTTTCGCTGCCTGTACCGCCTTTGATTCGAGCGCGTCTTTCAGGTCGTTGTGGGCGGCGGAGGTATATTTATCATAAACAAAGATCTGGCCGCCTTTTTTAAGGGCCGGAGCTGAGTTCTCGGTCTTGGTCACCTGGAGCGAATCAAGATCGATCCCCTGGTTTTCCAGGGTGCGGATACGCTTGGTGGCCTGGTCGTCCGGCGCGGTCGTTGTATAACCGAGGCGGGCCAACTCCTGCATTTGCCCCGCCAGCACGGCGATGTCCGCTTCGGCCGCTTTTTCCGCCCCCGTGGCGGCCGCGTCCTTGATGTCGGCCAGTTTGCGTTTCATACTGGCCAGGATCTTCACTTCGTCGACGTTAAGGCTGACGTTGGCGCCGCTCGCCAGTTTGGCCTCGATCTTGCCGGCGGCCGTTTTTTTCAATTCCACGACGTTTTGGCCGAAGAGTTTTGCCAACGAGGGTTTTGCGGCCTCGAACGCGCCCGCCTGCAGGGCATCGGCCAGATCATTCAGTTCCTCTTCGCTCATGCTGTTGATCGATAGGATCTGGCCGTCTTTCTTGATGGAAAGAAAGCGGTTGTCCGATACTTCCAGACGGAGGCGTCCGGTTTTAAAAGCGAGATAATCGGCCAGTATTTTGCGCAGTTTAGGATTATTGGCGATAAGCTCGGCCAGCTCTTTGCCGGTCAGTTTATCGGCCTGTTCCCGGAAATCGGCGCTCTCGCCGAGCAGGAAGCGGGTCAGGCGGGTAAAGAAGTCGAGCTTCTTGCCAGTTAGAGCAGAGAAAGCCGGGGTAGGCAGTTTGCCGTTGATCGTTCCGATGTAGAGGGCAAGCTCGCCGCCGGCGACTTCGAACTCTGTAGTGATGTCCCGGAGGTCGTTTTCGAGCAGCGAGGCCAGATCGGGTTCAATATTCCCCCTGACGGGCGCCGGCGCGGGCTGGTTGGCCGCGTTCGCGTTGCTGAAACCAAGATAGTTATAATTATAAATTCCTGTCATTGTTCAGTGCTCTTCTCGGGCGCTTTCGGGAGAATTATGACTTCTTCTCTTTTATTCGATCGTATTTTCCTTCCTCAACCAGTTCCCATCCTTTTTTCAACTTTAACTGTCCTTTGATATATGCGCGGACCTTCTGTTTTGTGCCCTCATCGATCTCGACGCCGTTTTCCTTGATGCTATCCCAATAGATTCGGGCTCCATTGCTGGACTCATAAGCGACCTTGATCCTTTCTTTGGCCAGATTGACCAGGGCCGGGCTAAGCGCCGCTTTTTTCTCGCCGCCGCCGGTGCCTTTGGCTTTGGTCGCCGGTTGGGCGGCTTCGGCCGCTTTGGTCTCGCCCTTAATCGTTTCCACCATTTCTTTTTGCAGTCTCTTGATAATGGCTTCAATCTCTTTATTGGCGGCTTTGGCGGTTTTGTCCTTACCGGCAATCCTGGTAGAGGAGATGGCCTGGTTGGCATCACTCATACCTTTCTTGGCTCTTTCGCGGTATTCGATGGCCTTCTGTTTGTCGCCGGCCTCCGCTTCGCCGGTGGCCGCTTTCTTGTAAGCTTCCTTGTAGTCGGCGAAGGCGGCTTCGCGTTCCGGGTTGGTCTTGGCCTGTTCCAGCTTCACTTCCGCCCGGTACATGTAGGCGGCGGCAAGCTCAAGGGCCGAGTACTTGGCCGGTTCTTTGATCGCCGCGTCCATCGGGGCGGTCTCTTTCAGGCGTTCGCTGGCGAGGACAAATTTGGCCTCCGCCTTGGTCAGGGAAACGGAAGAGACGTTACCGGCCCTGTCAGTTTTCGTCCAGGCGATCTTGCTCCCATCAGGGATGGCATTAATTATGGTGTAAGCCAGGTCTTTTTCCGACTGTTTTTCTGACTTGGCCAGTTCCAGGGCCAGCTGGAACTTGTAGGCATAAACGTTCCCCTTCAGGCCGGTCTTGACCTCGCTGTCCAGCCCATCAGCCAGTTTTTCACAACTGTTGTATTCATCGATCAGGCTGACCAGGGTCTTATTATCGATCGCCAGCTTCAGGGCGGTCTGCAGGGATTCCTTGAGGATCTCCAGGGCCTGGGTTGAACCCTTTAATTCGGAATAATTCTTTTTGTATATCTCAAGCGCTTCGGTTGGCTTCTTGGCTAACTGGAGTTTCGAGAGCAACTCGCGCTGTTTCTGGTCATCGGCCTTTTCGCTCTTTTCTCCTTTGCTTTCCTCGCTCTTCACCTTCGCTTCCTTGACCCACTCGCCGAAGTCCTCGGCGCTGGTCTCGGGTTTGCGGGGCTTGAAGGGAGCGATTTTGCCCTGGTTGACCAGGCTCTTCAGCTCCGGCACATGGAAGACCGCGTAATTGCCGGTCATGCTGGCCATAGCCGAGCGGAAAGTGAAGACGCCGACCTCGTCGGCCGAGGTGACCGCGCCGCGCTTGATCTGGGCGGTCAGCAGGGCGAACAAGTCGGCCTGCATCAGCGCCTTGAGGGCGGACAATTTACCGCCGATCTCGTTCTCGGAGAGGCCGGCGAGTCCGTCGAAATTCGCCAGGCCGGCGCGGGCGGCGGCGGTCAGTTCGCCAATCTTGGCGTCGATGCCGTTAAAGTCGAGGTCGACCAGGTACATCGAGCGATAGAGTTTGGCGGCATCGGCCAGCGAGATCTTGGCGTGGTCGGCAAATGATCTCATGACCTTGA
The DNA here is from genome assembly GCA_016939335.1 of Candidatus Saganbacteria bacterium. Taxonomy (GTDB): domain Bacteria; phylum Margulisbacteria; class WOR-1; order O2-12-FULL-45-9; family XYB2-FULL-48-7; genus JAFGHC01. The sequence goes on from JAFGHC010000037.1 coordinate 10,419, forward strand.
CCGCTTCCCTCAATTCGTTTAGATCGAGATAACTGTCGCCGCCGGAGAGTCCGGCTCTCATATAGTTGTCGATCGCCCGGAACAGGTCGCCGCCTTTCCCTTCCAGGTCAAAAGCTTTGGCCTCCTCTTTGCTGATCCGTCCGTCGTTCAGGGCGGTCCAAAGCCGATTGACCAAGTTCCCGTCTTTGACAATATCGGGATTGAGCGTCAGGATCAGATCGGCCGCTTCTTTTTGTTCCTTACTTAAACCATCAGGATAGCGGATGGTAATGGCTGGTTTCGGCTCGCTGACGGCCTTGCTGTTAACATCAATTACCACTGTTTCAAACCTGGGGTCGGGCACCCCCTCGGTCCGGCGCATCGTCAAAACCCCGTTTTTCTCTTCGATATAAAAATCGCTCCCCGGCAGCCCTTTATTCGCCTTGATCTGCCAGGGACCGGCGCCGTCGCGCTTGATCAGGACGACATAGGTGTTGACCCCCTTATGCATCTTGAAACTGATCAGTTTCTGGTTGTAGTCCAGGCGGACGTAACCGAGCAAAGGTTGAAGCCGCTCCGGGTCGACCGCCGAGGCATCTTCTTTAATAAGTTCAATCAGCCGCTGCCCGATCAGCTCTTTGAGGCGCTCGTTATTTTTGACGTACCCTTTTTCTTCCAGCGCCAGCAGGTCGGGGAAATCGGCCCCCGCGATCTTCTTGGCAGTTTCCCGGACCAGCCGGTCGTTGTCTGCCGATCTTTTGACCGTTTCACCGGCCGCCTTGGTCGATTCAACGATCTCATTGTATTCCGGCCTTAGCTTAATGACTGTCCCCAGCATGACTTGGTAAGCGCGGTCGGCCTCTTCGAATTTAGCCTTGGTTTCCGCGCTTGGTTTTTCCGCGTATTCTGCCGCGCTCTTTTTCAGGTTGGACAAGGCGTCATTGGCTTCCTTGGAGTAGCAGGCGGCTTCATCTTTCCCGAGGGCCCCGAAAATGGCGCTGATCAAGTCTTCGCCGGTCAGCGTTTCGGAGACCTTTGCCAGGATCGCCTTGAGCTGTTCCGCCGAAATGTTTTTGAGCGCTTTTTTCACTTCCGCTAGATTGTAGCGCTGGCTGCCGTTGTTCAGTATGGAGTAAAGTTTGTTGAAGATGACCTTAGCCTTTTCCCGATCCTTGGGTTCGCCCAGTCTGGAAATGTCGATGTCGATCTCGAGCTTTGTCTTGAGCAGGTCACGGCTGCCCGAAGTTGACTTCAGGCTTATTTGCGTCAGCGCCGCATCCAATTTCAAGGAATTCGCTCCTTCCACCATAAATTTTTCTCCTCCTCAATTATCCCGACTTCGCTCGCTATAAACAAAAAGCCAAGAATCCCGAACAGACACGCTGCCTGTTCTTGATCCTTGGCCTCTAAAACAAACCCCCGGAAACAGGCAATCCGGTAATCTGTTAATCTGCTTTCACTAATATTATCGGGCCAACCCCCGAAAAACTTGCATGCTTTTTTTACTTCCCGAATGCCCGAATTAATGCTCGAATTTCCGAACATAACTTCTCGAATATTCGTGTATTCGTGCCCAAATTCGAGCATTAGGGAAGTAATCTGCTATAATGCCTGCCATGAGCGGATTCCGGTTAAAAAGCTGTCCCAAGGGGTACACCGTCGACCAGGACAAAACGGTCGCCCCGACCGAAACGGTCAAAAACGCCCTCGAACGGCTCAAAAAGCGGTTTGACCTTTCGGGCCTCAAGATCGAACGCCGGGCCGACGCGATCGAGGGGGCCTATTCGTTCTCCAGCATCAGCGACCAGCTGACCGCCAGCGGTAAAGGGCTGACCCCCGAGCAATCGCAGGCCAGCGCCATCATGGAGTTCGCCGAGCGCTATTCCTGGCTCCATTTCGACTGTGAAAAATACGAGGGTTATACGGTCAAAAAGCACAGCGAAATAGTGCAGGGCAAGGTGCCGACCGTTCAGCCCGGCTACTTCCTCAATAACTTCGTCGACCTCCGGGAACCGGAAAAGCTGACGGAAGAGATCGTCGGGATTCCCCTGAAGTGGATCAAGGCGCTGTCGCTCAACGACTACAGCGAGTTTTACTACCTAATCAACTGGCACAATTACATCTTCACCTCGAACGGCCTGGCGACCGGCAACGCCATGGAAGAGGCGATCATCCAGGCCCTTTGCGAGCTGATCGAGCGGGAGAATATCACCCGCCTCCTGCGCGACAAGCGGGTGGGGAACAACGTCGACCAGGCCAGCATAACTAACCCGCTAATCAGGAAAGTACTCGACAACGCGGCGGCTGACGGCATCAGTTTTGTGATCAAGGACATCTCCTTCGATTTCGGCGTGCCGACTTTTCTGGTTTACGGGACGAGAGAGGCGAGCAAGGGCAAACTGACCTACAAGGGGGCCGGGCAGGGAGCGCACCCCAATCCGGAAAAGGCCCTGATCCGCGCTCTCTCGGAATACTTCGAGAGCTATTCGCTAATGAAGCGGATCGATGACGAGGTCCGGATGGATTGGCGGCGGATCGTTCTCCGGATGCCGCGCAAGCATTACGGCTTCCTGGTTACCCTGAACCCGGAGATGATCGAGGAAAAACGGAACAAGGTCGTCAAGCTCTCCGAACTGCGCGACTGGAGCCGGCCGGACATCAAGGATGAGATCGAAGCGATCATGGGAAAACTGGCCAGGTTCGGCCACCGGGTTTTCTTCGTCGACAAGACCCATCCGGAGCTGCAGATACCGGTCTGCCGCCTGTTCATTCCAGACTTCCGCACCGTGATCGTCGCGGAACTCGAGGACCTCTGGTTCATTTTAAGCGAGGTCTATTTTGAGGCCGGCAACGAGGAGGCTTCCGTCAAATATTTCAAGAAATCACTCCTTAAACAGTCTTTCCATCTGAACCAGATGGTTCTGGCCAAACCCCGGCTGATGTTCCGGGAGAACTACAAAGAGACTTTGCTGGCCGCGGGCGTGTTCAAGAGGGACGCTTACGAGATGCTGAGAAAAATGGTGCGGGAGATACCAGCGCTCAAACTGTGAGATCTTCGGGCTTGATCTTGCCTTCGTAAAGCGCTTTGCCGACGATACAGCCTTCGACGCCGAGCTCTTTGAGCTTGAGGATATCTTCTTTCGACGAAATGCCGCCCGAGGCGATCACTGCCACGCCGGTCGCTGCGGCAAAGGCCCTGATCCCCTCGAAATTGGGCCCGGCCAGCATGCCGTCGCGGCTGATCTCGGTGTAGATGAAGCGGCGCACGCCGAGGCCGATCGCTTCTTTGGCCAGGGTCAGGACGTCCTTTTTGCTGACGTACATCCAGCCCTCGGCCGCCGCGAAGTTCCCCTTGGCGTCGATCGCCACGGCGATCCGGTCGTCGAATTTCTCGCAGACGCTCGAGAGCAGGTTGGGGTTCTTGATGGCGGTCGTCCCCAGGATGATCCGGTCGGCGCCGTAGCCGAGCAGCTCGGAGATCGTCGTGAAGTTCCTGATCCCGCCGCCGGCCTGGACCGGGAGGCCGGCCTCCTTGATGATCGTTTTGATCAGGGCGATGTTCTCCGGCGTGCCGGTGCGCGCCCCGTCGAGATCGACGACGTGCAGCCGCCGCGCCCCGGCGGCGGCCCATTGCCGGGCCACGTCGACCGGGTCGGGCGAATAAATTATGGGCGACTCGTAGCGCCCCTGCTTGAGCCGCACGCACTTGCCGCCGAGGATATCGATCGCCGGGATTACTTCAAACATAATTTCCCAAAGTTTTTGAGGACCTTAAGTCCCGCGGCACCGCTTTTTTCCGGATGGAACTGGATGCCGTAAATATTGTCTTTCCAGACCGCCGAGACGAATTCTAGCCCATAATCGGTCCTGGTTGCAACTACCGGTTCGTCTTTCGGGATGACATAATAGGAATGGGCAAAATAGAACGTGGTCCCATCCTCGAGCCCGTCAAGGATCGGGGCCTGGCGTTTGATCAGGAGACGGTTCCAGCCCATATGGGGAACGCTCTGGCCCGACCAGGGAGTGCCGGCGAAATCGAACTTTTTGACCGCGCCCGGCAGGATCGCCAGCCCCTTTTCTTTGCCTTCTTCCGACGCTTCAAATAAGTGCTGCAGGCCGAGGCAGATGCCGAGGAAAGGCTTGCCCAGGGCGATGGCTTCTTCGATCACCCCTTCGAGGGAGAGGGCGCGCAGCTCCTTGATCGCGGAGTCAAAAGAACCGACGCCGGGCAGGATCAGGCCGCTGGCCCCCCGGATGGTGTTTTTGTCCCGGGTGATCTCGGCCGCCACGCCGGCCGCCTCGCAGGCTTTCTCGACGCTGCGCAGGTTCCCTGCGCCGTAGTTTATGATGGCTAAAGACATCCGGGCACCTCATCCGCTGATGCTAAACCGGCCTCCTTCCCCATCTTCGATGGAGAAGGGAGAGACAATTTTATTAGTTCCAAAGCTTTGCTTATGTTTTTCATGACCATGTCATTATTGAATCTCATGACTTTTATCCCGTTGGCCTCGATTATCTGCTGGCGTTCCGAATCATAACCCTTTTGTCGTTTATGAATAGGGCCGTCTAATTCTATAGCAACTTTAGCTTCGGCACAATAGAAGTCCAGAATAAAGCCTTGAAAAACGTGTTGGCGACGGAATTTTCTGCCGGTCAGATGATGGTTGCGCAGGAATTTCCAAAGATGCTTTTCTGCTTCGGTTTGCTCTTTTCTCAGTTCACGGGAACGCAAGACTTTAGCGAGCTTCGCCATTTGTTTTTCCCCTCTCCATGAAATGGAGAGGGGGGGCGGTTCGTGCCAGCGGGTGAGGTGCTAAAGACATAGCGCAACCGCGCCGAGGACCCCCGCTTCGTCGCCCAGTTTGGCGCGCACGATCCTGACGCTGCCCGCGGGAAGGGTGAGGGCGTATTCTTTGAACTCTTTTTTGATCGGGTTGAGCAGCAGTTCCCTCATTTTGGAAACGCCGCCGCCCAGCACGACCAGCTCGGGATTGAAAATATTGACGAGATTGGCGATGCCGACCGCCAGGTAATGGGCCGTCCGGGCGATGACTTTCTGGGCCCTTCTGCCGCCCTGGCGGGCGGCCAGCTCGACGGAGATCGCGTCCATCCCGGCGCGCCGCCTGATGGCGGTGCCGGAGCCGAGCGCTTCCAGGCAGCCGAGGTTGCCGCAGCCGCAGCGGAAGCCCTTCGAGTCGATGACCATGTGGCCGAACTCGCCGGCGGAGCCGATCGCGCCCCGGTAGAGTTTCCGGTCGATAATGATCCCGCCGCCGATGCCGGTCGAGATCGTTATATAAATGAAATGGCGGGCCTTTTTGCCGGCGCCGAAGTAGGCCTCGGCCAGCGCCGCGCAGTTGGCGTCGTTATCGAGGCGGACGGGGACATGAAATTCCTTTTCCAGGATCTTTTTTAAATTGACCCGCTGCCAGCCGGGGAGGTTGGGGGGTTCGATCACGACCCCTTTTTCGTAAAGGATCGGGCCGGGAACGCCGATGCCGAGGCAGGTGACTTTCTTGCGTGAGCCGCGTTTCAGGTTATAAACCGCCTTGATGATGTTATCGATGACCTGTTTCCGGCCTTTGGCCGCTTCGGTAGGGATGTTGACGTCGGTGACGATCTTGCCCTCAGGGGTCGCTAAACAAGCCGCGATCTTGGTACCGCCGAGGTCGATGCCGATTATCATGGTTTAAGTATAGCATACCAAAAAATCAAATAACAAATAACAAATCTCAAACAATTCCAAATTTCCAAAATCCAAACAGCCAGAACATCTAATCTAATTGTTTATTGAGATTTTGGTATTGTTTGTTATTTGATGCTTGTTATTTGTGATTTATGAGGCTTGACATTTTTGGGCCCGGCATGCTATTATTAGCACTCGATAGGGTGGAGTGCTAACAAGAATGACGAATTACTAATGCCACTAATGACTAATTATTGTATTAAAAATAATATTCGGATAAAAAACATTAATTAGTCATTCGTCATTAGTCATTAGTAATTTATAAACAAGGAGGTGAGTCTGGATTATGGCAAGCAAGAAATTGATTCCGATCGGCGACCGGGTGGTCATCAAGCCCGCGCCGGAGGAGCAGAAGACGAAATCGGGCATCGTCCTGCCCGACACCGCCAAGGAAAAACCGTCCGAAGGGACGGTGGTGGCGGTCGGCACCGGCCGGATCCTCGATAACGGACAGAAGGTCGCCATCGAGGTGAAAGTGGGCGACACGGTCATCTACAGCAAGTACGGCGGGACCGAGGTCAAGATCGATAACGAAGATTACATCATCTTGGCCGAGAGGGACATTTTAGCAACGAAAGGATAAGGGAGGTGACTTCTAATGACAGCAAAAGAAATAATGTTCGGGGATGAGGCGTGGCGGAAGCTCGAAAAGGGGGTTTCCAAAGTCGCCAATGCGGTCAAGATAACCCTTGGCCCGCGCGGACGCAATGTCGTCCTGGAGAAGAAATGGGGGTCGCCGACCATCACCAACGATGGCGTGTCGATCGCCAAGGAGATCGATCTGGAAGACCCGTACGAGAACATGGGGGCGCAGTTATTGAAGGAGATCGCCAGCAAGACCAACGATATCGCCGGCGACGGGACAACGACCGCGACCCTGCTCGGCCAGACCATCTTCCGCGAAGGTTTGAAGAACGTGGTTTCCGGCGCCAACCCGATGTTCCTCAAAAAAGGGATTAACATGGGCGTGGAAAGCGCCGTCGCCGAGCTCAAAAAGCAGAGCCGGCCGGTCGAGACCAAGGAAGCGATCGCCCAGGTCGCCTCTATCTCGGCCAATAACGACGCCGAGATCGGTGACCTGATCGCCGACGCGATGGAAAAAGTCGGCAAGGACGGCGTCATCACCGTCGAGGAATCGAAGGGGATCGAGACCACCCTGGAAGTCGTGGAGGGGATGCAGTTCGACAAAGGGTACGCTTCGCCGTACATGGTCACCGACCGTGACCGGATGGAATGCGTGCTGGAAGACTGCTTCATCCTGATCACCGACAAGAAGATCAGCGCCGTCAAGGACCTCCTGCCGTCGCTTGAGAAGGTCGTCCAGGCGGGCCGCCCGCTGCTCATCATCGCCGATGAGATCGAGGGCGAAGCGCTGGCGACCCTGGTCGTCAACAAATTGCGCGGCACGCTCAACGCGGTCGCCGTCAAGGCCCCCGGCTTTGGCGACCGGCGGAAAGCGATGCTCGAAGACATCGCCACCCTGACCGGTGGCGAAGTGGTGGCCGAGGAGAAGGGCCTCAACCTCGAGAACGTGAATGAGGCCTGGTTCGGCCGCGCCAAGAAGATCGTCGTCCGCAAGGAGGACACCACGATCATCGAAGGGGCGGGCACACCCAAGAGCGTCAAGGAGCGGATCTCGCAGATCAAGAAAGAGATCGACCTGTCGGACTCTTCTTATGATAAGGAGAAACTGCAGGAGCGGTTAGCCAAGCTCTCGGGCGGTGTCGCGGTCATCAAGGCCGGCGCGCCGACCGAAACCGAGCTCAAGGAGAAAAAGCACCGGATCGAGGACGCTCTCTCCGCGACGCGGGCGGCCGTCGAGGAAGGGATCATCGCCGGCGGCGGTTCGGCTTTCATCCATATTGTCCCGACGATGGAAAAAGTGCTGGCGGGGGCGCAGGGGGACGAGAAGGTCGGCATCGCGATCATCTTGAAAGCCCTGGAAGAGCCGCTGCGGCAGATCGCCAGTAACGCCGGCTGGGAAGGCTCGGTCGTGGTCGACCGTGTCAAGAAAGAAAAGACCGGCTGGGGTTTCGACGCCCAGAAACTTGATTATGTCGATATGTTCAAGTCCGGGATCGTCGATCCGCTCAAAGTCACCCGTTCCGCCCTGCAGAACGCGGCCTCGATCGCTTCCATGCTGCTGACCACCGAGGTTTTGGTGGCCGAGAAGCCGGAAGAGGAAAAGGCCAAGATGCCGGCCATGCCTCCGGGCGGCGGGTATGAGGGAATGATGTAAGTCAGATCATCAGATAATCAGATCACCAGATTATCAGAGAAATGATTTAGGTGGGCCGGGCGTAAAGCTCGGCCCACTTTTTTGAGGATTCGTTTGACAAGCTGGGACGCGGTTGCTATACTTTATGTGCATGACAAAGTGGGGGGAAATACCCACTTTTTTGCTTTTTTAGTTAAATAAATCGCGGGGGTTTCATCGGGATGAAAATAGAACATTTTAACGAAATGCTGGAAGAGATCCAGCGCGAACGCGGCATTTCCAAGGACGGCCTGGTCAGTGCGATCAAGGCCTCGTTCCTCTCGGCCGTCAAAAAGAAATTTGCCGAGGGGGAGAACCTGGAGTGCCGGATCAGCGACGAGGGGGAGGTCCGGATCTTCCGCGTCCTGGAGGACAAAGAAGAGGACGTGACGCCGCATGACTTCGGGCGCTTTGCCGCCCAGACCGCCAAGCAGGTCATCATCCAGCGGCTGCGCGAGGCGGAAAAGACCGAATCGTTCGATGAATATGCCAAGAAACAGGGTGAACTGGTGACGGGGATCGTCCAGCGCCGGGAATTCGGCGGTTACCTGGTCAATCTGGGGCGGCTGGAAACGATACTGACCCAGGCGGAGCAGATCCCGGGCGAGCTGCTGCGCGAGAAAGACCACGTCAAATTTTACGTTGTCGAGGTCAAGAAAACGTCCAAAGGCCCGCTGGTGATCATCTCCCGCTCCCATCCGAACCTGGTCAGGAAGCTGTTCGAGATGGAGGTGCCGGAGCTAAAGGAAGGGGTGCTGGAGATCAAGGCGCTGGCCCGCGAACCGGGCAAACGGACCAAGATCGCCATTCTTTCCCGTGACCAGAACGTGGGAGCGGTCGGCGCCTGCGTCGGCCACATGGGCCAGCGGATCCAGAACATTATCCGCGAGCTCGGCCAGGAGCGGATCGATATCGTGGAGTGGAACGATAAGCCGAAAACGTATATCGCCAACGCCCTAAGCCCGGCCAAAGTGCAGAAGATCGAGTTGAACGAAACGGACAAGACCGCCAGGGTCTGGGTGGCGGAAAAAGAGCTGTCGCTGGCGATCGGCAAAGAGGGGCAGAATGTCCGGCTGGCGGTCAAGCTGACCGGCTGGAAGATCGACCTTATGTCCGACGAGGCGGAGAAGAAGAACGAGGCCAAGCCGATCAGCAAGGTCAAGGTCCATGAGCTGGCCAAAGAGCTTGACCTGGCCAGCAGCGAGTTGATCGCCAAGCTGCGCACAATGGGCTATTCGGTCAAAGCGGCCAATTCGTCAGTCCCCCAGGAGGCGCTGGAAAAGCTGCGGCCGGCCAAAGAAGAAGAAGCTAAACCGGAGACGGAAGAAAGTAAAAATTAAAAAGGAAAAAGGTAAAAACAAAACAGGCCAAAAAAGACAAAAAGGCCCTTTTTGAATCTTGATTTGTCCCGGTCTTTTACTTTTTACTTTTAGATTTTTATAAATTACATAAATTAATTGCAAGCGAAGGGATAACATGGCAAAAACAAAGGTTAGTGAACTGGCCAAAAAGCTGAAACTGCCGGCCAAAGAATTGCTGGCCGCGCTGAAGGACCTTGGCGTGGCGGCCAAGACCGCCGCTTCGTCGGTCGATGAGGAAACCGCGAAAGTCGTCAGTGAATTGCTGAAACCGAAGGCCGAAGTCAAAGCCAAGCCAGCCCCGGCCAAGGCCGGGACCGAAGAAAACCCGAAACCGGAAGCAAAACCGGCCAAAGCGGAAGTGAAACCAGCGGCAGTTGTTCCGCCGCCGCCGCCACCACCACCGCCTCCTCCCAAAGAAGTAAAGTCGTCCGTCCCGGTGATCGAGACCGGCGATATCTCGGTCAAGGAACTGGCGGAAAAAGTTCAGGTCAAGCCCTCCGACCTGATCAAAGAGCTGATGCGCAAAGGGATCCTGGCGACGATGAACCAGCGGATCGCCGCTGAGGTCGCCAAGGAGGTGGCAGCCACCCTGGGCAAAGAGATCGCGCTCCGGACCGAAAAGCCGGCCGCCGCCGCCCAGCATGACCTCAAGATCGAAAAGCGGGCGCTGCGCCCGCCGGTCGTCACCGTCATGGGCCACGTTGACCACGGCAAGACCAAGCTGCTCGACGCGATCCGCAAGACCAAAGTGGCGGAAAAGGAGGCCGGCGGCATCACCCAGCACATCGGCGCCTACCAGGTGACGGTGAACGGCCGCAAGGTAACCTTCCTCGATACGCCCGGCCACGAAGCGTTCACCTCGCTGCGCGCCCGCGGCGCCAAAGTGACCGATATCGTCGTGCTGGTCGTGGCGGCCGACGACGGCGTCAAGCCGCAGACGATCGAAGCGATCGACCACGCCCGGGCGGCCGGCGTGCCGATCATCGTGGCGATCAATAAGATCGACAAACCGGAAGCCAATAAAGACCGGGTGATGACCCAGCTGACGGAACTCGGCCTGCAGGCGGAAGAATGGGGCGGCCAGACCGTCACCGTGCCGGTCTCCGCCAAGCAGGGGACCGGCATCGAAACGCTGCTGGAAATGATCCTCCTCCTGGCCGACGTTCAGGAGTTGAAAGCCGATCCCCACGCCAACCCGGTCGGGGTGATCATCGAATCGCGCATCGACAAAGGGCGCGGCGCCGTGGCGACCGTGCTGGTGAAGAACGGGACGCTGGCGATCGGCGACGTCTTTACCTGCGGCGCGACCTACGGCAAGGTGCGCGCGCTCCTGACCGATACCGGCGCGCGCCTGGAAAAGGCCGGTCCGTCCACCCCGGCCGAGGTCCTCGGCTTCATGGAGGTGCCGGTCCCCGGCGACCTGTTCGAGGTCAAGCCGTCGGAAAAAGAGGCCCGCCTGCTGGCCGAGCAGAAAAAAGAGGCCAGGGCCAAGGTCAGGCGCGGCAAAGTCGTTTCGCTGGAGGATTTCTCGAAGCTGGTCAAGGAAGGCGAGAACGTCGACCTGAAACTGGTGGTCAAGGCCGACGTGCAGGGCTCGCTCGACGCGATCATCAAATCGCTGAGCGACCTCAAAATCGGCAACATCGGCGTTCACATTATCCACCGCGGCGTCGGCGGGATCAACGAATCGGACGTGATGCTGGCCAAGGCCTCGGACGCTATCCTGGTCGGCTTCAACGTCGGTTTCGAGGGCTCGGCCGAGAAATTAGGTTCTGATGAAGCGGTCGAGGTCCGCAAGTACAACATCATCTACAAGCTGATCGACGACGTCAAACTGGCGATGGAAGGGATGCTGGAGCCCGTCTTTGAAGAGGTGATCACCGGCCACGCCGAGGTCAGGAACCTGTTCAGCTTTTCCAAGGTCGGCACGATCGCCGGCTGTTACGTGACCGACGGCAAAATGACGCGCGGGGCCGGCCTGCGCCTCTTCCGCAACAAGGAAAAGATCTACGAAGGCAAGCTGGAGTCGCTCAAGCGCTTTAAGGACGACGTCAAATCGGTGGAGACCAATTTCGAATGCGGCATCGCCATTCCCGGCTACCAGGACTTTAAGGCCGGCGACGTGATCGAGACGTTCGAAACGCGGGAAAAACCGCGGGGCAAATGACGAGACGGGAACGGGTTGGGGAGCTTCTCCTGCGCGAGACCAGCGAGATATTGAGAGAAAAGGTCAACGATCCCCGCATCGGCTTCGCCAGCCTCACCGCCGTCGAGGTCTCGCCCGACCTGGAGAACGCCGCCGTCTACGTCAGCATCCTGGGCGACGAGCGGCAGAAGCAGGCGGCGATGAAGGGGCTCTATTCGGCGACCAGATTCATCCGCGGCGAGCTGGGGCGCCGCCTGGAGCTGCGGCTGGTGCCGCAGCTGCGCTTCTACCGCGACGATTCGCTCGAGCGGGGGAGCCGGGTGCTGGGTCTGATCAACAAGCTGGAGCAAGATGAAAAAGTCGTGCGGCGAAATAAAAAACGCGCTAAAAAACGCTAAGACGGCGCTGATCGCCACCCACGTCGATCCTGACGGCGACGCCATCGGTTCGGCGCTGGCGCTGGGGATGGTCCTCGAGCAGCTCGGCATCCGCACCGCCTATTACTGCCAGGACTCGGTCCCCCAGATCTACCGTTTTCTCCCCGGCGCGGACAAGATCAAGCGGGAGGTCAAGGATTTCAACCGCTTTGACGTGGCCTGCGTGGTCGATGCTTCCGACCTGGCGCGCGTCGGCGGCCGGCTGGACCTGAAACAGTGCGCCCCGCTGATCATCAATCTCGACCACCATCCGGACAATACCCTGTTCGGCGACGTCAACTGCGTCAAGCAGTCGTCCTGCGTCGGCGAACTGATCTATGACCTGGCCGTCCTGTTCAAGATCAAAGTGGACAAAAAAATGGCCGACTGCCTCTACACTTCGATCATCACCGACACCGGCAATTTCCGCTACGACAATACGACCGTCAAGACGTTCCTGATCGCGGCCGAGCTGCTCAAGGCCGGCGTCGACCCGCACGAGCTGACCACCCGCATTTACGACAATAAATCGGTGCCGGCGGTGCGCATCGCCGCGCGCGCGCTGTCGGGCGTTAAATTTTCCGGGGACCGGCAGGTCGGCTGGTCGGTCGTGACCGAAGGGATGATGGAAGAAGTCGGCGCCAAATCGGAGGACGTGGTCGGCATTGTCGACGCCATCCGCGCGATCGAGGGGGTGGAAGTGGCGGTCTTCTTCCGGGAAGAAAAGGGGAAGGTCAAGATAAACTTCCGCTCCAAAGACCGGGTCAATGTCTCGGAACTGGCGCGGCGCTTCGGCGGGGGCGGGCATCTCAAGGCGGCCGGCGCCGTGGTCAGCGGCGAGATAGCCGAAGTCGAACTGAACGTGACGCGCGATATCATCAAGCACCTCAAAGCGCTCAAATTCCTGGTGTGACCATGGACGGACTGGGGAGGGCGGGGAACCCCACACTGAAGTGTGGGGAATAACGGAATAATTCCCCAGACTTTAGTCTGGGGACCAAGAAAACAAAATGACCATGGACGGCATAATTATCGTCAACAAACCGAAAGGCTGGACCTCGTTCGACGTGGTGGCCAAGGTCAGGGGCCTGACCGGCGTCCGGCGCGTCGGCCATTCCGGGACGCTCGACCCGATGGCCACCGGTGTCCTGCCTGTCTTTCTCGGCAAAGCTACCAAGTCTATCCAATACTTTCTTAACGGAGATAAAGGGTACAACGGGGAGATGGTGCTGGGAGTGAAGACGGATACGGGGGATGCTGACGGCAAGGTCATAATGACGAATGACGAATGCCGAATGACGAATGAAGGTATCATTGAGATATTTAAGAAATACACCGGCGAGATCAGGCAGACGCCGCCGATGTACTCGGCGGTCAAGATCAAAGGGAAAAAGCTATACGAACTGGCCAGGCAGGGGATCGAGGTCAAGCGGGAGCCGCGGAAGGTCTCCATCTACGAATTACGCGTTACGCATTACGAAGCGCCGCGCATTGTTTTTACCGCCCTTTGTTCCAAAGGGACCTACATCCGCCAGCTGGTGGCGGACATCGGTGACGATTTGGGCTGCGGCGCGCATCTGGCGAAACTGGAGCGTTACTATGCGCACCCGTTCCATCTCTCGCAGGCGATCGGGCTGGAAACGGTCGTCACCCTGGCCAGGGCCGGCATTTTGTCGTCGGTAGTTCTCTCGCCAGAAGAGATACTGGAGAGCGCGAATGGACGTTAAGAAAAAGATCGAAAAGCTGCGCGAGGAGATTCGTCACCACGATCATCTTTACTACGGCCTCGACAAGCCGGAGATCAGCGACCAGGCTTATGATAAGCTTTTCCGCGAGCTGAAAGAGCTTGAGGCGGAGCACCCCGGGCTGGTGACCGACGATTCGCCGACCCGGCGGCTAGGCGGCGAGCCGTTAAAGGCGTTCAAGACCGTGACCCACAAGACCCCCTTGCTCTCGATCGACAACGTCAACAGCGAAGCAGAGCTGCTGGACTTTGACCGGCGCGTGCGCGAAGGATTGGGCAAAGATAAGATCGAATATGTGGCGGAACTCAAGATCGACGGGCTGGCCGTGTCGCTGGTGTATAAAAAGGGGAAGTTTATTCAGGGCTCGACGCGCGGCGACGGCGTTCACGGCGAAGATATCACGCAAAACCTGCGCACCGTTAAGGCCATTCCCTTGAGCATCAAGGGGAGCGAAGGCATCGAGGTCCGGGGCGAAGTTTATCTCCCCTATGATGAATTCGTTAAGTTCAACGAAGCGAGGAAAGACAGGGATGAGCCGATCTTTGCCAACCCGAGGAACGCCGCCGCCGGTTCGCTCAGGCAGCTCGACCCGAAAGTGACCGCCGGCCGGCCGCTCGATATCTTCGTCTATTACGGTATCGTGCCCAAACTCAAGAAACACTACGAAACACTCGAGCGTTTGAAACGGTTGGGCTTCAAAGTTAATCCCAACATCAGGGTTTGCGAAGGGATCGGCGAAGCCTGGAAATATATCCAGCATTGGGAGAAGAAGCGTGAAGGCCTCCCTTACGAGATCGACGGCATTGTCATCAAGGTCAACTCGCTGGCCGAGCAGGACAAGCTCGGCTTTACCGCTCGGGCGCCGCGCTGGGCGGTCGCCTTCAAATATCCGCCCATGCAGGCGACGACGGTCGTCGAAGATATTAAGGTCCAGGTCGGCCGGACCGGGGCGATCACGCCGGTCGCCCATTTAAAGCCGGTCCACCTGGCCGGCGTCGTCGTGAAAAGGGCGACGCTCCACAACGAGGACGAGATCAGGCGGAAAGGGATCAAGATCGGCGACCACGTCAGGGTCCAGCGGGCGGGCGAAGTGATCCCCGAGGTCGTCGAGGTCATCAAGGAGAAGCGGACCGGCCATGAGAAAGAGTTTGTCATGCCGAAGAGCTGCCCGGTCTGCGGCGCCAAGGTCTTCAAGCCCGAAGGCGAAGCGATCGCCCGCTGCGTCAATTTTGCCTGCCCCGCGCAGGTGATGGGGCGGATCATTCATTTCACGACGCGCGAAGCGATGGACATGGAACACGTCGGCCCGGCGCTGGTCGATCAGCTCGTGACCAAAGGCCATATCAAGGACGCTGCCGACCTTTATTCGCTGACCAAGGAAGAGATCAAGCAGCTCGAACGGATGGGCGACAGATCGGCGCAGAACGTGATCGATTCGATCAAAGCCGGCCTCGACCGGCCGCTCGACCGGCTGATCTACGCGCTCGGCATCCGGATGGTCGGGAAACGGACCGCCCAGCTGCTCGCCGACAACTTCCATAACATCGCCGAGCTGGCGGAAGCCTCTGCCGAGAAATTGTCCGAAGTCAGGGAGATCGGTCCGAAGGTCGCCGAAGCGATCGTCGATTTCTTCCGGGAGAAGGAGAATAAGCATTTCATCGAAAAGCTGAAGAAGGCAGGCGTTAAAGTTAAGGGACTGGGTACTGGGGGTCGGGGACTGGGGCCCTTAAAAGGTAAAACATTCGTCTTTACCGGAGGACTCGAACATTACACCAGGCCGGCGGCGGAGGAACTTGTCCGCCAGCTGGGAGGGTCTTCCAGTGGTTCAGTTTCCAAAAAGACTTCGTATGTTGTCGCTGGCACCGACCCGGGCTCGAAATACGATAAAGCCAAAAAACTCGGCGTCGAGGTCCTGACGGAAGCGGAATTCGTCAGGCTGATCGGGAAAAAGTAGGGACAGGGCTCGTCCCTGTCCGGCCTGCGGACGGGAACCGAACGCCGCGGTCCTAAAAGTGATAGGACATTACACCGGAAAATGCTTGACATAATATAGGACATATGGTATAGTAACTGATGCTTAATTGGCTACTAAATGGTATATAGGTTAATGGGGTGGCTCTTCATATTAACATGAAAAAGATCATTATAAATGATAAAGATAAGTTAGAAAAACTGATCGCCGAAGCCGGTTTCAGCCGCTCGGAACTTGCCGGCCGGCTGGCAACCAGCTATAAAACCGTTTATCGCTGGTTGGATTTGGCTGTGAAGCCGAGGGAGCGCCAAGCGAGGGAAATCGACCAGTTATTTAAGGAATATATTGATTTGAGCGGGCTGGTCGAGCAAATTAGGAAGCAAGTATCAGACCCGATAAAATACTTAAAACATCATTCGGCGATCAGGGAAAAGTTCTTTTTATCGATGACTTATAACTCCAATGGCATCGAAGGCAGCCGGATGACTCTCAAAGAGACGGAACTGGCGATCGAGGGCAAGCCGGTGCGCGGTAAAGAATTATTTGAAGTCCTGGAAGCGGTCAATCATCATAACGCCCTCCTTTATCTGCTTGAAGAGATAAAGCCAAATTTTAAGATTACCGAAGAATATATTTTGAAGCTCCATTCGATAGTTATGTATAACTTTAACAACAAATTGCCTGGGAAATATCGCACCGCTTACGTTAATTTAACTAATACTGAAAAGAAGCTCCCTTCCGCGCAAGAAGTTCCGGCTAAAATGCGGGCTTTTATTAAGGATGTCAATAATTACCGTGGCGGCAGATCGATCAAGAAGATAGCCGAAGATCATTATGAATTTGAGGCTATTCATCCGTTTTTTGACGGCAACGGCCGGGTGGGTCGGCTGATCATGTTGACCCAGCTTTTGAGCCGCGGCTATCCGCCGGCCGTTTTGACGGTCGAAGATCGCTATAAGTATTATCTGGCTTTAGGCAAAGGAGATCTGGGTGATTTCAAAAATCTGACCCAGATGGTTTGCGACAGCATTATCAAGGGTTATAACACGCTGTTCGCGAGGGAGTGAGATGGAGAGACTGACGGAAGATGAGTTTGTGAAGATGGTAGGGAAAAAGTAGCGGCGGTCTTCAGACCGCCATTCCTGGCGTCGGTCGGAAACCTACGACCTGCCTGCCGGCAGGCAGGCTAAACGTCGCGGTTTCCTAAGAATTATTGCTAAAATAACGCGAATAATGTGTGAATAAGAGGATGTCTTTTGATGAAAATTAAGCTTGTTAGCGAATGTCTGAGAATAGATAGCGCCAATGCTAAGGCAATGATAGAGGGCGTTATCAAAAATGGTAAGATTATTCATCAATGTATTTATTGTTTAGCGAAGCCAAAGAAATTTCCTAAATTGATAACCCTTGAGAGCAGCCCAACTAAATATACCTTGAGCCGGATCGGGCAAGATCTGAGGAGCGATGATTATAAGATGCCTTTTAAATACGTTGCTTGCTTAGAGAAGGAATACTTCATAAAAAACGATATCCATTTATGGAATATAGTGTGTAAAAATGGATTATTTGATATATGGGAGCCCGAAGCCCCATATCAACGCTATAAAGGGTCGAAACTGCATCCAAAAGGTTTTAATATTGCTCTGCTAAGAATATATGAGATAGATAGAGTATTTACTGATGATGACATCAGAAAGACCGTGTTTTTTCATCATATAAAAAGCGATGATTTGCTTGTTGAATTAGTGCATCCGCTTGTCAGTGATGAGGAATTTCAAAATACGAAGTCATTGCTAGAAAAATCTATTATGGGTTATGAAACTACGCCTATTGGGCCATCGGCATCTCCGAGAAACAATGGCGTGCGTGTCACCCACCGGTCGGGTGGGAATATCTTGACTAAAGGAATAAGGGAGCGGGAACTTGAAAACTTCCTTTGTGAAAGGCCGCAACTAATAGAAGATGGTTTAATACTTATGAAAAGACAATATGGAATACTAATCGACGGCCGACCACGACGAATAGATATGTTGTGCAAAGACAAGAATGAAAATCTAGTCGTGGTTGAATTAAAGAAATACAATGCTCCAAGCTATTCAATAATAGATCAAATTGCAACATATATGGGGTGCATCGAAAATGACCAAGCGAATCAAGGCCAAACAGTACGGGGAATTATCGTTGTTGGAAAAGCAGATGAAGGCCTAAAGTATGCTGTTAAGGTAATACCACATTTAACGGTTAAAGAGTTTCAAGTAACGATAAAATGATGGAATATGCCGTGGACTATGAAAGACGAATCTAACGGACTTTTGTTTTTCGTTTAATTAAGCCAGTCCCAAAAAATAGGGGGGCAGGGGTTGCCATACAATTGAAGCGAAAGACCAAGAAGCATTAGATAAGACGATTGAGTACATTAATGACCAGACAATCGATAGCATTGATAAGAGAGTTTTGCGAGGCAGGAAACCGCGAAGTTCATTCGCCGGTTTCCTGCCAGAGAAACAGCCGGATGGAAACCGAGACGTTCAGTCTCAGGTTTCCATCCGTCATAGCCTTGAGTGGGACGTCAGTCTCAGATTTCCGTTCCTTGGAGCCATAACGCTTGTTTCATATTTCTTACTGTTATAGAATGACTTTACCATGCGCGACGTCAAAACGATCCTGAAGCTGGTCCGCAATCTATTGGATAAGCGCTCCGCCCGGAGAAAAGAAGGGCGGTTCGTCGTTGAGGGGCCGCATTTGGTCGAAGAAGCGGGCGACCGGATCGAATGCCTGCTTTATTCTGAACACCTCCCCGAGGTCAAGAAGCTGGAAGAGAAAGGGGTCCCTTCCTATAAGATCTCCCGCCGGCAGTTCGAGGAGTTTTCCGGGGTCGAGACGCCGCAGGGGGTCCTGGGCGTTGCCCGGCAGTTTGAGTACCAGTTCCGCGAGGTTTTGCGGGCCGATAAAACACTGGTCGTCTTTTGTCTGGGCGTGCAGGACCCGGGCAACCTCGGCACGATCATCCGCTCGGCCGACGCGTTCGGCGCGACGGGCGTCATCCTCTCGAAAGGGACCGTCGACCTTTATAACCCCAAAGTCGTCCGCTCGACGATGGGTTCGCTTTTCCATCTGCCGATCGTGATGACCGAGGACGAGGAAGAGACGATCAAATACCTGAAGGAACATAAGGTTAAAATAGTCGCGGCTGACGGGTCGGCCAGGCAGGACATTTCAGTTACCGACCTGAAAGGGGCGGTGGCGATCATGATCGGCAACGAGGGGGCCGGGCTGGCGAAAGAAGTGAAAAAGCTGGCTGACGAAAAAGCCCGCATCCCGATGGCGGGCAAGGCGGAATCGCTCAATGTTGGGATAGCCGCTTCTGTGCTATTATACGAAGCGTTAAGACAACGTGCTTAGTGCCCTTCGTGCCTTTGTGCCTTCGTGGTAAAATCTTAAAGGGATTAACCACTAAGGCACGAAGACACTAAGATCACAAAGAGGTCATGTTTTAGGCTAACGCCACCCAGACCGGAAAGGGCGGCTTTTTTTGTACTGCGAGATAGCGTTTGAAAACAAAGTTAAGGTTTTTAGCGACCCGGTCGCGCTGGTCGAGGCGAGACGGCTCTCTGGATTAGCTTCGGCGTTCGCCAAGCTCGAGGAATTCTCGCGTCAGGGCTATTATCTGGCTGGATTTTTCTCCTACGAAGCCGGTTACGGTTTCGAACCGCGCCTGGGCCAAAAGGACGAGTTCGACTTTCCTCTTTTGTATTTTGGAGCTTACAATGTTTTAGAATATTCCCCACACTTAAGTGTGGGGGATCATATAAATTCTGTTGGTCGGCGGGCAGGTGAGGGAAACTGGGAATGGAATAGATCGACTGCCGAATATTTTTCCGATATCGGGCGGATCAGGGAATATATCGCGGCGGGCGAGACGTATCAGATCACTTATTGCGTCAAGAATAAATTCGCCTATCACGGCGCCCCCCTCGGGCTGTACCGGAGCTTGCTGGCGTTTCAGCCGGTCCCTTACCCGGCTTATCTCGATGCCGGCGACTTCCAGATCCTCTCGCTTTCGCCCGAACTCCTCCTCAAAAAAGAAGGGGACTTGATCATCACCAAGCCGATGAAAGGGACGCTGCTGCGCGACGGCGGCTGGCGCAACAACTTGTTCGGGGCGGGCTGGCTCCATCACGACCCCAAGAACCGGGCGGAGAACGTGATGATCGCCGACCTCCTGCGCAACGACCTGGGGAAGATCTGCCGTTACGGCTCGGTGGTCACGCCCAGACTTTTCGAGGTCGCCAAATACCAGACCGTTTACCAGATGACCTCGACCGTCCGCGGGCGGCTGCTCGATGAAGCGATCGGTTATTACGATATTTTCCGCGCTTTATTTCCTTCCGGCTCGGTCACGGGCGCGCCCAAGCTCCGCGCCATGGAGATCATCAGGGAGCTTGAAGGGGAGGAGCGGCGGATCTACACCGGGGCGATCGGTTTCATCACGCCGCAGCGGGAGCTTTTCTTCAACGTCCCGATCAGGACGATCTTATTGAAGAACGGGGCGGGGGAAATGGGGGTGGGCGGCGGGATCACCCACTATTCGACGGCGGCAGGCGAATACGAAGAGTGCCTCGTCAAGGCGCGGTTCCTCAAGGCCGCTTTGTGATATAATAAACGCAAGATGGAAGAGAAAATCAGCCGGCTCAGGGACGAGGCGCTCCGGGCCGTTGCCGACTCCCGGAACTTGGCCGCCCTCGACGAAGCGCGCGTCAAATATACCGGCAAAAAGAGCGGCCTGCAGGAGCTTCTGAAGTCGCTCGGCGCCGCCGCGCCGGAAGAACGCCCGAAGCTCGGCGCCCTGGTCAACGAGGCCAAACAGGCGATCGAACAGGCGCTCGGCGACCGCAAGGCCGTTCTCCGGCAGACCGAACAGGACCAGAAGATCGCCGCCGAAAAACTCGACATCACGCTCCCCGGCAAAGGGATCAAAAGAGGCCGCCTTCATCCGCTGACGCAGGTGATGGACGAGGCCAAGGCGATCTTCGGCCGGCTGGGGTTCGAGATCGCCGAAGGGCCGGAGGCCGAGACCGAGTATTATAATTTCGACGGGCTCAACATCCCGCCGCACCACCCGTCGCGCGACATGTGGGCGACCTTCTTCATCAAGGACGACGTGTTGCTGCGGACGCACACTTCGCCGGTCCAGATCAGGGTGATGGAGAAGCGCAAGCCGCCGCTCGCCATCATCGCCCCCGGCCGCGTCTACCGGCGCGACAGCGACGCCACGCATTCGCCGGTCTTCCAGCAGCTGGAGGGCTTTCTCGTCAACGAGAACGTGACGTTCGGCGACCTCAAAGGGACGCTGACCGAATTCCTGCGCCAGATGTTCGGCAAAGAAAAGAATGTCCGCTTCCGCCCCAGCTTTTTCCCGTTCACCGAGCCGTCGGCCGAGGTCGACGTCGAGTGCGTCATCTGCTCCGGCAAGGGCTGCCGGCTGTGCAAGGGGACCGGCTGGCTGGAGATCCTCGGCGCGGGGATGATCGACCCGAACGTCTTCAAAGCGGTCGGCTATGACGCGGAAAAATACAGCGGGTTCGCCTTCGGCATGGGGATCGACCGGATCGCGATGCTGAAATACGGAATAGATGACATTCGCCTGCTGTACGAAAATGACCTGCGTTTTCTGGAGCAATTTTAGAGAAGGAGATAATTCCCCACATTTAAATGTGGGGAATTAAAATCATAATATATGAGAGTGCCGATCGATTGGCTTAAAGAGTTAATAATATTCCGCTCGAGCCCGGGGCAGGTGGCCGAGATGCTGACGATGGGGGGGCTGGAGGCGATCGTCCTGCCGGACGATGTCCTGGAAGTCGATGTCCTGCCGAACCGCGCCGACTGCTGGAGCGTCCGCGGGATCGCGCGCGAAGTGTCCGCCTTGACCAAATTCAAAAGTAAAAATTCAAAAGTGAAAATTAAGGAATCATTCAAAAGATTAGGCGGTGCGGTCAAAGTCGAAGTGCGCGACAAGGACCTCTGCCCGCGCTACATGGCGCGCGTGATCGAGAACGTCAAGGTCGCCGAATCGCCCGAATGGCTCAAGAAACGGCTGGAACAGGCCGGCCTCCGCCCGGTCAACAACGTCGTCGACGTGACCAATTATCTGCTCCACGAGCTCGGCCAGCCGATGCACGCGTTCGACGCCGCGCTGATCAAAGAGCAGTTCATCATCGTCCGGCGCGCCAATCCGGGCGAAAAGGTCGTCACGCTCGACGGCAAAGAGCATAAATTGGAGCCCGACATGCTGGTCATCGCCGATCAGGAGAAAGCGATCGCCGTGGCCGGCATCATGGGCTGCGCCAATACCGAGGTGAGCGCCGCCACCAAGAGCGTGATCCTGGAATCGGCTTATTTCAATCCGGTCTCGATCCACAAAACTTCCAAGCTGGTCAAGACGCGGAGCGAGTCGTCGCTCCGCTTCGAGCACGGGGTCGACTGGGACGCCGTGGCCGAAGCGCTCGACCGCGGCGCCGCGCTGGTCGCGGAGCTGGGCCGGGGCGAAGTCTTAAGAGGCAAAGTCGACGAAATCGGCAAAGAACAGAAACCGAAAACCGTGGAGTTGCGCTGTGACCGCGTCAACCAGGTCCTCGGCGCGGCCATTCCGCAGGGCGACATGATCAGCATCCTGAAACGGTTGTGCTTTTCGGTCAAGAAAGCGGATAGTAGAAAGTTGAAAGTAGGGATCCCCTCGTTCCGCGCCATGGACATCGAGCGGGAGATCGACCTGGTCGAGGAGATCGCCCGGATCTGGGGCTACCAGCGGATCGAAGCGACGCTCCCCGGCGCCGCTTTCCCGGGGCGCGAGCCCGCGCGCGAAGACAATTTCCACGGCCGGGTGCGGGAGATCCTGGCCGGCTGCGGGCTCTGCGAGGTCCAGTCATACAGCATGCTCGGGCCAAAAGAGATCACGGCTGATAACGTCATCCGGATCGGCAACCCGCTGACGGTCGAAGAGAGCATCATGAGGACCGACATCGTGACCGGCCTGCTCAAGACGGCCGTTTACAACCAGAACCGGCAGGTCGAGAACATCCTGATCTTTGAGATCGGCCGGACTTTTGCGCCGTCGCCGGAGAAACTGCCGGCCGAAAAATGGGCGCTGGGCGGGCTGCTGACCGGCTCGCCGTTCATGAGCGCGCTCGACAAGGGCGAAGTCGACTATTATTACGTCAAAGGGATCATCGAGAATCTTTACCGCGGCCTGGGGCTCGAACTGCCGCCGCTTGCCGGCGGCGCCGCCAGGCTGCTCCAGCCGGGCAAAGGGGCGGTCATCGCAGGGGTCGGCGTCTTTGGCGCGCTCCATCCGGACGTCCGGAGAAAATATGAGCTCTCCAAGCCGGTCTTCTTTTTTGAGCTCGACCTTGAGGCTTTATATAAACTGACGGCGGCGGAGAAGAAATGCCGGCCGCTGCCGAAATTCCCGGCCGTCAGCCGCGACATCTCGATGTTCCTCCCGGCCGGGCTGACGAACCAGGCGATCGTCGAACTGGTCGAGCGGGTGGGGGGCGACCTGGTCGAAGCGGTCTATCCGTTCGATAAATACAATGAGAGCGCGGCTTACCGGATCGTTTACCGGAGCGGCGAGCGGACGCTGACCGAGAACGAGGTCAACGCCAGGCACCAGGAGATCGTCGCGGCGCTGACGTCGAAGCTGGCAGTAAAACTTCGGACTTAGTTATCGTAACCTGCGACTGAAAGATGATTTCATAACCTGCGACTGAACGTCGCGGTTAATTTTAACAGAGAGGTTTACTCTCTGTTACGGAGATGTTATCGTAACCTGCGACTGAACGTCGCGGTTAATTTGAATTAACATGAAAAGAAACCCATTATTTATTTTTGTAGTAGTAATCATAACGCTCTATGTTAGCGCTGCCAGTACTTTTGCGCTAAAGAATCAATTCAACCTCCAGGCCAGAATATATGCCAGCGTTCCGATCGTTGAAATAGGAGTGCCGATAGGCAAGGTTGATTATCTCGAATTTGGTTATGGTAGATTCGACTACAATGGAGTTAATTATTACATCCCGCTGATCTATTCATGGCAGTTGAGTGGTTCTGCCAGTGAAAGGTCAGCATTAAGATTTGGCGCCATGTTTTATCATCATGACGAGGTCGATGTGTTCTTTCCAAATCATGATGGGACCTTTCCTGTCCTGCTGTACGAACAGGAACGGGCGATCAATGATAATCTCACCTGGCTTTTCAATCTCGGGATACCCAATTTAGCCGGGTTCGGATTGAAGTGGTATTTAAATTAACAGAGAGGATCACTCTCTGTTCTGAAGATGTTTTCGTAACCTGCGACTGAACGTCGCGGTTAATGGAAAATCACTATTGACAGAGAGGTTCACTCTCTGTTCTGAAGATGCTGTTGGCGGAGTGAATAAGGAAAAAATGTACTACCACTATACTTTTCGTACTTATAAAAGCAAGTCTTGCTTATTCGACAAGGATTTTAAGGTAAAGCTGGCAAACGAATTCAGGAAAATAGCTGAAAATAAGGGCTTTGAGCTTATTGAGCAGAGTGTTTTGGAGGATCACGTTCATCTTCTGGTGAAACAAGGCCAAGCTGATTCCACACAGTATGTCATGCGTATGTTCAAGGGGATTTCTGCCCGTCATTTTTTCCAAGAATTTCCCTCAAACCGGTTTGAATACCGCAAACTTTGGGGAAGGGGTTATTTTTATCGCAAAATAGCAGAGAGCGAGCTTCCGGAAGTGATAGAATATATCAGAAACCAAATCAGTGCCAACGGTTATGATAAGCGATATTCAATGGTCAAATAGGGAAGAAAATAACCGCGAAGTTCATTCGCAGGTTATTTTCGGATTGAAGGAATAATTATGCCCGACCTAACCCCGATGGCCCGGCAATACCAGGAGATGAAAGCGCTCCACAAGGACGCCATTCTCTTTTTCCGCCTGGGCGACTTCTACGAGATGTTCTATGGCGACGCCGAACTGGCGGCGCGCGAGCTCGACCTGACGCTGACCGGCCGCGGCAAGGACGACAACCGGATGCCGATGTGCGGCGTCCCGTACCACGCGGCCGAGGGCTACATCGCCAAACTGATCGAGAAGGGCTACAAAGTCGCCATCTGCGAGCAGGTGGAAGACCCGAAGCTGGCGAAAGGGCTGGTCAAGCGCGACATCATCCGGATCGTCACCCCGGGGACCATCCTTGAATCGTCGATGCTTTCCGAGAAGACCAACAACTACCTGATGGCCGTCAATCATGAAAAGGGGGCCTTCGGGCTGGCGTTCGTTGATGCGACGACGGGCGAATTCAAACTGACAGATTTTGCTTCCGTTGAACAGCTTAACGACGAGGTCAGGCGGATCAACCCGGCGGAAGTGCTCGTTTCGGACATGTTCAAATGGGATGGCGGTCTGAAGACCGCCTCTACTTTTAAGGACGTTTATGATAACGAGACCGCCGTTGAAAAACTTTTAGAGCATTTTAAGGTCAAATCGCTTGAAGCGTTCGGGCTGACCGGCCGGGAAACGGCGCTCGGCGCGGCGGCGGCTATCCTTGATTATCTGAAAGAGACGCAGAAGACGACGCTCGGCCATATCAACGTCCTCAAGCTTTATCACACCGCCGACTACATGTTCATCGACGGCGTGACGCGGCGGAACCTCGAGCTGACGCAGACCGCGCGCGACAAGTCGCTGCGCGGCAGCCTCCTCTGGGTGCTCGACCGGACCCGGACGTCGATGGGGGCCCGGCTCCTCAAGCAATGGCTCCTCCAGCCGCTCCTCGACGCGGCCGCGATCGAACGCCGGCTGGACGCCGTGGCGGAGCTGTTCCACAACGGTTTGCTGCGCTCGGAGCTGGGCGAAGGGCTGAAAAAGGTCTTCGATATCGAGCGGCTGACCGGCAAGGCCGCGACGCAGACGGCCAACGCACGCGATCTGGCCGCGCTGAAAGATTCGCTGAAGCAATTGCCGAAACTCAGGAGCATGCTTAAGGATTGTCGTTCTTCTCTCCTAAAACAACTTGATTCCCCACATTTAAATGTGGGGAATAATAACAATGATTGGGAAAAGCAGATCATCGAGCTGATCTCCCGCGCCGTCGTCGACGACCCGCCGTTCGTCATCAAAGAGGGCGGGCTGATCAAGTCTGGTTACAACGCCGAGCTGGACGAGCTGAAAAAAGCGACCGGCGGCGGCAAACAGTGGCTGGCCGAGCTGGAAGCGTCGGAGCGGCAGCGGACCGGCATCAAATCGCTCAAGGTCGGCTTCACCAAGGTCTTCGGTTATTTCATCGAGGTGACGAATAGCAACCTCGACCAGGTGCCGCCCGATTACATCAGGAAACAGACGCTGGTCAACGGCGAGCGATTCATCACCCCCGGCCTGAAGGAGAAGGAAACGCTGATCCTCAACGCCGCTGAGCGGATGAAAGAGCTCGAATACGAACTGCTGGTCGATCTGCGCAAACAAGTCGCGTCCTATACCAAAGAACTGCAGGCGGCGGCCGCGGCCGTCGCGCAAACGGACGTTTTGCTGTCGCTTGCGGAAGCGGCGGTGGAGAACCGTTATTGCCGGCCAGTCACGGGTCGCGGGTCACGAGTCGCTATTAAAGACGGAAGGCATCCCGTTGTCGAAAAGACGCTGGGCGAGTTCCAATTCGTCCCCAATGACGTGATATTAGATGAAAAGCAGGACTTCCTGCTGATCACCGGCCCGAACATGGGGGGCAAATCGACCTACATGCGCCAGGCGGCGCTCATCTGCCTGCTGGCGCAGATCGGCTCGTTCGTGCCGGCCAAGTCGGCGGAGCTCGGCCTGATCGACCGGATCTTCACGCGCATCGGCGCGATGGACGACATCTATGCCGGGCAGTCGACGTTCATGGTCGAAATGACCGAGACGGCCAACATCATCAATAATGCGACGGAAAAAAGCTTGATCATTCTGGACGAGATCGGGCGGGGGACCGCCACTTTCGACGGCATGTCGATCGCGGCGGCGGTGGCGGAATACATTCATGCCAGAATTAAGGCGAAAACGCTCTTTGCCACTCACTATCACGAGATCACCCAGCTGGCCGACAAGCATCCGGGGATAAAAAACATCAACGTTTCCGTCAGGGAAGAGGGGGACAAGATAACTTTCCTCCACAAGGTCGCCGACGGCCCGGCCGACCGCTCGTACGGCATCCAGGTGGCCAAACTGGCCGGCCTGCCGGAAGAAGTTGTGAAACGCTCGAAAGAAATATATAATACGCTGGCGATGGTCGAGAACGATCTTGGGAAAGTCAAAAGTCAAAAATCAAAAGTAAAAATTGCAAGTAAAAAGTCAAAAGTCGCGGACCGGGACCAGGTCAGTTTGTTTTAGGAGCTGTCAGATGAAAAACATGGCGGGGCTGATTTTATTGGCGGTCATCTTTTCCAGCCAACCCGTCTTGGCTTCTCACACGGCTATGATCGGCGGTCTGCGCAGCGGACTGGGGCTGGGAGCGGAAACGGACCGCCAGCTCGGCCCGGTCGCCGCGCGGTTCGGGGTCGAGGCGGCCACCGGCGAAGACCTCTTGCCGGCCGGCGACAACCCGTTCATCATCTTTGCCGGGCTGAAGCTGCCGCTCCTCACCCTGGGCGGCCGGCCGGTTGACTGGAGTTTCGGTTTCATCGGCAATTACGGCAACCGCACGGAGCAGGGCGAGTATTTTTCACTGCTGTTCGAGAAGCTCGGCGGCAACGAGGCGGCTTTTCTGGAGACCGGCCTCGACTGGTTCGGCGACCATGGTCACGTTCAGGCGCAGTTAGGCTTCAGGTTCCTGGCCGATTAAACGGCGAAAGGGGAGAGTAAGATGAGAAAAGTGTTGTTTGGCTGTTTGCTGGCGGGGTTATTGATCGGTTGTTCGCAGGCGGCGCAGCTGGCGGTGATCGGCGGGGTCCGGGACGGTTTGGCGGTCGGGGTCATGGCCGACCAGAGCGTTGCCCACAACCTCGGCCTGCGCTACGGCCTCGAGGCGAACACCGGCAGGCAGCCGATCATCGCATTCCTGGGCGGGAAATTCTACCTGACCAGCGTCGGACGCCAGATGCCAATGTCACTGGGGCTGGGCGCCGTCGCTTACGTGGGGAACGGCAAAACCTCGCCGGGGCTCTCGCTGTCGCTGATCATTGACCGCGCGTTCAACCTGCCCCAGCTTTTTATCGAGGCGGGGGTTGACGCGGCCGACCAGGGGCGGTTCCAGCTTCAGCTGGGGTATAAGATATACTGAAGCCTTGTTAATGAACAATGACTCAATTAACAATGAACAACAAGGAATTGTTATTTAAGTGTCGCGCAGCGACACCACGTTGTTCATTATGTCATTGTTAATTGTTCATTGAGGGAAGGGGCCGGTTTAAGAGCGGGTGCGGATTGATAAGATAATTTGGCACCCCACACTAAAGTGTGGGGAATTATAGTCATATAATATTCCCCATACTTCAGTATGGGGTTTCAAAATAATAGCGAAAGCTTGACAGTTGGCGGGCCAGCGTCTAAAATGCCGGAGCAGTCGGCAAGAGCAAGAAAACGAATTGAAGGAGGTGGCAACATGGCAGGGACCAAGGGGTATTGCGTAAAGTGCAAAAAGAAACAGGAGATGAAGAATCCGAAAGCAGTGACGATGAAGAACGGCCGCAAAGCGATGAAAGGCGAGTGCCCGGACTGCGGCACCAAGATGTTCAAGATCGGCGGGTAATCATTCCAAAATTCTAACGTTAGAAAAAGGCCGCGGCTTCAGTTTGAGGTCCGCGGTCTTTTTTGTTATAATGCGCTCATGCCTCACCGCCAAAAATTCGTCCACCTTCACGTTCACACCGAATACAGCCTGCTGGACGGCGCCTGCCGCCTGCCGGACCTGATCGGCCGCGCCAAAGAGCTGGGGCTGGGGACGCTGGCCGTCACCGACCACGGCAACATGTACGCGGCGATCGATTTTTACCTGCAGGCCAAAGCGGCCGGGCTCAAGCCGATCATCGGCTGCGAGATGTACGTGGCGCCGCGCACCCGGCACGACAAGGAGACCAAAGAAGACCGCTCGCCCCATCACCTGACGCTGCTGGCCAAGAACCAGGCCGGCTACCGGAACCTGCTCAAGCTGGCCTCGCTGGCGTCGCTTGAGGGTTTCTATTCCCGTCCGCGCGTCGACCGCGAGCTGCTGGAGAAGTACCGCACGGGGCTGGTCGCCATGTCGGGCTGCGCCAGCGGCGAGGTCCAGCGGGCGCTGCTGGCTGGCAAGCTGAAAGAGGCGCGGGCCGCGGCGGAATACTTCAAAAGCCTCTGGGGCGAAGATTTTTACCTCGAGATCATGGACTTTGACCTGGCGGAGACGAGAGCGCTCCGGCCGGCGCTCGTCCAGCTCTCCCGCGAGGCCGGCATCCCGCTCGTCGCCACCAACGACGTCCACTGCGTCCGCCGCGAAGACGCCTATTTGCAGGACGTCCTGCTCTGCATCCAGACCAATTCCTTCTTGAGCGACGAGAAACGGCTGAAGTTCGAGAGCAAAGACTTTTATCTCAAATCGTACGAGGAGATGGCGGAGCGCTTCGCCGACCTGCCCGAGGCGCTGGCGCGCACGCTGGAGATCGCCGAGAAGTGCAACCTGGAGATCGAGACCGGCGTCCTCCATCTGCCGAATTTCCAGGTGCCGGAGGGTGAAACGCCCGAATCGTACCTGGAAAAACTGGCCTGGGACGGGATCAAGCGGAAGTACGGCACGCTGCTGCCGCCCGAAGTGATCGACCGGGTCAAGTACGAACTGATGACGATCGAAAAGATGGAGTACGCCTCGTACTTTCTGATCGTCGCCGATTTCATCAACTGGGCCAAGTCGCAGGGGATCCAGGTCGGCCCCGGCCGCGGTTCGGCCGCCGGCAGCATCGTTTCCTACGCCCTGGGGATCACCAGCGTCGAGCCGCTCAAGTACGGCCTGATCTTCGAGCGCTTCCTCAACCTGGAGCGGGTCTCGATGCCCGATATCGACGTTGATTTCTGTTTCGAACGGCGCGGCGAGGTCATCGATTACGTGACGAAAAAATACGGCGGCGACCACGTGGCGCAGATCATCACCTTCGGGACGATGGCGGCGCGGGCGGCGATCCGCGACGTCGGCCGCGTCCTGCAGGTGCCGCTGCCGGAAGTCGACCGGATCGCCAAGCTGGTCCCCTTTGGCCCCGACGTCACCCTGGCGAAAGCGCTGGCGAGCGTCAAGGAGCTGAAATCGGTCTACGAGGGGGACGAGCGGATCAAGCAGCTGCTCGACACGGCGCTGCAGGTCGAAGGGGCGGTGCGGCACGCCTCGGTCCACGCGGCCGGGGTCGTCATCGCGCGGGCGCCGATCATGGAATACGCGCCGCTCCAGCGGCTCGACGAGAACACGCTGGTGACGCAGTACACGATGACCGACCTCGAGAAGATCGGCCTGCTCAAGATGGACTTCCTCGGCCTGCGCAACCTGACGATGATCGCCCACACCGTCGAGATCCTCAGGCAGGACCGCGGCGTCGAGCTCGACATGAACGCGCTGCCGATGAACGACCTGCGCACCTACAGCCTCTTCTCGGCCGGGGAGACGATCGGCATTTTCCAGCTGGAAAGCCGCGGCATGCGCGCGCTGATCAAGGACCTGCGGCCCTCGACCTTCGAGGAGATCATCGCCCTGCAGGCGCTCTACCGGCCCGGCCCGCTCGAGAGCGGCATGGTCGAGGACTACGTCAGGCGGAAGCAGCGCAAGGTGCCGATCAAGTACGAGCTGCCGGAGCTCCAGCCGATCCTGAAAGAGACGTACGGCGTCATCCTCTACCAGGAGCAGGTGATGGAGATCGCCCGCAAGGTCGCCGGCTTCACGATGGGACAGGCGGACGTGTTGCGCGCCGCCATGGGGAAAAAGAAGGTCAAGGAGATGGAGCGGCAGAAGGAGCACTTCATCGAAGGGGCGGTCAAGCGCGGCGTCTCCCGGCACAAGGCGACCGAACTGTTCAACCTCTGCGCCAAGTTCGCCGGCTACGGCTTCAACAAATCGCACTCGACTTCCTACGCCGTGATCTCCTACCAGACCGCTTTTCTCAAGGCGAATTACCCGGCCGAGTTCATGGCCGCGCTGCTCACTTCGGTCATGGGGAACACCGACAAGGTGCGGCTCTACCTGTCCGAAGCCAAGCGGATGGGGCTGAAGATCCTGCCGCCCGACGTCAACGAAAGCGGCCGCAACTTCACCGTTGCCAGGGACGGGATCCGCTTCGGCCTGACGGCGGTCAAGAACGTCGGCCTGGCGGCGATCGACTCGATCATCGGCGTCAAGGCGGAGGGCGGGCCGTTCCGGTCGTTCGAGGACTTTTACCGGCGGGTCGACGCCCGCGCCGTCAACAAGAAAGTGGCGGAAAGCCTGATCAAGGCCGGCGCCTTCGACTCGTTCGAGCGGGGGCGGGCCTTCCTGCTGGCCAATTACGAAAAGCTGATGGCGGGCATCAACGCCGATCTCAAAGAGCGGGCCAACGGGCAGGAAGCGCTTTTCGAAATTAAATCCGAAATTCGAAATCCGAACCTCGAAGGAAAATCGAAATTCGAAAATGGGAAAATGGAAGAGGTGCCGGAATTCACGCCGGACCAGCTCTTGAGGATGGAGAAAGAATTGCTCGGCCTTTATATCTCGTCGCATCCGCTCGAGCGGGTGCGCGAATCGCTCGAGGCGCAGACGACCGTCACGGTCGCCGATCTCGCCGAAATGAGCGAAGGCGAGACGGTCAAGGTCGGCGGCCTGTTGACCGACTGCAAGCGGCTGGTGACCAAGCGCGGCGACGCGATGATGCTGGCCAACCTGGAGGACCTGACCGGCAGCATCCCGCTGGTCGTCTTCCCCAAGGCCTACGAGAAGTGCGCGCCGTTCCTGACCGACGACGAGGCGGTGATCGTGCGCGGCAAGCTCAACCGGGATTTCCGCACCGACGAGCTGAACGTCCAGGCCGAAACGGTCGAAGCGCTCGAAGAGCTGGAGAAGGTCCGCTCGCTCCACGTCGAGTTCGTCGACGTCAAGGACCGGCAGGTCCTGCCGCTGATGAAAGAGATCCTGGCGCTTCACCGCGGCAGCGACCCGGTCTTTGTCCGGATGGACGGCCGGAGCGTCGAGCTGAACCGCGACCACTGGGTCGAGATCAACCCCGATCTGGTCGAGCAGCTAGAGAAACTGCTGGGCGACGGGGCGGTCAATGTGGAGTTCAAGGTCGCGAAAAAGAAAGAGGAGGAAGTTGCCAATGGACTTAAGTAAGATCAGGTTCGACGAAAAGGGGTTAGTGCCGGTGATCGCGCAGGACCACAAGGACGGGACGGTGCTGATGCTCGCTTACATGAACAAGGAAGCGCTCGAAAAGACGCTTAAAACGAAAGAGATGGTCTACTGGTCGCGTTCGCGGAAAACGCTCTGGCACAAGGGAGAGACTTCCGGCCACGTTCAAAAGGTCAAAGAAATGTACTATGACTGCGACGGCGACGCGATCCTGGCCAGGATCGAGCAGGTCGGCGATTGCGCCTGCCACACGGGGAAGCGGAGCTGTTTTTTTCAGAAGATGATCTAGATGGAAGCCGAAAAAATAGTCATCAAAGGGGCGCGCGAGCATAATCTCAATGAAAAAGAAAATCGTCAGTAATCAAATAGCTATTTACCAAGGGCCGACGGGGGCGCTGGAACTTAAGGCGGATGCGGGTAGAGAGACCATCTGGGCGACTCAAGCGCAGATAGCAAGAATCTTTGGTGTTGAACGATCAGTAGTGACAAAACATATTGGCAATATATTTAGCTCCGATGAAGTAAGCCAAAAAAGCAATGTGCAAAAAATGCACATTCCAAATTCTGATAAACCGGCTGCTTTTTATTCGCTGGATATTATTTTGGCTGTGGGTTATCGAACTAATTCATCAAGAGCGATCGAATTCCGGCGTTGGGCGACTAAAATACTGCATGAATATATCGTTAGCGGTTATAGCATTAATCGTAAACGTATCGCTAAAAATTACGATTCTTTTTTGAGGGCAGTTGAAAGCGTCCACGCTTTATTGCCGCCAGAATCCCAGGTTGATACGGCGAGCATTTTAGAATTAATTAAACTTTTTGCCGACACCTGGTTCTCGCTCGCGGCCTATGATAAGGGGAGCTTTGGCAAAGGCAAAATTACTAAAAGGAAAGCCGTGTTGGCTGCGGCCGATCTTTCCGCCGGCATCGCTGAACTTAAATCTCATTTAATAAAGAAGGGCGAAGCCAGCAGCCTCTTTGCTTTGGAACGAGGCAGTGGCTCGCTTGAGGGGATCGTCGGCAACATCATGCAGACCTTCGGCGGCAAAGACTTATATCCGACTATCGAAGAGAAGGCGGCTCATTTGCTTTATTTTATGGTCAAGAACCATCCTTTTGCGGATGGGAACAAGCGGAGCGGGGCCTTTGCTTTTATTTGGTTTCTGAAGCGGTCGGGCAGGCTTGATCTCGCGCGCTTGACACCGACAACTCTTACCGCTATAACGCTGCTGATCGCTGAAAGTGATCCCAGAGAAAAAGAAAAAATGGCCGGTTTGATCGCCATGTTGATAAGGAAGTAAAATTGAGCGAAGCCGAAAAAATCGTCATCAAAGGCGCCCGCGAGCATAACCTCAAGGAGATCAGCCTTGAGCTGCCGCGCAACAGGTTCATCGTCTTTACCGGCATCTCCGGCTCCGGCAAATCGTCGCTCGCGTTCGACACGATCTACGCCGAAGGGCAGAGACGCTACGTCGAGTCGCTTTCCGCCTACGCCCGCCAGTTCCTCGAACAGATGCAGAAACCCGACGTCGACTATATCGAAGGGCTGTCGCCGGCGATCTCGATCGACCAGAAAGCGCCGCCCAGGAATCCCCGTTCCACGGTCGGCACGGTGACCGAGATCTACGATTACCTCCGCCTCCTCTTTGCCAGCGTCGGCGGGCCGCACTGCCCGAAGTGCGACCGGCCGATCGAGCGGCAGACCGTCCAGCAGATCGTCGACAAGATCATGAAGCTCCCCGCCGGGACGATGGCCAACATCCTGGCGCCGGTCATCCGCGGCAAGAAGGGCGAATACAAAGAACTTTTCGCCGACGCGGCCAAAGACGGCTTTCTCCGGGTGCGGGTCGACGGGAAAATTTATGAGATCGGCGGCGTTCCCTCCCTGAACAAAAAGACGCGGCACAACGTCGAGATCGTCGTTGACCGGCTGACGC
Source organism: Candidatus Saganbacteria bacterium (assembly GCA_016939335.1). GTDB lineage: Bacteria > Margulisbacteria > WOR-1 > O2-12-FULL-45-9 > XYB2-FULL-48-7 > JAFGHC01. The sequence goes on from JAFGHC010000037.1 coordinate 44,317, forward strand.
TCAAGGAGCCCAACAAGAAACGGCTGGCCGAATCGGTCGAGACGGCGCTCAAATACGGCAGCGGCCTGGTGACCGTCAGTCACGGAACGAAAGAGGAGAGCTACTCCGAAAAGTTCGCCTGCGTCGACTGCGGCCTTTCGCTCGACGAGATCACGCCGCGCATCTTCTCGTTCAACACCCCCTACGGCGCCTGCCCGGTCTGCGGCGGGCTGGGGGACAAGCTGGAGTTCGATCCCGACCTGATCATCCCCGACAAGGCGCTGACGATCAACGAAGGGGCGATCGCTCCCTGGGGCGAAGCCGCTTCCTATTACCTGGCCAAGCTCCGCTCGGTCGGCGCGGAGTACGGTTTCGACCTGAACACGCCGATCAAGAAATTAACTAAAGAACAGACGAACGTAATACTTTATGGGAGCAAGAAGCCGATCAAGTTCAAGCACGAGATGAGCCACGGCTACTGGGAGCATGAGGGGGAGTTCGAAGGGGTGCTTAACAACCTCAAGCGCCGTTATTACGAGACGAGATCGGAGAACGTCCGCTTTTATCTCTACCGCTACATGAGCTCGGTGCCGTGCGCCGCCTGCGGCGGCCGCCGGCTCAAGCCCGAAAGCCTCGCGGTCAAGATCGCCGGCCGGTCGATCGCCGACGTCTCGGCGCTGCCGATCAAGCAGGTCTCCGAGTTCCTCGACGGGCTCAAGCTGACGGAGCGCGAGCAAACGATCGCCAAACAGGTCATTAAGGAGATCCGCGCCCGGCTCAAGTTCCTGATCGACGTCGGGCTCGACTACCTGACGCTCGACCGGCATTCGGCGTCACTTTCCGGCGGCGAAGCCCAGCGCACCAGATTGGCGACCCAGGTCGGCTCGGGGCTGGTCGGCGTCCTCTATATCCTCGACGAGCCGTCGATCGGCCTGCACCAGCGCGACAACAAGCGTTTAATAGGGACTCTTTTCCGCCTGCGCGATCTCGGCAACACGATCATCGTCGTCGAGCACGACGAAGAGACGATCCGCTCGGCCGACCATCTGGTCGACATCGGGCCGGGGGCGGGGCGGCACGGCGGCGAGATCGTGGCGGAAGGTCCGTTAGCGCACCTGACCGCGGAGCCGCGCTCGCTCACCGGCAAATATCTTTCCGGCCAACTCTCGATCGCCATTCCGTCCGGGCGGCAAAAGGGGAGCGGCAAGTTCCTGACGATCAGGGGGGCCCGGCACCACAATCTGAAAAATATCGACGTGGCGTTCCCGCTCGGCTGTTTCACGGCGGTGACCGGCGTCTCCGGCTCGGGGAAGAGCTCGCTGGTCAACGACATTTTATACAAAGCGCTGGCGAAGCAGTTTTACCGTTCACTGGAGAAAGCGGGGGCGCACGGGCGGATCGACGGCATCGAGCAGATCGACAAGGTCGTCATCATCGACCAGGCGCCGATCGGCCGCACGCCGCGTTCCAACCCGGCGACCTACACCGGCGTTTTCAACCACATCCGCGACCTGTTCACGCTGACGCAGGAGTCGCGCCTGCGCGGCTACAAGTCGGGCCGCTTCTCGTTCAACGTCAAAGGCGGGCGCTGCGAGACCTGCCACGGCGACGGGCTGGTCAAGATCGAGATGCACTTTCTCCCCGACGTCTACGTCCCCTGCGACACCTGCAAGGGCGAACGCTACAACCGGGAGACGCTCGAGGTCTATTACAAGGGAAAGAACATCTCCGACATCCTCAAGATGACCGTGGAAGAGGCGCTCGATTTCTTCCGGCATATCCCGCAGATCCAGCGCAAGCTTCAGACGCTGGCCGATGTCGGCCTCGGCTACATCAAGCTCGGCCAGCAGGCGACGACGCTTTCCGGCGGCGAAGCGCAGCGCGTCAAGCTGGCGACCGAGCTGGCCGCCCGCTCGACCGGCCGCACGCTTTATCTGCTCGACGAGCCGACGACCGGCCTCCATTTCGACGACATCAACAAGCTCCTCGCGGTCCTGCACCGTTTGGTCGCCACCGGCAACTCGGTCATCCTGATCGAGCACAATCTTGACGTGATCAAGACGGCCGACCACATCATCGATCTCGGCCCGGAGGGCGGGGAGGAGGGCGGGAAGGTCATCGCTAGCGGCACGCCCGAAGAGGTGGCAAAGGTCGCTCATAGTTACACGGGAAGGTACCTTAGGAAAATCCTTGTATGAACTTCCAACCTCCAACTTCCAACTTCAAAACAAATATCAAAAGGCAAGGACCTGAAATCACAAATTTGGCATTTGGGTC
>JAFGHC010000038.1 GCA_016939335.1 Candidatus Saganbacteria bacterium
TAGGCGCGGTGCTGATCGCCGCGCTCGATACCAAGAAAGCGCTCGGCGTGCTGGAAAAGATGCCGCTCGACGAGGCGGCCGACATCATCGGCGACCTGCCGGCCGAACGGGCGGGAGAGCTGCTCCGCCTGATGCGCCCGCGCAAGGCGGCCGAGATCCGCAAACTGCTCAAGCACCGCGATGAAACGGCCGGCGGCCTGATGACGACCGAATTCGTGGCGCTGCCGCAGCACCTTACCGTCGAGCAGGTGATCGCCCGGCTGCGCGAGACCGCCCCCGGCGCCGAGACGATCTATTATTTGTACGTGACCGACGAAGCGGACCGGCTGGTCGGCGTCCTCTCGCTGCGCAGCCTGATCATCGCCCCGTCCGGGCGGCCGGTCGCGGAGATCATGCTCAAGGACCCGATCACCGTGGCGCCGGAGATGAACCAGCGGGAAGTGGCCGACGTCATCTCCAAGTACAACCTGCTGGCGGTGCCGGTCGTCGACGCCGAGCGGAAACTTCTCGGCATCATCACGGTCGATGACGTAATGGACCTGATCCTGCCGCCGACCTCCAAACGGAAAAGGCAGATGCTGGGGTAGCTTATGCCGATCAGGAAATGGTTTTCCAACCGCAATCTTAACTACTGGCTGCTGCGCCTGCTGGTTTTCTTTTCAGTTGTCGGGCCGGGGATCATCACCGGCACGGCCGACAACGACGCCGGCGGCGTGGCCACCTATTCGGTGGCCGGCGCCCACTTCGGCTATCAGATGCTCTGGGTCCTGATCATCATCACTTTCATGCTTTATGTCACGCAGGAAATGGGGATGCGGCTGGGGGTGGTGACGGGCAAAGGTCTGGCCGATCTGATCCGGGAAAAATTCGGCCTGCGGTTTTCCGTCCTCCTGATCGCGCTGGTCTTTCTGGCCAATTATTCGAATATCCTGGCCGACGTCGCCGGTATCGCTTCGGTGGCCGATATTTACCACATTCCGCGCCTGATCTTCGTGCCGGTCTTTGCGGTCATTATCTGGACGGTGCTCCTGCGGGGAAGTTTCAACTTTGTCCAGAATATCTTTCTTACCTCTTGTATCCTCTTTTTCTGTTACATCATTAACGGCTTTATCGCCCAGCCGGACGTGCCGGCCATGCTCCGCGGCAGTTTTGTCCCGACCTTGCAGTTCAACCGCGAGTTCATTTTCACCGCCACCGCCCTGATCGGGACGACCCTGACCGTCTGGGGGCAGTTTTTTGTCCAGTCGTATTTCGTGGACAAGGGGATCAGCAGGAAAAATCTCCGCAGCGCCCGGCTTGATGTCGCCTTCGGCGCCTTCTGGACCGACGTGGTGGCTTATTTCATAATAATTTCCTGCGCGGCGACCCTGTTCGTTTCCGGGGTCAGGATCGAGTCCGCCGTTGACGCGGCGCGGGCGCTCGGCCCCCTGCTTGGCGACTTAGCCAGGCACCTGTTCGCCTGGGGGCTGCTCAACGCTTCGCTGCTCGGGGTCTGCGTCATTTCGCTGGGCACCGCTTATGCCGTCACCGAGGTGCTGGGGACGGAAAGAAAGGTCAACGCCTCTTTCCGGCAGGCGCCGCTGTTTTATTCGATCATCGGTTTCTGCCTTTTTTCCTGCACGCTGCTGGTCCTGCTGCCCGGGCTGCCGATAATCTTCATCCTGACCGCCTCGCAAGCGCTCAACACAATGGTTTTGCCGCTGATCTTTTATGTCATGCTCAAGCTGATCAACGACAGGCGGACGATGGGGAACCATACCAACGGGCCGCTCGCCAACGGGACCGCCTGGCTGACCATCGGCAGCTTCACGCTGATCTCGTTCGCGATGCTGTATTTGACCTTCTTTTAACAGCCAAATACTAAATTCTAAACTCTAAATACTAAAAAAATTCCAAGACCCAAAAGCTCAAATGATTCAAAAATAATTGGTGGATTGGTGCTTTGATATTGTTTAGTATTTCGGACTTAGTATTTAGAGTTTTGGGCCGTTAATCTTCCGTCAATTTCCTGTAAAGGTAGGCGGAGAGGACCATGATGATGGCGGCCGTGGGGATCGCCAGGAAGAGGCCGAGCACGCCGCCCAGCGAGCCGCCGACCATCAGGGAGAAGATGGCGATCACCGGGTGGACTCTGACGAACTTGGAGACGACGTTGGGGATGATGAAATAATCTTCCGTTTGCCGCAGGAGGAAGTAAGCGACCACCACGATCACCGCCAGCGTCAGGTTGGGAAGGCCGAAAGGGGTGGCCGCCTGGAAGAGCGCCACTGTGGCGGCGATCAGCGTGGCGCTGATCGGCCCCGCGATCGGGATCACTTCGAGCAACCCGGTGGCCAAACTCAAGATCAGGGCGTATTTGACCTGTAAGACCGAGAGCGCGATAAAACTGGCCAGGCTCATGACGATGATCAGGATGACCTGGGCCCGGATGTAGGCTCCCAGTGTCAGGTTGACGTTCTCCAGCAGGTCAAAGATCTCCTGGCGGTAGGGGAGCGGGATGATCCGCTTGAACAATATAATGTATTTGTTGGAGTCGAGGATCAGGTAATAGGTCACCACCAGGTAGATCAGCAGCATTACCAGTTTCTCCACCGCGCCGACGAAGAGCGGCAGGAACTGGAGCGGGAACTGGGAACGCAGCCAGTTCTCGAAGAGCATGACCTGGTCCCTTAAGTTGATGTCAAGCCCGAGGAAAGAAACGGTCCCCTGCGCGGCGATACGGCCCAGAAAAGTGGTCGGGTCGTCGAACGAGCCGCTGGCCAGGTCGGCCAGCTCGTTGGAGATCAGCGGGACCAGCGCCTTGACCGCCCAGAAGACCGCCAGTCCGAGCAAAAGATAAAGGGCAAGGATCAGGAGCGGGCGGCTGATCCGCGTTTTTCCGCTGATGAAACCAATCACCGGGTTGAACAGGTAGGCGGTTACCGCGGCCCAGATAAAGACCGGCAGGATCCGCGAGAAACGGAAGAGGAAGAGACAGAGCAGGATGATGATCACCCAGAGGGTGACGACCTTGGCGTTGACCGAAAATTTGTAGGTGCTCCGGTTCTTTTTGGCCCTGGCCGGTGTCAGGAAACCGAGGAATTCCATGACATTAAGTTAGCACGCCGGGCCGGTTCTGTAAATACCAATCTTGTCAAGCGGCTCCGCCCGTGTTAAAATGACCTTTTGTGTTCAAAAAAATACTGATTGCCAACCGCGGAGAGATCGCCGTGCGGGTAATACGCGCGGCCAAGGAGCTGGGCCTGCAGACGGTGGCGGTCTACTCCGAAGCCGACCAGGAAGCGCTGCACGTCAAGATCGCCGACGAGTCATTTTGCATCGGCCCCGCCGCCCCGAACCAGAGTTATCTCAACATTCCCAGCATCATCAGCGTGGCCGAGGTCTCAGGCGCCGAGGCCGTTCATCCCGGCTACGGTTTTCTGGCCGAGAACTCCAAGTTCGCCGAGATCTGCGAAGCCAATAAGATCGTTTTTATCGGCCCGCAACCGGGCTCGATGGACAAGATGGGCGATAAAGCGACGGCGCGCAAGACCGTGACCCAGGCGCACGTGCCGACCGTTCCCGGTTCGGACGGGACGGTCGCCGACGAACAGGCGGCCAAAAAGGTCGCCGACAAGATCGGTTATCCGGTCATCATCAAGGCGACGGCCGGCGGCGGCGGCCGGGGGATGAGGGTCGTGTTCGAGCCCGATCAGTTCGTTCATTTAATGAGAACGGCCCGCGCCGAAGCCGGAGCCGCGTTCGGCAACCCCGAGATCTACGTCGAGAAGTTCATCGAGGAACCGCGCCACATCGAGGTGCAGATCCTGGCCGATAAGCACGGCAACATCATTTATCTGGGCGAGCGCGACTGTTCGATCCAGCGGCGCCACCAGAAACTGGTGGAGGAATCGCTCTCGCCGGCGATCGACGAGCGGACGCGCAAGCACTTGGGCGAGGCGGCGGTGCGGGCGGCCAGAGCGGTCAATTATTGCAGCGCCGGGACGATCGAATTCCTCTTCGACAAGCACGGGAAGTTTTATTTTATGGAAATGAACACCCGGATCCAGGTCGAGCACCCGGTCACGGAAATGATCACCAATGTCGATATTATCAAAGAGCAGATCACGATCGCGGCCGGCGAAAAATTAACCCTGCGCCAGAACGACATCAAGTTCCGCGGCCATGCGATCGAGTGCCGGATCAACGCCGAGGACCATAACCGGAACTTTATGCCGTCGCCGGGAACGATCAAGGCCTATCACGCGCCGGGCGGACCGGGGATCAGGGTCGACAGCCACGCTTTTGCCGGTTACGTCATTCAGCCGCACTACGATTCGCTGGTCGCCAAGCTGATCGCCTGGGGGCATGACCGGGCGGAAGCGAGCACGCGGATGGAGCGGGCGCTCGACGAGTTCGTGATCGACGGCATCCACACCACGATCCCGTTCCATCTCAAGGTTCTCCGCAACGAAGCTTTCCGCCGCGGCAACGTCAACACCAAGTTCATCGAAGAACACTTCGGCTTCCCCGGTTAAATGGCCAAACGCTCGACCGCCCGCCGCCTGGCGATGCAGGCGCTCTACCAGGCCGAATCGGCCGGCCTCGGCATCGACGACGCCCTCAAGAATATTTTTTCTTCCGAACAGAAACTGATTGAGGCGACCGTCAGCTTCGCCGAAAAGCTGGCCCGGGCCGCCTGGGCCGACCGCGACGAGAGCGACCGGATCATCACCAGACTGGCGATCGATTGGCCGCTGGACCGGATCGGCAAGGTCGATCGCAGTATCCTGCGGCTGGCCCTGCATGAGTTAAAAGCCAAAGAAACGCCGGCTTCCGTGGTGGTGGACGAGGCGGTCGAGCTGGCCAAGAAATATTCCAGCCAGGAAGCCGCCCGTTTCATTAACGGCATCCTCGGTACTTATCTGCGCTCCGGGAATTAGTCATTTCTTTTTAAATCCCCACACTAAAGTGTGGGGGATTATTCATTCCCCATACTTCAGTATGGGGTGCCGAATGCTTCCCGCCGTTAGATATCGGCGCTCCGGCCAGCTTGAGAATAATCCCCGCCTGTGATAAAATTAGCGCATGTTCACGGGAATTATTGAGCAGGTCGGCGTGGTCGCTTCACTGATCCGCGGCCAGCAGGCGGCCAAGCTGATGATCGCCGCGCCCAAGATCTTCGATGGCCTCGCGGCCGGCGACAGCGTAGCCGTCAACGGCGCCTGCCTGACCGTCAGCCACGAGCGGCGCGGTTTTGCCGAGTTCGATCTCTCCGCCGAGACCCTGAAGAAGACCACGCTGGGCGAACTGCGCATCGGCCACAAAGTCAACCTGGAGCGGGCGCTCCCCGTCGCGGGCCGGCTGGGCGGCCATCTGGTCACCGGCCATGTTGACGGGATGGGCGAGGTCCGCGGCAAAGTGGCGCGGGCCGAGGGGGTCGAGATGCAGCTTTCGGTGCCGAGCGATCTGGTCCATTACCTTGTGGCCAAAGGGTCGCTGGCCGTTGACGGCGTCAGCCTGACGGTCGCCGATTTCCGGGACGGCCTCGTCGGCATCGCGGTCGTGCCGCACACGCTCAAAGCGACCAATCTCAGCCTGCGCAACGTCGGCGACCGGGTCAACCTCGAAGTCGACATCCTCTCCAAATATATCGAGCGGCACCTGCGGGGCGAACCGCGGGGGATCAGCGACGAAACGATGATGCGGGTCGGCTTTCTGCCGATGAACTGGTCGGACAATTAAGATCAAAAATAAAAGATCAAAAATAAAAAATAATGTCAAAAGCCAAGAATACATTTAACACCATCGCCGAGGCGATCGGCGATATCCAGAACGGCAAGATGGTGGTCGTGGTCGATGACCAGGGGCGCGAGAACGAGGGCGACCTGATCATTGCCGCCGAAAAGGTCACGCCGCAGGCGGTCAACTTCATGATCTCACGGGGCCGCGGGCTGGTCTGCGTGCCGGTCTCGGCCGCGCGGCTTGACGAGCTCGGCCTGCGCCAGATGGTCGAGCATAATTCCGAAGCGATGAAGACCGCTTTTACCGTTTCGGTCGACGCCGCGCCGAAATTCGGCGTGACGACCGGCGTTTCGGCCGCTGACCGCGCCCGCACCGTCGAGGTCCTGATCAATCCCCGTTCCAGAACGGGCGACCTGGTCACGCCCGGCCACGTTTTCCCGCTGCGGGTCAGGGAAGGCGGGGTGCTGAAACGGGCGGGCCACACCGAAGCGGCGGTTGACCTGGCGAAGCTGGCCGGTCTCTATCCGGCGGCCGTGATCTGCGAGATCATCAATGACGACGGAACGATGGCGCGGCTGCCCCAGCTGCGGGAATTCGCCGCCGCCCGCAAATTGAAGATCGTCACCATTGCCGACCTGATCTCATACCGGCTGCGGCATGAGAAAATGGTCAGGCGGACTTCGGCGGTCAAGCTGCCGACCAGGTTCGGCTGCTTCACCGCCTACGGCTACGAAGACAGCTTGAGCGGCGAGCACCATGTGGCGCTGGTCAAGGGGGCGGTCAGGGGGAAAAAAGACGTGCTGGTGCGGGTCCATTCCGAATGCCTGACCGGCGACGTGTTCGGCTCGCTCCGCTGCGATTGCGGCGAACAGCTGGCCCGGGCGCTGGCCAAGATCGAATTTTGCGGCCGGGGGGTCCTCCTGTATATGCGGCAGGAGGGGCGGGGGATCGGGCTGAAAGACAAACTGCGGGCCTACGAGTTGCAGGAAAAAGGTTATGACACGGTCGAAGCCAATAAAGCGCTCGGCTATCCGGCCGACCTGCGCGACTACGGCATCGGCGCCCAGATCCTGGCTGACCTTGGCCTGTCAACGATCCGCCTGATCACCAACAATCCCAAAAAGATCATCGGGCTCTCGGGCTACGGCCTCAAGGTCGCGGCGCGCGTGCCGCTGGCGGTCAGGGCCAATGAATTCAATTCAAATTATCTGGAAACCAAATTGCACAAGCTCGGCCATTGGTTGCCGGGAACGCGGCAGCCGGCCAAGGAGGTAAAACATGGGAAAAATCATCGAGGGTAATCTGGATGCCGGCAAACTGAAGGTGGCGATCATAGTTTCCCGCTTTAATGAACTGGTCTCCAAAGGGCTGCTGGGCGGCGCGGAAGACTGCCTCAAGCGCCACGGGGCCAAGGAGTCGAATCTCGACGTGGTCTGGGTCCCCGGCGCCTACGAAATACCGCTGGTCGCCAAAAAACTGGCCAAGGATTATGATGCCGTCATCTGCCTCGGCGCGGTGATCAGAGGGGCGACCCCGCACTTCGAGTACGTCGCCGGTGAGGCGGCCAAAGGGATCGCCAAGGTTTCGCTTGATTCCGGCGTGCCAGTCATCTTCGGGATCCTGACCACCGACAACCTGGAGCAGGCGCTGGAGCGCGCCGGGGCCAAGCCGGGCAACAAAGGGTTTGCCGCGGCCATGTCGGCGATCGAGCTGGCCAACCTGATTAAAGAAATTTAACCGCGGCGCTCGCCCCGAGAGAACTCGAGGGGTTCAGTCGCAGGCCCCATATTCTCGAGCGGATTGGAGAGGTTATGGCAAGAGTATTGTTGAAAAACGTGACCAAAATGTTTGACGATGTGGCGGCGGTCAAGGACGTCAATCTGGCGATCAAGGACAAGGAATTCGTCGTGCTGGTCGGCCCGTCGGGCTGCGGCAAGACTACGACGCTGCGCATGATCGCCGGCCTGGAGGAAATTTCCCGGGGGGAGATCTATATCGGCGACCGCCTGGTCAACGAAGTGCCGCCCAAGGACCGCAACATCGCCATGGTCTTCCAGTCTTACGCCCTTTACCCCCACATGAAAGTTTATGACAACATGGCCTTCGGCCTCAAGCTGCGCGGCGAGTCGAAAAAAGAGATCGACACGCGGGTGCGCGAAGCGGCCGAGATCCTCGGACTGACAGTCTATCTCGACCGCCTGCCCAAGCAGCTCTCCGGCGGCCAGCGGCAGCGGGTGGCGCTCGGCCGGGCGATCGTGCGCCATCCCCAGGTCTTTTTGATGGACGAGCCGCTCTCCAATCTCGACGCCAAACTGCGCGTCCAGATGAGGGCCCAGCTGCAGCGGATCCACAAGCAGCTCGAAGCGACGATCGTTTATGTCACGCATGACCAGGTCGAGGCGATGACGCTCGGTCAGAAAGTGGCCGTTATTTTGAACGGCGAACTGCAGCAGGTGGACGCGCCGCTGACCGTTTACGAGCGGCCGACCAACCGCTTCGTGGCCGGGTTCCTCGGTTCGCCGCCGATGAATTTCTTCAAGGGCCAGGTCAGGAAAAAAGAGGGGAAGTATTTCTTTGAATGCGAGGGCTTCAAGTTCGAGGTCCCGGCCGACGTGGCCGGCCAGCTGGCGTCTTACGTTGACAGAGAGGTCTCGTTTGGCATAAGGCCGGAGGACATCTGGGACATCCCGTCCTCGGGCTGGATCGACCAGAAATTCCTGATCGAGACCAGGGTCGAGTTCCGCGAGCTGATGGGCTCGGAGACCTTTGTTTACGTCAAGGCCGGGCCGCTGGCCCTCACCGGCCGGGTCGGGGCGATGGCCGATCCGCAGCCCGGGAGCAAATTTGGGCTGGTGTTCAATCTGCGGAAGATACATTTCTTCGATCCGGAAACGCAGAAGGCGATCATTTAACCGGTTTGAAGGAGGATGCAAGGCTTCCTCAGGTTGGTTCGATAGTATAAGTGGATCGGGAATTAATACTCGGCTTGCCTGTAGCTGAGCGAATCATAACCAAGAATACAGGCTTGGTTTTTTGTTTATCTGAGCATAGTCAATATTTTCTGTGGGAGGTGAATAAATATGGTCGAAACAGCGGGAGCGGGATCTGTCGGTCCTAAACCAGTAGCGCCTCCGGCCGGGAGAAGCTCAAATACTACTAATGAAATTAAGGGCCCTAAGGTGCTCGGAGTCAATGAGGTAGGAAAATACTTGGAGTATTCAGGTAGATAGTCTACAGGCTTCCCAGCATTCTCAGCATCAATGTATTTCAGGTAATAAGTTGCAATCTTGTCCAAAA
>JAFGHC010000039.1 GCA_016939335.1 Candidatus Saganbacteria bacterium
GAGAGGTGAATGACAAGGAGTCCTATGTCCGAAAGAAAAAGGACTCAAAAATAGTCCCTTGACGATTTTTTTCAGAGGTGAAATTTCGGGCGGAGCCTGCCGATAAACATATGGGTCCCAAATGTTTGCCTTGGAGGTGTTTGCCATGGGTACACTGGTAACAATGGATGCGCATGCCCCGAGCAAGGTTTTTTCTGGGCGAGTTTGCAATTTGGCTGATTTTTATAATAGCAATCAGCTGCGCCGGCGGATAGCTTTTTATCCAATACTTGATAAGTTAAACTCGCACCTGAAGCAAGGGCGCTCCACTGACAATAATTTAAGGCTCGTCGAACTGTCCCTTTCCGGCACCGTTCAAAAAGCTGGCCTGCGAGCCGCTTTTGAACGTTTGTTCGGATACACAGTCCATCAGGGCAAGATTGTTGACGGGCCCAACAACCTGGCCAACGGCCAGGTTCGCGTAAAATTTTATGCCACTCCGCTGGAAATGGTCAAAATAAATATCTTATTTTGCCCAGGCAGAGGATATCATCTGATCGCTGGCAGCTTGAAAGACGCGGAGAGCGGAAATACCATATTAGTCGACAGGGGTGAAAAAGTCCCCAAAAACGCCGCTGTTGTCTGGACCTCGACCATTGATAAGGCCGCGTGGAAAATTGAGACGCGGCAGGGTGGGTCTGTCGACCTGGCAACATTTTACAGTGAGAGGCATTGGCTGCCGGACCGGTTCGAGATCAGCAAGGTCTTGACTGGTATTCCGCGGGGCAGCGAATCTTTTTCATTTCCGAGGATTTCGCCCCACAGCCAATTGGAAGGCACGCATTATACTGAATGGGGTGCAATCCCCGTCTATAGTTGCGACGGGCCGATTGATGAAAGGATCGCCTTGCTAATGCGGCACCACTATGGCATTTACGGGAACAGACTGGCGGGCGGAAAATAATTCTGTCGGCGAGACCGAATAATTTACTCGCAGGCTGGCGGGTAGTGATTTATAATTGCCACCCGCCTAACTGTTTTACCTGAAATCCTTCAGAAAATTTGCCGATATATATTATGAGGCACCAGGAGAGTGCGAGTTATATGGCAATCGTTGGTTTAAAAAATATTAATTTTGTGAGGCTGAAAAGGGCTGTCGCCAACGCCTCTGACAGGCAAACCTTGGCCAGGATCAGGGACCAAGTGCTGAGACCTATTGTCTATGGGGGCGCGCTTGGCGCGCCGGCCAATGAAATAACGGCTTTGCGCATTGAAGAAAAAGAGACCTCCGCACAAGGGCTGCTTGACGAGATCAATCGCCGGATGCTGCAGATTCAGCAAAAAATGGGAGACTGGGTCCCGCCTTCCCTGCAAACGATGCTTGCTGACAGGTATGAAGAAATTGCCGCGATCACGATAGCAGAGACCGATCTCTCCTGCCGGACAAAGGCTATTTCCGCACAGATGAATCTGGTCACAGTCGGGGATTATCTCCGGCTTGATAAAAGCGCACTACTTGTTCGGGGCGGTCTGGGTGAGGATGAATTAGTTGAGGTGATTCATTGGCTGTCCCAGCCAAGAAAATGGAAGGAAGCCGAGGTGCGGCAGGTTTACTTGCGAATCGCCCCCAAAAGAGAAGTCAATGACTTGGTTGCTGCAATTAAAGAAATTCTGGCTATATTAAGGCCGCGTTATCGTCTGGCCCTGGAGTCCAGGTACGGTTTGTTTGTTTCCCGGTCAGGCAGAACGGGGGAAATAGCCGAGTCACTGGGAGAGAGCAAGTCGTTGATCAATTGGCGTATTAGACGCTCATTAAGAAGGCTCCGCCGGAGCAAAAGATTGGCTGCGGTGGCAGAGAAGATCGAGTCGGTTAGAGACGCTTTGCTGGCCGGACGGTTGATAGCGTCAGAAAAACAGCTTGCCGCAGCGCTCAACGAACAAGGATTTTTAAGCGCCGAAGATAACCGGGAATTACCAGGCATTGTCTCATTGCTGGACGCTATTTTTGGAGGGCAGAGATTCCCGCGTGTCCATCTGGGAAAATGGGCCGTGACTAGGGACAGGCTGGGCGATGATGTATGGCTGTGCCGCGATCCGGCCGAATATGTCCAAATAAGTGCGTTATATTTTGCCGAAAGGAACGGGCCACGGCAAAGGGCGTTTTGGAGCGTCGCCGAATATCAAAGCGCTGTTCTGGCGCCGCAAGGGATCAGGATTTCGGAGGCGGAGCTTAGACTGATCCTGGAAAAAAGCACCCGTTTTACGGTGACCGGCAAGCATTTTTACGCCAGCGACACGATCGGAGTCACCCGTGACCGTGTCAGAAAGTTCATCGCGGCGAACGGGCCGACCCACTATAAAACACTAATTTCCCGATACGGCTGGTATGCTTATAATTCGCGGCCTGAAAGTTCGGGTTTAGTTTTGGTTGCAGCGGGGATATATGATCTGGCGGAAAAACATCCCGAGCTTAAAAAAGTTCCCCGGCGAAAGGCAAAAAGGCAGTCAAACGTGTTTAATATTGTTTACGCTATACTTAGAGACGCTGGGCAAAAACTGACAGCGAGCGAGATACATAATAGAATATTAAAGAACTATGCCGGCTGTTCCTGGTCACGGCCAGCAGTCGATCTTGTTTTGACGTCAGCAGAACTTCACCAGGGCAACTTTACGGGAAAAGACGGCCGCTTTTGGTTGTCCGGTAAAAAACGATAGTATTTTGGCCTCAAATTTTTTCTTACCGTTCACAATCTGCGCTTCTTCATGCGGATGATGGCGAAGGTCAGGCAGGAGATCGCGGCGGGGGAGTTTTAATGGGCCCTATAGGACTCGAACCTATAACCAATCGGTTATGAGCCGATTGCTCTAACCATTGAGCTAAGGGCCCTTTTAACTAAAAACAGATAACTTATAACTGATAACCAAATCTTATCACGCCTTGACTGACCAGAGCAAGATAAGTAAGATAGTATGGTATAAGTTATCGGTTATAAGTTATAAGTTAAAAGGGCGCGTAGTTTAGTGGTAGAACGCTTCCTTCACACGGAAGAGGTCAGAGGTTCAATCCCTCTCGCGCCCAGTTTACGGGCACCTAGTTCAGTGGTAGAATGCCTCGCTTACACCGAGGAGGTCGTTGGTTCGATCCCAACGGTGCCCAGTTAAAAGGAGGGAGCGCAAATGGCGGAACAGAAAGCGAAGAACCTCGACGAGCTGATGAAGCAGATCGAGGATTTTGAAAAGACGATCCAGGGTCTCGGCCAGAACGTCGCCGATCTCAAAAAGAAATTGCTCGAGAATCGCGACAAGTACGGGGCCGATATGACGAAGTGGCCGAAAGAATAAAATTCGAATTTCGAAATTCGAATTTCGAAATTTTATTTAAGGTACTCTTTTAGCTTCCGCGCCCGCGTGGGGTGTTTGAGCTTCCGCAGCGCTTTCGATTCGATCTGGCGGATCCGCTCGCGCGTCACGTTAAAGACCCGGCCGACCTCTTCCAGCGTCCGCGGATGGCCGTCGTCCAGCCCGAACCGCAGTTTCAGCACGGTCCGCTCGCGGTCGGAGAGGGTGTTCATCACTTCTTCCAGGTCATCGCGCAAAAGTCCCTGCAGCACGACCTCTTCCGGCGCCTGGATGGTGCCGTCTTCCACAAAGTCGCCTAAACGCGAGCTCTCCTCGTCGCCCACCGGCGCTTCGAGCGAGAGGGGGACCTGCGAAATGCGCAGGATCTCCCGCACCTTGTCGACCGACATGCGGGCGCGCTGGGCGATCTCTTTTTCCGTCGGCTTGTGGCCGAGCTGCTGCAGCAGGATGCGCGAGGTCTTGCGCAGCCGGTTGATCGTCTCGATCATGTGCACCGGGATGCGGATGGTGCGCGCCTGATCGGCGATGGCGCGGGTAATCGCCTGGCGGATCCACCAGGTGGCGTAGGTCGAGAACTTGTAGCCCTTGCGGTAGTCGAATTTCTCGACGGCGCGGATGAGGCCGAGATTGCCTTCCTGGACCAGGTCGAGGAAGAGCATGCCGCGGCCGGTGTACTTCTTGGCGATCGAGACGACCAGCCGGAGGTTGGAGTTGACCAGCTTGTGCTTGGCGCGCATGTCGCCCGCCTTGATCCGCTTGGCCAGCACGATCTCTTCTTCCGACGTCAGCAGGGGGAACTTGCCGATCTCGCGCAGGTACATGCGCACGGTGTCGTCGACGCCGACCCCCTTGATGTCGGCCAGTTCCTGGTGCAGTTCGTCGGCCTTGAGCGGCTCCTCGCCCCGTTCCTTCTTGTGCGACAGCTCGATCCCCAGCTCCAGGAGCTGTTCGATCTCGTCGAGATTGTTCTCGGGCTTCGGATAGACCGAAAGGATCTCCTCGGGCGTCAGATAGCCCCGGCGGCTCGCGGCCGCCCGCAAAAGTTCCATATTTTCCCTTTTCCCAAACATGCGATCCCTCCCAAGTAGTTATCGGGCCGTTAGTCAGTAAATTTCATTTTTCAGGGCCGCGATCAATTCCCGGATCTTCGGCCCGTCCCGGCGCTGTTCGGCTTCTTTCAGCTCCTGCTTGAGCGCCTCGATCCGGCGGCGGGCGCCGTCGTTCTTGATCACGGCGATGCAGTCGCGCAACAGCTCGGCCGGGTTGCCCAGCTGCTCGCCCAAAAGCGCGCCGGTCAGATAACGCTGGTCGGCCTCGTCGGTCAGCCTGGCCAGGACCTGATGCGAGAGCTCGGCCGATTCGTCCAGCGCCCCGTTGAACAGGACCGCGGCGATCCGGCCCGCCTCCGGGCCGGTAAAGTCCTGGACGGTCAGCTCCCGCTTCAGTTCCGTCGCTATCCCCGGGACGGCGGCCGCCAGCGCCAGCAGCTGCTTCTCGGCCGCCGCGCGCCGCGAACCGGGCTTCTCCGTGACGCGGCGCAGGTCCTTTTCGTTGCCGCGGTCGTAATAGCTTTGCCGCTTGACTTCGGTCAGGACGGTTTCCGGCTCGACCTTAAGCCGGGCGGCGACGCTGCGGGCGTACTCCTGCCGGGCGAAATCGTCCGGCTCCCCGCCCAGCACCCGGGCGGTCTCGCGCAACGCCTGCGAGCGGCCCTCGATCTCGTCGAGCCGGAAGCGCGCCAGCACACGGCGCAGCTTGAATTCCAGATAGGGCAGGGCCTGTGCGACCGCCTGGTCGAACGCGCCGGCCCCCTGTTTTTTGATCAGTTCATCGGGGTCCTTGGCGCCGGTCCAGACGGCGATCCTGGCTTTCAAGCCCTGGCTGCGGATGATCTCGGCGGAGCGCTCGGCGGCGGCTTCCCCGGCGGCATCGGCATCAAAGGCCAACACCAGTGTATCGGCGAAACGGCCGAGCAACTTGCACTGGGCGGCCGTCAGCGCCGTGCCGAGCGGCGCGGTGACGTTCAGTCTGCCGCCCTGATGGACCGAGACCGTATCGAGATTCCCTTCGACCAGCACGGCGGTCTTTTCTTTTTTGACCGCCTCCCTGGCCAGGTTCAGCCCGAAGAGGGTTTCGCCTTTCTGGTAGACCGGCGTTTCGGGCGAGTTCAAGTATTTCGGCTCGCTGTCGTCGAGCGCGCGGCCGCTGAAGGCGATCACCCGGCCGCGCAGGTCGCAGACCGGGAAGATCAGCCGGTGGCGGAAACGGTCATAATAGCCGTCCTGGTTTTCCCGCGCCAGGACCAGCCCGGCGCGTTCGATCACCGCCGGGGCGACCCCGCGGCCGATCAAATGCTTGAAAAGGCTGTCCCAGGAGTGCGGCGCGTAACCGAGGCCGAAAGTTTTGGCCGCCGCTTCATTGACCCCGCGGCCGGCCAGATAGTCGCGGGCGGGCCGGCCCGCTTCGGCCTCAAAGGCCGCCCGGAAGAACCTGGCCGCCAGCAGCATTGTCGAATAAAGCCTTTCTTTTTCCGACGTGGAAACGCCGGAGGAAGCAAGGGGCTGGCTGACCTTGACGCCGAGCTTCTCGCCCAGCTCGGCCGCCGCCTCGGCGAAACTGATCCCCTCGATCTTCATCAGGAAGGAGAAGACGTTCCCCCCCTCGCCGCAGCCGAAACAATGGAAAAGCTGTTTCTCCTGGGAGACCGTGAACGAAGCGGTCTTCTCCGAATGGAACGGGCAGAGGCCGAGGTAGCTCCTACCGCGCTTCTTGAGCGGGACGTATTCGGAAATTACCTGGACGATGTCCGATCTATTTCTAATATCTTCTATTAATTCTCGAGGTATCATCTTTATTAAATCCGAATATCGAATTTCGAAATCCGAAACAAGTTCGAAATTCGAATTTATAATTTCCTTCGAATTTCGTGTTTCGGATTTCGAATTTACCCGGCCTGCCTCCACTCGTTAGGCACAAAAAGCTCCTGGAATTTCATGATGGCGTAGCGGTCGGTCATGCCGGCGATGAAATCAACCGTGTGCTGGAGCTGGTCATCCTGTTTGATGCCGTTCTGGAACGATTCGTCATAGTGATAGTGGCGGAAGAGCTGGGTGAGCAGTTCGGGGACCTTGGCCTCTTCGCTTTTGGCCGCCGGATTGGTGTAGACTTTCTCGTACATAAAGTCATAGAGCCCGTCCATGGCCGTCCGCGCCCGCTTGTCCATTTTGATCTCCGCCTGGTCCAGGCTGCTGTTGATGATGCTGGAGACCAGGACGTCGAGAATGTTGTGCCCGAGCGCCTTCATGTATTTGCCCGGTAGCTGCTTTTCCGTCAGCACGCCGGCCCGGACCGCGTCCTCGATGTCGTGGCGCAGGTAAGCCAGCCGGTCGGCCAGCCGGACGATCTGGCCCTCGAGCGTCGCCGGCTGGGGATCGTCGGGCGTATGGTTGCGGACGCCGTCGATCACCTCGGCGCAGAGATTGAGCCCCTGGCCGTCGCGTTCGATCACTTCGACCACGCGCACGCTCTGCTCGTTATGGAAAAAACGCCGGCCGTAGTTGGTCTTTAAAATATCGTCAAGGACGAACTCGCCGGCGTGGCCGAACGGCGTGTGGCCGAGGTCGTGCCCCAGGGCGATCGCTTCGGTCAGGTCCTCATTGAGCCGCAGCGCGCGCGCGATGGTGCGGGCGATCTGGGAGACCTCGAGCGTGTGGGTCAGCCGCGTGCGGAAATGGTCCTTCACCGGCGAGATGAAAACCTGCGTCTTGTGCTTCAGGCGCCGGAAAGCCTTGCAATGGATGATCTTGTCGCGGTCGCGCTGGAAAGCGGTGCGGAACTCGTCTTCCCGCTCCGGCCGCCGGCGGCCGCGGCTGTTCGCCGCCAGGGCCGCGTGGGGCGACAAAAATCGGGCTTCACGCTCTTCTATTTCCCGCCGAATGATCAAAGTGCTGCCTGGGCCGCGGCCAGCCGGGCGATCGGCACGCGGAAGGGCGAACAGGAAACATAATTCATGCCGACGTGATGGCAGAACTTGACCGAGTCGGGATCGCCGCCATGCTCGCCGCAGATGCCGACCTTGAGCTGCGGGCGGGTCTTCCGGCCGCGGCTGATGCCGAGCTTGATCAGCTCGCCGATCCCCTCCTGGTCGATCGTCTGGAACGGGTCCGCCGGCAGGATCTTGCCGGACAAGTAGTCGGGGAGGAAACTGCCGATGTCGTCGCGGCTGAAGCCGAAGCCCATCTGGGTCAGATCGTTGGTGCCGAACGAGAAAAATTCCGCCGTTTCGGCCATTTTGCCGGCGGTCAGCGCGGCGCGCGGGATCTCGATCATCGTGCCGTACATGAACGGGATCCGCTTGAGGCCGAGCTTCTGGCAGACTTCGGCGTAAACCTTATCGACCAGCGTTTTCTGGTTGTTCAGCTCGTTGACGGCGCAGGTGACCGGGATCATGATCTCGGGAGAGGCTTTTTTGCTTTCTTTGATCAGTTCACCGGCCGCTTCCAGGATGGCGCGGACCTGCATCTCGGAGACTTCAGGGTAGGTGACGCCGAGGCGGACGCCGCGGTGGCCGAGCATCGGGTTGTTCTCTTTCAACCCTTCGCCCCGTTTCTTGACCTCCGCGACCGGCACGCCGAGGTCCTGGGCCAGCGCTGCCAGCCGGTCTTCGCTGTGCGGGACGAATTCGTGGAGCGGCGGATCGAGCAGGCGAATGGTGAGCGGCAGGCCGTTCAGCTCTTCCATCGTCGCCTTGATGTCTTTCTTAACGAAAACAGCCAGTTCGGCCAGCGCGCCGACTCTCTCTTCTTTGGTTTTGCTCATGATCATCTTGCGCAGCAGGAAGAGCGGTTTGTCGCTCCCCTCGCCGTAGAACATATGTTCGGTCCGGAAAAGCCCGATCCCTTCGGCCCCGAACGAGATCGCCTTGGCCGTGTCTTTCGGCGTGTCGGCGTTGGTCCGGATCTTGAGCGTGCGGTACTTGTCGCAGAGCTTCATCAGGATGCCGTATGACTTGTTGTGTTCCAGGTCGACGTCAACGAGCGGCAGGTCGCCTTTGTAGACCAGCCCTTTGGTCCCGTTCAGGGTGATCCAGTCGCCCTCGTTGACCGTTTCGCCGCTCTTGGTCGTCGCGGACCTGCTGCCGACCTCGAGGCCTTCGCAGCCGACAACGCAGCACTTGCCCCAGCCGCGGGCGACCAGCGCCGCGTGCGAGGTCATGCCGCCTTTGGAGGTCAGGATCGCCTGCGCTTTGTGCATGCCGTCCACATCCTCCGGCGAGGTTTCTTCGCGCACCAGGATCACCTTTTCGCCGCGGGCCGCCCAGGCGACCGCGTCTTCCGACGTGAAAACCGCGCGCCCTTTGGCGCCGCCCGGCCCGGCCGGCAGGCCCTTGGCGATCGGCTTGGTCGCCGCTTCGGCCGCCGGGTCGATCATCGGCAGAAGGAGTTCGACCAGCTGGTTCGGCTGGACGCGACCCAGCGCTTCCGGCGCGCTGATCAGTTTTTCGGCGAACATGTCGGTGGCGATGCGGACGGCGGCCACGCCGTTCCGTTTGCCGATCCGGCACTGGAGCATGTAGAGTATGCCTTTCTCGATCGTGAACTCGATGTCCTGCATGTCGCGGTAATGTTCTTCCAGCCGCTCCTGGATGTCGAAGAGCTCTCTGTAGATCTTCGGCATGAGCTTTTCCAGCGTCGGCAGGTTGCGGCTGTGGTCGTTCTTGGAGGTCTCGTTGATCGGAGCGGGGGTGCGGATGCCGGCGACCACGTCTTCGCCCTGGGCGTTGACCAGGTACTCGCCGTAGAAATGGCTGTCGCCGTTGCCCGGGTTGCGGGTGAAGGCGACGCCGGTGGCGGAATCGTCGCCCATGTTGCCGAAGACCATGCTCTGGACGGTGACGGCCGTCCCCCAGTCATCGGGGATCTTCTCGATCCGGCGGTAGTCGACGGCGCGCTTGCCGTTCCAGCTCATGAACACGGCGCCGATGCCGCCCCAGAGCTGCTCCTGCGGGTCGTCGGGGAACGGTTTGCCCAGGATATCCAGCACCATTTGTTTGAACTCTTTGACCAGTTTTTTCAGGTCGCTGACGGTCAGGTCGGTGTCCAGCTTGTAGCCTTTGGTTTTTTTAATTTCCTCCAGCCGTTCATCAAGCTGTTTGCGGATCCCTTTGCCGCCCTTCGGCTCGATCCCTTCCGCTTTTTCCATGACGACATCGGCGTACATCATGACCAGGCGGCGGTAGGCGTCATAGGCGAACCGCTCGTTGCCGGTCTTCTTGATCAGTCCCTTGATGGTGACATCATTGAGGCCGATGTTCAGCACCGTGTCCATCATGCCGGGCATGGAGCGCCGGGCGCCGGAGCGGACCGAGACGAGCAGGGGATCGGCCGGGTCGCCGAATTTTTTGCCCATGAGCGCCTCCACGTTGGCCAGCGCCGCGGCGACCTGGGCCTTAAGCTCCTTCGGGTAGGAGCGTTTGTGGTCATAGTAGTAGGTGCAAACCTCCGTCGTGATCGTGAAACCGGGCGGGACCGGGAGCCGCAGCCTGGGATGGCCGGCCATTTCCGCCAGGTTGGCGCCTTTGCCCCCCAGCAGGTTTTTCATCGCTTCGTTGCCGTCCGCCTTCCCCCCGCCGAACCGGTAAACATATTTGCGGCCCTTAACCGGGACTTTCTTGCCCTTAGCCATTGCCTTTTTCCTCCCTTTCCTTCTTTGTCGCGAGTCAGCGAGCCGCGGGTCGCGAGTCTTTTCGACCCGTGACTCGTAGACCCGCGACCCGTTGACTTGTAAAAAAATGGAGCTGATGGGAGTTGAACCCACGACCTCTTGACTGCCAGTCAAGCGCTCTCCCAACTGAGCTACAGCCCCACACCCGCCTGCGGCGGTAAATTCAAAGTTCAAATTTCAGGGCCCCAAACAAATCAAAGATCACAGGCACAAACATAACATTATAACACTTCTGTCAGTAATGATAGACGACCGCTTCTTTGCCCCAGAGCTCCTCCAGCTTGTAATATGCGCGTTCCTCTTCTTTTAAGAGATGAACGACGATCGAACCAAGGTCAAGGATCAGCCAGCCAGAACCGGGCAGCCCCTCCCAGCGAAAATCCTTGAACCCATTCGCCCGCAGCCGCGCCTCGATCTCTTTGGCGATCGCCCGCAGCTGCGGCTGCGAATCGGCGCCGCAGATCACCAGATAGTCGAGCAGCGCTGAACTTTGCCTGACGTCCAGGATCTTCAGGTCGAGCGCCTTTTTGCTCTCGGCCGCCCGGACGATCAGCTCCAGCGCAGCGGGCGCTTTTTTCCCGCCGGAGGCGGACCCGTCTTTGGCGGACTTCCTGGCCACTGATCAGTTGGACGCCGCCAGCGTCCGGCTGGTCAGGTACAGGTCGGTGATACGCGCGATGTCCGCTTCGTTCGGTTTGTAATAATAGATCCCGTCGACCATCAGGTCGCTGCCGGGGAGCGTCGTCATGCTGATCTGGCCGAGCTCGCTGGCCGAACGCAGGGCCAGCGCCAGGCCGAGGATCTCCCGGGAATTCAGGTTGGTGTTGATGCAGCTGACCATCGAAAGGAAGAGGGAAGGGGACTTGATCAGGTTCTCGCGCTTGATCATCTCGGCGGCCAGGTCGCGCAGGAAGTTTTGCTGCCGGCCGATCCGGGCGAAATCGTTGTCGGTGTGGCGGAAACGCAGGTAGCCCAAGGCCTGGCGGCCGTTGAGCTTTTGCAGGCCCGGCTGCAGGTCGATGTCGAGCCCGCCGGCGTAGTCGACGTAATACATCCTTTTTTCCACGTTGACCGTGATGCCGCCGAGCTTGTCGACGATCTTTTCGACCTCCGAGAGGTCGACGGTGATGTCATAGGGGATGGCGACGTGCAGCAGCTCTTCGGCGGTGCGGCGGGCGAGCTCACTGCCGCCGAAGGCGTAAGCGGCGTTGATCTTATTAAGGCCGCGGTCCGGGATGATGACGACCGTGTCGCGCGGGATCGAAACGACCGCGGCCGATTTCTTGTCGGGATTGACGTGCAGGACCATGATCGTGTCCGACAGGCGGCCGCCGGTGTTATCGACGCCCAGGACGAGGAGGTTGGTCTCGCCGATGATCGGCAGCGACGGCGTCAGGCTCAGGAAGACGTCGAAAAGCGCCAGCCGGGCCGCCAGGCTGACGGTAAAGCCGACGAACGCCGCCAGGCAGATGAGGAACACCATGGTAACGATCAAAAACTTTTTCATAGTTTTGCCGAACCCCGCCTGCCGGCAGGCAGGTAATAGTTGCGCGTGACGACCGTCGGCGGATAGATCGGCCGCCCCTGTTTGACCAGGAACCGGATCATGGCCGAGGCCGATTCATAAATTGCCCTGTCGAGGTCGCGGAACGCCAGCCGCCGCAGTTTGTCTACCCCCGTAAAAGCCCGCCCTTCCTCGATGTGGTCGGCCAGGTAGATGATCTTGTCGAGCTTGGTCATCCCCGGCGCCCCCGTCGTGTGGCGGCGGATCGCGTTCAGGACGCCGGCCGACCTGACGCCGAACTCGCGCCGCGCCAGCCAGGCGCCGATCTCGCCGTGAAAGAGCTTGGGTTCGAATTTCCTGATGGGATCGATCAGCAGGCCGAGCCGCCGGGCCTTTTGCAAAAGCTCTTTCCGGTCATAGCGCCGCGCGCAGTCATGAAGCAGGGCCGCCAGCGACGCTTTTTTCTGGCCGACCCCGAACTTTTTTGCCAGGGCCAGGGCGATCTTTTCCGCTCTCAGACTGTGTGTGAACCGCTCGCGACCGAGTTCGGCCTCAAGTTTTTCGACGATCTCTTTTCGTTCCAGCATTAAGTTTTAGAGCGCTTTCAGGCCAAAAAAATACCAAGGCGGCAAAGACGGCCCGGCCTTGGTTTTTCGCGAAAGGGTTTACAAAAAGCGCGTCCTCATCGAATGATTGATTATAACTTTGACGGCCGGAGTTTGTCAAGAGCGAAAGCAACTTCGAGCGCGCAGTCAACATTGGACGGGCCGCCTTGGGCGATCATTTGATAAAAAGCTTCGGCGGCCTGAGCAAGGTTGTCCTGTTCGCCGGGAGCGGAAAACATGTCGTATCCGGCGGCCCCCCGGCTGCCGTAAATTTCTATTTTTCTGGTTTTGTCCGGGCTGTGCAAGTTTAGGATCATCAGGCCGTTAAATGGCAGGGAATTATGCGTGAAGAAGATCAGTCCGCTTTCGGCGACGCCTTTTTGGGTTGAGGTGTCACTGCTGCTGAAGGAAAATTCATGGAGCGGGGCAAGCATGTTCAGTATGCTCAACATATGGCTGCCCAGGGTCAAATACACTCCTTCGGGTTTGAGCCGCCCGGGCTGGCCCATCTCAAAAGAGGCCGAAACCAGGCTGCCGATCTGTCCCGACCGGGCGGCCGCTACCATGTTCCTGACGCCCCGGGAAAAGGTAAAAGTAAAATCGACCATGATCTTGAGCCCTTGCGAATCAGCTAAGACTTTCAGGCGCTCGGCTTCGGCGGCAGTTTCGGTGAAAGTTTTCTCGCAGAAAAGATGCTTGCCCGCGGCCAGAACTTTGCCGGCCAGCTCAAAGTGTGTCGCGACGGGGGTTGCGACGATGACGGCCTGAATATTCCTGTCTGTCAGGACATCTTCGGCCGTGGTCAGCCTGATCGCTGCTTTGCCCCGCTCTTTGGCCGCGTCCCGGACCGCGACCTTGGTCAGCTCAAAGCCGGGATGGGAGGTAAAATAGCGGTGGAGCTTTTGCCCCCAGTAACCGTAGCCGATCTGGCCGAGCCTGATCCGTTCGCCGGTCATGGTTTCACTTCCCCGGCCGGATAAAAACGCCGGTCGAATTCCCGGTTGATCTCGATCGAGGCCCGGTTGCATCTGGCCCCGAGAGGCAGACAGCATTTTTGAGGATCAAAGCCCTCCTGCTGGTTTTTGCGGATCAAGGCGTAGAACTCATCAAGGTTGTCGGTGACCGGGCCGAGCTGGTGCCCCCGGAAGCCGGGATGGGCGACCGCGGAGCAGCGGTAAAAAAAGCCGTCGGCCCCGAGATTGATCATATAATACCCGTAAAAACAGTGACGGAAATCGATGCTGGCCACGTCCTGCTTTTCGGGCGGCATGATGAAAACGCGGGTCCCGGTTTCATCGTCTTTGGTCAGGAACGGCGAGACGACCGGCCAGTATTTTTCATAGAAGGGCGCCTCGACCTGCTTTTTGTGCTCCAGGCACGCGTCAAGCGACGAGCCGTAAGGAGCGTAGGGAGCCGCGAACCTGACCGAGTCGACCTCGACCGATCTCATCAGCGCGACGAATTTCTCCAGTTCCGAAGGGTCGCTGTTAAAATCGTTAAGGAGATAAGTTATCCTGACGGACAGGGCCGGCTTGGGCGCTTGCTGTCTGACTTGCTGCAGTATTTTTAACCCGGCGATGACCGCGTCATAATAGCCGGGCGGCGCTCTTTTGACCCGGGCGAATGATTCCGGACTGCAGGCGTCGATCGCCACGGTCACATAATCTTCTGGCGAAGAGGCGGCTGCGTGCAGCCTGGTCAGGAAGCCGTTCTTTTTTTCCAGCGCGCCGAGCAGCGTCCCGTTCGTATGCAGGCCGAAGCTAGCGCCCGAAGATTTGACGAGCTCAACCAGGTCGATCAGCTTGTGGTTCAAGGTCGGTTCCGTATAGGCTCCCGAGAGAACGAAGAGCGGGATCGCTCCCTTTAATTTAGCGATCAAAGAAGAGATCTTGTCGTAGAAAGGCACGACCTCCTGCACGAGGTTCTGGCCCTGGCAGTGAACGCAATTAACGTTGCAGCGCTTGCCCTGGTCGTTGGAAAGATGTATCTCCAATTGCCGGGGGAGCGTCATTGCCCCGTCAAACGGCCGGAAGGCCGCGCCGCGCTGTCGCGCCAGATGCCTGGTCAATAATTGGGAGTATTTGTTGGCTTCAGGTATCAGGTTTGATCTCATAAAATATTTCTGCGGATCGTTGCGCTGCCGTTGTGCACTATGATCTGGTCAGCCGCGTCCTGTTCCAGCCGGCCGCTGCCGGCGGCGCAATTGGTGACCGAGACCCCCGCCCCGACGCTGAAATATTCCGGATGGGAAAGCAGCCCTGCGTCCGCCGGCCAGAGTACCGAACGGGTGATCCGTGAATTGGCTCCCACCGTCCAGCCCGAACCGATCACCGCATACGGGCCCAAGAGACTGCCCGCTCCGATGTCGCAATTGTTGCCAATAACGCTCGGGCCGGCGATCCGGTGGTTGCCGATCCGGTAAGTCCGGCCGGCTGGATAAAAATCGCCAAGGCAGGGGAAGGCCAGCCTTTTCTCCAGCGCCAGCCGCTGGGCGTTCAAATAATAGTCCGGCTCGCCGATGTCCGACCAAAGATCGTCAGTGGCGTAGCCCATGAATTTGGCGGCCCGGCTGCCGGCCAGCCAGGGGAAAATGTCCGCGCTAAGGTCGAGCGGTCGTTCGCCGAACTTATCCCTGACCAGATCGAAAAAATCGGTCTCGAAAAAATAAACTGAAGAGTTCCTGTGCGAACTCAAGGCCAGGGCCTCCGCCTGCGCCAGCTTGTGGCGGTAATCAATAACACGCCCGCTCTTTTGTCCCGGATTTTCCAGGGCGATTGGCGAACAGCTTCTGATGTCATCGGTGATGGGGGTGGAGGCAATGGTAGCCGTTGCGTTTTCCCCCTGGTGATACTCCAGGATGGGGCGGGGATCGATATTGGAAACGATGTCCCCGCTCAAGACCACGACGCTCCCCCTGAATCCTTTTGCCATCTCTTCCTCGGCCATTCTCTTTATGTCCCAAAAAGGGTTGGACCTTATGTCCCGGCGGATGACAACTTCCGCCGGCCCGGCGCTGGGCAGGTGCCGCGCGAACGCGTCGTGCCATTTCCCCGCGATGATGAATATTTTGTCGACCCCCAGGGAGTTCATCATCTTGAGCGACGAAGAGATCATCGGGCAATTCGTGACCGGAGCGAGGGGTTTTGGCCGGGCATTGATATTGAAATGGTCCGGGGGCAGTTTCTTTTCCAGGCTTACACTGTTGGGCTTGTCCAACGTTAAAGGATAAAGCCTCGACCCGTGGCCCGCGGCAAGGATAAAACCTATCATGACTTGATTTCCGCCGATATTAAGGAAAATTTCATTGAAAATCGCTATACGCTCACCGCTTTGATTTTTTTGTGATAAAATAACTTTATGAACGATTTGGCCGCGATAATTTTAGCCGCCGGCAAAGGGACGCGGATGAAGTCAGACCTGCCCAAAGTTTTCCACGAGATCCTGGGGGAGCCGATGTTGAGCTATGTCCTGAAGACGGTGGCGAAGCTCGGGCCGGCGAAGACCATCGTGGTGGTCGGCCACCGGCGGCGCCTGATCATGGACTATTACAAGGACTGGCCGGTCGAGTTCGCCGTCCAGTCGCCCCAGCTGGGGACCGGGCACGCCGTCATGCAGGCCGAACCGAAACTGCGGGAGTTTTCCGGGCAGGTGCTGGTCCTGGCCGGCGATGTGCCGCTCATTTCCGAACAGACGATGCGCCAGCTGGTCGATTTCAATGCCAAAAACAAAGCTGCCGCCACTGATCTGACGGCGGTTTTGCCTGACGCGGGCAATTACGGGAGAATAATCAGAGGTTCAGGAGATCAGATCATCAGAATAGTCGAGAAAAAGGACGCTTCGCCGGAAGAGCTGAAGATCAAAGAGATCAACACCGGCACTTTCTGTTTTGAAAAATCCGCTTTATTTTCCGCGCTCAAGGAAGTCAAGGCCGAGAACGCCCAGAAAGAGTATTACCTGACCGACACGATCCACATTTTGAGAAAGATGGGCCGGCCGGTCTTTGCCTTCCCCGCCGCCAACCCCGCCGAGACGCTCGGGATCAACACCAAAGAAGAGCTGGTTGAGATCGAGAAGGCCCTCTTGTCAGCCAAATAGGGTTTAATCGTTGGTCATGTAGAGATAATTGGCATAGCCGCGCAAATTACTTCCCAGGTCTCTCATTCCCGAGACAGCATCTATCACGGCTTTGTCCGGATCAGATAAGTTAAGTAGAATAGAATATTGAGCGCCGGTCGTGCCTATTACTCCGTATTCGCTGCAGGCGCAAAAATGGGCCCAAAAAGCATAAGTATTTCCTAATTCCCTGGCGATCTCTTGCTTCTTCGGCTCGAGCAGGGGGAACAACTCGCCAATTATGTCAGAGTCGGGCCTTCTATCTTCTTTTTTAGCGGTTCGGTGATTAAGGATCCCTTCCCAGACGTTCTTAGCCACCCAATATTTTGGGGCGCGAGGATCATCGGCCGGTTTCGACTCGGCAGCGTCAACAATCATCTGTTGCACAGTGGTTAAACGTTCTTCGGCATATTCCGCGATCAGGGCAGCCTTTCCCTCGATAGGTAAACTGCCAAAGGTACGCGATACCCGAAGGAACTCCGCTCGCATCTCTGGGTCACGCTCTGCAATATCGCAGCCAGCCTTGCTTGCAGTGGTAAAGGCCGCCTTTATTTCTTGTAGTGTGAGTTTAGGCGCAACCGCGGCCCCTCCGCCGGAAGCTTCCGAAGCTGCAAAACACATGGATCTGTAACTAGGCCTGTAGAAACCCGGATGCCATATCGTTTTCATTCCCATTTTATTCCTCCGTGCGGGTAGGGGGAGCCTTGAATTGTGCCCGCAGAAGAATATCAGAAACTTTGCTCAGGGATTTCACGCTTTTTTTGTGCCCTCAGTGTCCACGGTTAGCGATAGGTCTTCGTGCCTTGATGGTTAAATTACCCTTTCTGATTTTACCGCCAAGACGCAAAGGCACTAAGGGCACGAATAAGATGGTATAATTCTGTCATGAAACACCGCTTTATGAGCGTCGGCTTTCTCTTTCAGCGCGGCGCCGCCTACGCCGTTGCCACGATCATAATCATCCTGATCTTCAGCCTGGCCGCTATTTTTTCCGAAATGGTCCTGCAGCCGCTGATCGGTTACTGGTACATAATGGTCACGGCGCTGGTCGCTCTGGCACTCGCCATCCTCTACGCGCCGCTGGTCCGCGGCTTCGAGAGAGTGACCGACCGCCTCTTTTTCCGCGGCCGCTACGACTATCAGAAGATCCTGCGCAAGATCAGCCATGAGATCGCTTCGGTCATCAAGCTGGAACAACTGGCCAGGCTGGTCGCCGTCTCCTGCCTCGAAACGATGAAGCTCTCGGAGGTCTCCTTTCTCCTGCCGGACAAGGAAGGGGGGCGCTTCCGCTCCATCCCGCTCTCGGTCCAGCGCTACAAGAAGCTCGAGCTCGATCTTGACAATCCGATCGTCGCCTGGCTGAACAACGCCCGGGACATCCTGGCCCGTGACGAGGTCCGGGTGGCCGAGGTCGCCGCCGCGCTCGACCGGCTCGGCATCCCGGTCTGGGTACCGATCATCGGCAAGAACCGGATGATCGGCATCATCGCCCTGGGCGGCAAGCTCTCCGGCGACGCTTTCACGCCGGAAGACCTCGGCCTGCTGACCACGCTGGCCAACCAGACCGCCGTCGCCCTCGACAACGCGCGCCTCTATGACGAGGTCGTGACGATGAAGAATTACAGCGAAGAGATCCTCCAGAGCATGACCAACGGCGTGCTGACGACCGACGCGAAAGGGAGGATCGTGACCTACAACAGCATGGCCGAGCGGATCACCGGCCGCAAGCTCGGCGAAGTGATCGGCAAAACTAGCGAGGAGCTCTGGGGCAAGCGCGGCACGATCACCCAGGCGGTCGAGCAGACGTTCAAAGAGCGCAGTTATCTCAATTACGAGACCGGCATCTCCTCGCCGGAGCGGGGGCTGGTGCCGGTGGCGATCTCGACCACGCTGCTGCGGGACAGCCAGGGGAAGAAGACCGGCGCGCTGCTCTCGATCCATGACCGGTCTGAGCTCAAGGAACTCGAAGATAAGATTCGGCGGGCCGACAAGCTGACCGCGCTGGCGACCATGGCGGCCGGCATGGCCCATGAGATCAAGAACCCGCTCTCTTCCATGAAAGTTTTTGCCCAGCTGCTGCCGCTCAAGATCGACGATCCGGAGTACCGTAAGAAGCTCGAAGAGGTCCTGCCGCGCGAGATCGACCGGATCGACCGGATCGTCGAAAGCCTGCTCGGCTTCGCGCGCGGGGCGGCGCCGGCCTTTGCGGCGGCCAAGCTCGAGAGCATCCTTGACGAGACCCTGAAATATTTTGCCGACCAGGCGGCCGCGGCCGGCGTCCGCTTTAAAACTAATTACGCGCCGCTGCCGGAGATCGAGGTCGACCGCGAGCAGATCGCCCGGGTCTTTTCCAACTTGCTGCTGAACGCGCTCCAGGCGCTGCCCGAGGGCGGCGAGATCACGGTCACCACCGCGCCCGGCAAAAAAGTCGAGGAACTGCTCCAGACGGTCAAGATCAAGGTCGCTGACACCGGCCACGGCATGCCGGCGGAGATGCTCAAGAAGCTGTTCGATCCTTTCTTCACGACCAAGTACGGCGGCACGGGGCTCGGCCTGACGATCGCGCACAGCGTTGTCGACGGCCATAAAGGTTTCATCGATGTCGAGAGCAAAGTCGGCAAAGGGACGACTTTTACCGTCACTTTACCCACTCACCAATGAATATTGGTGAAGTGGGTTTACCCGTCAGGCAGGGGCTGGTATAATTGGAAAAGTCAAAAGTTAAAAGTCAAAATTTATGAAGAAAACAATACTTTTAATAACTCATGAGACGCCGGTCGAGCAGGCGGTCAGAAGTGCGCTGGACGGTTTTAGCATAGAAACAGCCGGCGCCCCCGAAGCCGCCGCTGAAAAGCTGCGCCAGAGCAAGCCCGCCCTCGTCATCCTCGATCACGACCTGAAGCAGGACGAGGGCCTCCAGCTCTTCCGCCAGCTCCGGCTGCTGGCGCCCGCCACCGGCTTTATCCTCCTTTCACAGCAGAATGATATCCCCACCGCGGTGCAGGCGGCCAAGCTCGGCGCGGCCGATTTCCTGCAAAAACCGGCCGGAGCCAAGGCACTGCGGCTCTCCGTCGAGCGGAACCTGGCCGCGGCCGAAGGATCGGCCCTGGCCGCCGCCGGCCTCCCCTGGCTGCAGGGCGAGAGCCCGGCGCTGAAAAAGATGTTCGAAGCGATCGGCGGCGCGCTGCTGACGCGCGCCAGCCTTATTCTGGTGGCGGAGCGGGGGATCGACAAAAGCGATGTGGCCGACTGCATCCACCGGCGCAGTCTCAAGCGCAAAAGCCGCCTGCGGGTGATCGACCTCGCCTCTTTCCGCCGGGAGGACCTGGAAGGGTCGTTCTGGGCGACGGTGCAGGAGGCGGCGGGGGAGAACCAGGCCGCCGACGAAGAGGACCGCTGCGGCACGCTTTATCTCGAGAATATCGAAAGTTTGGAAGAGAGCTTCCGCTTGAGCATTTTCGAGTTTTTCAAGGAGAAGAAACCGAAGCTCGATCCCGAAGTTCTGATCGTGATCGGCCTCTACGACCCGCATGCTCTGCCGCCCGCGCTGGCCAAACATTACCTGCAGGTGCCGGTCCCGCCGCTCTGCGAGCGCAGGGGCGACCTGCCGCTTTTGGTCGGCCGCGAGCTGGCGGCGCTCTCGCTCCGGCACGGGAAGAACGTCAACGCTCTCTCCGCCGACCTGCTTTATCTTCTCGGTCTTTACGATTTTCCCGGCAATTACCATGAGCTCTCGGCGCTGCTCGAGATCGGCGTGCTGGCGGCCGGCGGCGAGGTGATCGGGCTGGCCGACCTGCCGCTCGATTTCCGGACGCTGCTGCAGGCGGCGGTCACCGCGGCGCACGTCAAAGGGGAGTTGAGTTTGGAAGCGGCCCGGCGCTGGCTGGAAAAGCTGGCTTACAAAACGCTGCTGGCCAAAACGAAGTCCGATCCCGGGGCGGTAGCGCGTTTCCTCGACCTGCCGCGCACGGCGCTGGCCGAGCGGGCGGCCGAACTAGGCACTGACCTGCTTAATTAACTCCTCGGCCCGTTCCTTCGTTTTGGCCTCGGCGATGATCCTGACGATCGGTTCGGTGTTGGACGGGCGGATATGGATCCAGCCGTCGGGATAGACCGCTTTCACCCCTTCGGTCAGGACAAGGTTGCCGCCGCTGAACACTGCTTTGCTTTTTTCAAGGAAAGCAGCCGCCTCCGCCTGGCTCCCGCATTCGACTTTCGTCTTGATCATCTCGTAACGGGGGAGTTCGGCCGCGAGCTGCGAAATTTTTTTGCCGCTGCCCGCGACAAGGGAGAGAATGAGCGCGGCGCCGGAGAGACTGTCGCGGTTCCAGCCGACTCCCGGCAGGATCACCCCGCCGTTCCCTTCGCCGCCGATCACCCCGCCGAGGCGCTTGAGCTCTTCCGTCACGTTGACCTCGCCGACCTTGGTCCGGACGAGCGTCGCGCCCGCTTCGCGGCAGACATCGTCCATTACCTGGCTGGTCGAAAGATTGACGACGACGGTCGGCTGGCCGCCCGGTTTCGTCCCCAGCAGGTATTTGGCCGCCAGGGCGAGCGTCAATTCTTCGCCGATCGCTTCCCCCGTATCGGAAACGATCGCCAGCCGGTCGGCGTCGGAATCGACGGCAAAACCGAGGTCGGCCTTTTTCTTCCCGACCAGTTCCATCAATTCCCCGAGATTGGCCGCGACCGGCTCGGGGTCGTGCGGAAAAGGGAGCGTGATGTCGCAGTTGAGCGGCAGGACGCGGCAGCCGAGTTTTTTGAGCAGTTTGACGAGCGCTTCCGAGCCGGCGCCGTTGCAGCCGTCGACGGCGACCTTGAGCCGCGCTTGTCTGACCGCGACGGCGTCGATCTGCTGTTCCAGCACTTTCTTGATGTGGCAGTCCGTCCCTTTGCGATAACCGATAACCTTTCCTCCGGGAGCCCGGCGGAACTTCTTCCCCTCATAGATCTTGAGGAAATCGGCCCCTTCCGCCCCGTTAAGGAAAATGCCGCTCCCGCGCATGAACTTGAGCCCGTTCCACGGCAGGGGATTGTGCGAAGCGGTGATGACGATCCCGCCGGCGGCCGCCAGCTCGCGCGTCATGATCCCGACGGTCGGCGTCGGCGCGACGCCGAGGTCGATAACTTTGCAGCCGGCCGAAAGGAGCCCGGCGAACATTATCCCTTTGATCGGTTCCGACGAGCGGCGCGGGTCGGTCCCGATGACGACCGTCCCCCCTTCAAGATAAGTGCCGAACGCTTTGGCCAGGTCGAGGCAGACGTCGGGGGTGAGCGAATCGGGGACGGTCCCTCTCACGCCGGAGATCGAGATGATGAGTGTCATGAGGTTATTATAACCAGCTGGGCAAGTTTAGGCAAACTTATGAGCGGACAAAGGGCGGGACAAGGGCAAGGGAAGAAGGTGCGTAACCGCGCCCCGGCCATTCGGGCATTCGCGGCTTATTCTTTATCCTTTACTGCCGGCCCTAGCCGCTTCGATCAGGCGCTGAAAGATCAGTGCGATATCCTTATTAGGGCTGTAAAGAAAGCTGAATTGCGAGTGGTTTTCACGATATGGCCCGTAGATCGGCACGCCGGCTCTGTCAAAACCATAAAAATAGACAGGGTCATACCACTTTTTATCCATGGTCAAGCCATTGGTATCCAGATGCTTAAGCGGAACGTCCGCTTCGACGGTCGCCCACCAGGCATCAAAGTTGTTCGACAGCCAGAGACGGAAGCCCGGGTTGGCCAATGAGAGGGAGACCACAGGCAAAATGACCGACTTGCTGTTATGCGAACCAACCACATTAAAGATGCTCCCCTTTGGATCGGCTGCCAGCCCGGCTGCTCGCAGATCGTCCAGCATATTGAACTGGGCCCTGGCGTTTGATGCCCAGGCGCTGCGGTTGCCGTCCGGGGGATTGCGTCTGATCCATTGCCCCAGACTCAAGCAATCTTTAGTTTCGCAGAGCGCCGCCGCGGCGACGAGCCGGCCGAAAACAGTTTCAAAATTCGCGGCGGTAGCAAAGCTGAACGTCGAGCGATCTTCTTCGTAATTTAGGTAGATCGGGAAATTGCTCCCTTCGTAGCGTCCCTCGGAACTGGCCGGCCGCATTTCTTTGGTGTCCAGCCTGATCTCCCGGGCGAGGCTGACGGAAACCTGCAGCTTGCCCCCGGGCAGTTCGTGCGCGTGCAGCGTCAGGCCGAGCTGATCGAGTAAGATGGTGGAAACAGGCGAAGAGAAATCCCCCCGGATGTAAGTTCCTGACTGGCAGGCGAACCCGCTGCCAGTCCTGTCAAGCAGAGTGACTGCGGCCTGCAGCCTCCTGCTTAGGTTTGATCCGGCCGGTTGTGTTGGAGCGGTCCGTTCCATTCTCATAAAATTTCCTCCGTTTTTATCCTTTACTGCCGACCTTGGCCGCGTCGATCACGCGCTGGCAGAGCGGCAGGAAATTGGCGCCGGCATAACGCAGGCTGAACTGTGCCCGGTTTTCCCTGTACGGACCGTAAACCGGCGCCGCGGCGTCGCGGAACCCTTTGAAAGCCGATGGCCTTGGCCGGTAAGCCCCCGCCCGACCCAGACGGAGAGCGATGGCCCGCGCGTTAACCGACAGATGCGAGCGGAAAAGATCATTGGACAGCCAGCAGTCGAGTGCCAGGTTTGGCAGGGAAAAGCGGACCACGGGCAGGCCGAAAAGCTCCCGGCCGTAAAAGAGATCATGTTCGCCGATCACGCTGAAAACGCTCTCCGGATCGGCAGCAAGACAGGCGGCGCGCAGCCTCTCCAGCCTGGCGAACTGGCTTCCGGCTTTTGTTCCCGGGAGAACACACATGGTGTTCCGCTCTGACCATTCAGCCAGACTCAAACTGTGTTCGCCCTGGTGCCTCAAGGCCGCCGCCGCTGCCATGACCAGCTGGCCGACGACGGTTACGGGGTTCCAATAGGTAGTAAAGCTGAAGCGCGAGTGATTTTGATGATAGTCCTGATAAAGTGGGAAGCTGTGGCCTTTATCGCCCGAAAGGTCTTGCTTCTCGGCCGGCAGCGTTCCCGTGGTATCGAAACTTATTTCCCTTCGCGTGGCGACCGACATCATCAGCCTTGGCGAGACGGCCTCTCGTATCGTTACTTGCAGCCCGACGCCCGGCAGCCAGAAGACCGCGTGGTTTCCGTGGATCATTGTTGAGCCGTGGTGGTCGAGGCCCGCGGCCGCTTGATGCAATCTATCCAGTTTTGCTCTTGATCTTAAAGTTGTTGTGCCGGTCCGTTCTATGTTCATAAAATTCCCTCCGTTTTTATCGGGCAGTTTCCACCTTGAATTTATCTTAACCTTCCGGCGGAAATTTCACTTTTTTCAGACAGGGGGCAAGAGAAAAGGCAAGGGAAGGCAAGGAAGGGCGGGATAAAGGGCAAGACAAAAGGCGCCTTCTGTTCCGCCTTTTGCCCCGCCTTCTGTCCCGCCCTCACGTGCCTTCATGTGCCGTTTGTCCCGCCTTCTGTCCCGCCCTCTGTCCCCATTGCAGTTTTATTTCATTTATATTATATTAATGAGCAATGAGCATCGTTTTCGCCGCGATCATGCCGCATCCGCCGATCCTTGTTCCGCCGATCGGCAAAGAGCGCTTAAAGGACGCGGAAAAAAGCAAGCTGGCGCTGGAAGAGATCTCCCGCCGTTTTAAAAATCTTGATTTCGATACTATCGTCGTCATCACGCCGCACGGCGACGTCGGCCAGGCCTCGGTCCCCGTCTACACCGGCCACGTTTTCGAGGGGAACTTCGGGGCGTTCGGCCTGCCCAAGCCTTCTTTCGTCTATAAAGGCGACCCGCAGCTCGGCCTGGCCGTCGTCAAGGATTCGCCGCTTGCCACCGCCTGCCCGGAGACGATCCTCGACCACGGCGTCCTCGTGCCGCTCTATTATCCGACCGCCGCCGGGATCAGGAAACTCCTCCTGCCGATCGCCGTCGGCTTTCTGCCGCTCTCAAAATTGTTCGAGTTCGGGCGGTCGCTCGCGCGGACGATCGACCGGCTCGGCCGGAAAGTTCTGCTGATCGCTTCCGCCGACCTGTCGCACCGGCTGACGCACGAGGGGCCGGGCGGCTACTCGCCGCGCGGCAAGGAATTCGACGACAAGCTGGTCGGGCTGGTCGGCAGTTACGACGTGAACGGGCTCCTGAAATTCGATCCCGACCTGGCGGAAGAGGCCGGGCAGGACGCCCTCTGGTCGATCGCGATCCTGCTCGGCGCGCTCGACGGTAAAAAGGTCGGGCCCGAGGTCATTTCTTACGAGGGGCCGTTCGGCGTCGGTTATCTGGTCGCCGCTTTAGAGGTGAACT
Organism: Candidatus Saganbacteria bacterium; assembly: GCA_016939335.1. Lineage (GTDB taxonomy): Bacteria > Margulisbacteria > WOR-1 > O2-12-FULL-45-9 > XYB2-FULL-48-7 > JAFGHC01. Next base: position 24,603 of record JAFGHC010000039.1, read on the forward strand.
GATGGGCGAGCACCCGCTGGTCCAGCTGGCCAGAAGGACGATCGAAAAATATATCCGCGAAGGTTTGGTGCTTGAAACGCCGGCGGAGCCGACGCCGGAAATGAAGGAGCGGGCGGGCGTTTTCGTTTCGCTCCACCGCCGCGGCGAACTGCGCGGCTGTATCGGCACGTTCCAGCCGGCGGCGGAGAACGTTGCCAAGGAGATCATTAACAACGCGATCGAGGCGGCGACGCGCGACCCGCGCTTCCCGCCGCTCACGCCGGCCGAGCTGGCGGACCTGGAAATTTCGGTCGACGTCCTGGGCCGGCCCGAACCGGTCGCTTCGCAAGCCGAGCTTGACCCGAAGCAATACGGCTGTATCGTCCGGGCCGGCGCCCGCCGCGGGCTGCTCCTCCCCGACCTGCCGGGGGTGGAGACGGCCGGCCAGCAGATCGCCAGCTGCAAGGCGAAGGCCGGCATCCCGGAGCGGGACGAAGTGGAACTGTACAGGTTCGAAGTTAAGCGCTATCATTGAGACAAAGTCAAAATTAAAAAGTCAAAAGTCAAAAGTGCAATTCAAAAGTAAAAAGTTGACGAGCGTGGGTAAATTTTGAATTTTTACTTGTAATTTTGAATTTTTACTTTTGACTTTTGAATTAGAAGGCCGTATCTTATGTTAAAGGGGAGTCGATGTAAGCTATGTTGAAAGTTGGTATTATCGGGGCGGGCGGCTACGCCGGGGCGACGCTGATCAATCTTTTGCTGCGCCACCCGGAAGCCGCGATCGTCTGGCTGATGTCGGAGGACGCGCACCAGGGGAAAAAGATCGCCGATCTCTATCCGCATTTGACGGGGCAACTCAACCTCGCCTGCCAGACGCTGGCCGACCTTGACAAGAATTTAAGCTCCATTGATCTCGTTTTCCTGGCCCTGCCGCACGGCATCGCTATTAATTATGTCCCCAGGATCATTGACGCCGGCAAGCGGGTCGTCGACCTCGGGGCCGATTACCGCTTCGCCGACAACGCCGTCTTTAAAAAATGGTACGGCCTCGAGCACGCGACGGAAAAATATTTAAAACAGGCGGTCTTCGGCCTGCCCGAGCTCTACCGCGCCGAGATCAAGAAGACAAAGCTCGTCGGCAACCCCGGCTGTTATCCGACCGCCGCGATCCTCGGCGCGGCGCCGCTCGTGAAGCACGGCCTGGTCGAGCTCGATTCGCTCATCGTCGACGCCAAATCGGGCGTTTCCGGCGCGGGGCGCGGCGTCTCGCTCAAGGCCCACTTCTGCGAGCGGAACGAGGGGCTCGAGGCTTACGCCGTCACCACCCACCGCCATATGGGGGAGATAGAATATCAGATCAGCAGAATATCAGGGGGCCAGATAAACGTAACGTTCGTCCCCCACCTGACGCCGATGACGCGCGGGATTTTGGCGACGATCTATGCCAAAGTCAAAAGTCAAAAGTCAAAAGTCAAAAATGAGGAATTAACGCAATTATATAAAGATTTTTATAAGGGCGAGCCGTTTGTCCGGGTCTTTGACGATAAATTGCCTAACACCAAGTTCGTGGCGGGGACCAATTATTGCGACATCGGCGTGCAGTACAACGAAGCGACCGGGCAGGTGATCGTCATTTCGGCGATCGATAACCTCGTGAAAGGCGCGGCCGGCCAGGCCGTCCAGAACATGAACCTTCTCTGCGGCTTCCCGGAAACGACTGCGCTCCAGCAGCTCGCCGTCTACCCATGAGCATCACCGCGCCGGAGGGCTTTACCGCGGCGGCGCTCGCCGCCGGCATCAAACAGTCGGGCAACCTCGACCTCGCCCTCATTTATTCCGAGGCGCCGGCGGCGGTCGCCGGAGTTTTTACCGGCAATAAATTCAAGGCGGCGCCCGTTCTTATTTCGCGGAAGCACATCAAGTCCGGTCTCTGCCAGGCGATCATCGCGAACGCCGGCTGCGCCAACTGCGGCACCGGCCGGCAGGGCCTGGCCGACGCCGAACTGATGGCGGCCGAGGCCGCCCGGGCGCTCGGCCTCAAACCGGAACATGTCCTTGTCACCTCGACCGGCTCGATCGGCAAGTTCCTGCCGATGAAAAATATCGTGCCGGCCATCCGGCCGCTGGCCGCGAAACTCGCGAAAGCGGGCGGGGCGGACGCCGCGCGGGCGATCATGACGACCGACACGCGCCCGAAGGAGATCGCCGTCAAAGTTGACGGCTACACCGTCGCCGGGATCGCCAAGGGCTCCGGCATGATCCATCCGGATCTGGCGACGATGCACGCCTTTATCACCACCGACGCGGCGGTCCCGCGTGCGCTGCTGCAGAAATTCCTCAAGCAGGCGGTCGCCGTTTCGTTCAACATGACGACGGTCGATCAGTGCCAGTCGACCAACGACTGCGTCTTCGCGCTGGCGAACGGTCTCTCCGGGTCGCGGGTCACGAGTCACGGGTCGCAGGCGCGGTTTTACAAGGCGCTGGCAGCGGTCTGCGTTTATCTGGCCAAGGAGATCGCGCGCGACGGGGAGGGGGCGACCCAGCTGATCGAAGTACGGGTCAGCGGCGCGCGCAGCGACAAGGAAGCGCGGCTGGCCGCGCGCGCCATCGCCGGTTCCGATCTTTTGAAATGCGCCGCCTACGGCAGGGACTATAATCCCGGCCGGGTCCTGGCGGCGGCGGGCGCGACCGGCGTCCGGCTCGATCAGGACCGGATGACCGCTGACATGAAATTCCTTGATAAAGAAACGATCGTTACCTGTGACCTGGGCGTTGGCAAAGCTTCGGCCGTCGCCTGGGGCTGTGATCTGACCGAAGGGTACATTAAAATAAACGCGGAGTACCATACGTGAACAATCAAATAACAAACAACAAATTACAGACAATACCAAATTGCCGAAATTCTAATGTTCAAAACGGCGCTGTTTATTCACTTTGATCATTGTGATTTAGAAATTGTTTGTTATTTGATGCTTGTTATTTGTTATTTATGAGGAATGGAGGCATGAATGTTTAAGCATCTGATCAGACGCGCTAACGCGGTCCTGGAAGCTCTGCCGTACCTGACCAAGTTCAACGGCAAGACGATCGTCGTTAAATACGGCGGCGCGGCGATGCAGAGCGACGAGCTCAAACAGGGAGTGATCCAGGATATCGTCCTGCTCAAGATGTGCGGCATGGAGCCGATTCTTGTCCACGGCGGCGGCCCCGAGATCAACAAGTACCTGCGCAAGAAGGGGATCGAGCCGAAGTTCGTCGGCGGTTACCGCGTCACCGATAAGGAGACGATGAAGATCGTCCAGAAAGTGCTCGGCGAAAAGATCAACCAGCAGATCGTTTCGCTGATCAAAAAAGCGGGCGGCAAGGCCAAGGGGTTCTACGGCAAAAAGGGCCGCGTGATCAAAGCTTTCAAATACTGGAAGAAGGATGCCGAGGGGAACAAGCTCGACCTCGGCTTCACCGGCCAGGTCGGCGGCATCCGCTACCGCTATCTCAACAAGTGGATGAAGCTCGGCTACATCCCGGTGCTGACCTCGATCGGGGTGGGGAAGCGCGGCGGCATCTACAATATAAATGCCGACAAGGCGGCGGCGGCGATCGCCGCCTACCTCAAGGCGGAAAAGCTGATCATGATGACCGACGTGCAAGGGGTCCTGGAGGGCGGCAAGCTGGTCTCCGAGCTGAACACCTACCGGGCGGAGAAGATGATCAGGCAGGGCTCGATCTCCGGCGGCATGATCCCCAAGGTCAAGTCGTGCCTCTACGCCCTGCGCAAAGGGGTCAAGACCGCGCACATCATCGACGGCCGCCTGCCGCACTCGATCCTCCTCGAGCTCTTCACCGACCACGGCATCGGCACGATGGTAAGGAAATAGGGGGCAAGATGACTTGGCTGTCTAAAATACTTCATCGCAGTGGCCGGCCCCAAATTCCGGTTGGCATTTCCCCGAAGCCGAGTATTGATAGCCCAAATTGTCCGCGCTCATTTCTGGAGGAACGCTATCTGAGCGATGGACGACATTTTAGTATTGCCCAAAGGATTACGAGTAACCCGACAGTAGTGGCAAATGATTAACAAGGCTTCGATCAGCCGGGGTCAGGGGGAGTTGGCCGATCTGGCCCGCAGCCCGATCCATGATGTGAAAATACCGGTGGCCAAGAATTCAGCGGCAGGCGGCGATACACTACGAGAACTGGCGGTTGCGGCTGAGAAAGAGTTGCAGGATGTTAAATTGCCTGACTGGCAGGCCTGGCAGAAAGAGCCCAACAACAACATCTTAGCGGCTTGCGCCGCCCATCTGAATACCCCGCCGGATATTTTGGGGAGACTGGTAAAGGGCCCGAACTCGGGACGAATAGCCGTGCTTAATCCCCGGACGCCAGCGCAGGCAGTAGTTGATTATTTGAAGGCAAATGAGGAAAAGATAGCGGAAACAGAGCTTGGCTTGGCAGATCAATATTTTGTCGATCATTATCCGCTAGAAGAGACCCTGGTCGATCCAGCGGCGGTAAGGGAAATCGAGTTTTTATTGCAACTGGTCGGATCATTAGATAAGCGCTCGGACAGGCAAGACATTGAACAGAAATTGTCGACTGAAATGAAAGATCAGTTTGCGCAGCTGCGGCGAATTAATCAGCAAATGCTTGGTTCGCGCGCATAGACCACGGCATCGGCACGATGGTACGCAAATAGGGGGCGGGACAAAAGGCAAGTAAGGGCAAGTGAGGGCGGAACAAACGGTGGGAAAGAGAAAAAGGGCGCCCTTTGTTCCGCCTTTTGTTTTGCCCTTTCCCCCTTTCCTTGCCCTCCCTTGCCCTTTGTTCCGCCCTTTCCCTAATTCCCTGAAATTTCCCGGCCCCCCTGCCGAAGAATAACTGTTATGGCATATATGCGAATAGTCAGGGGGGATTCGGGAGACGCGATATTCCAGGCCAGGGCCGAGAGGTATTTCAATAGTTCGCGCTTTCCTCTGAACATGAAACATGAAGTGCTGGCCCTCTTCATGGGCAGGTGCCTGAATATCTCGAACTCTCCCCGTAGCGCCGTCCATCTGACCGGCGAGACCGTGGAGTCGCTGTCACGCAAATTTCCCGTAAGCCACCACGCCTTTGCCCAGACGGTACTGCTTGGCCCGGCAGACGGCTTTCTTTTTGAAATAACGCAGGCGGAATGGACCTTGAACCGGCACTGTTCTCTCTTTTCTTTACGGTTGCAGTATTCAAGCGGCGCCGACCTGGCCAAACCCCGGCAGGCCGCAGAAGTCGATTGGCCGGCGGTAGTAGCGAACCTCCGCGCTTACGTCATGTCTCGCATTCCGGAGTATTTGCGTTCCCAGACCCAGGCTTACTTCGAGGTTGAAAACAACGCCATCGATGGCCTGCTGATCGTCCCCCGCTAAAAACTTTCTTCAACCACCCAACCCCTCTCCCCCTGGGAGAGGGCGTAAACGACAAAATATTGTATGACGAGAAATTGGGTGAGGGCTGTTCGCTTCTCCAGCTTCACCGCCTTTCCCCTCTCCCTCTGGGAGAGGGGGGCCGGTTTGTGTAAGCGGGTGAGGGCTGTCTCAAAGTGCCGCTATCGCCTTGTCCAGCCTCGCGCCGACCTTCTCTTTCCCCAGAATGGCGACCACATCGTACATCGGCGGGGTTTCGGCGCGGCCGGAGAGGGCGAGGCGGCACGGGTGGATGACGGCGCCGAGTTTCAGCTTCATCTCTTCTGCCAGAGTTTTGAAAACCGGCTCGATCTTCTCTTTGGCGAAAGGCTCAAGCGCGGCCAGGCGGTCCTTCAAAGTCGTCAGGATAACTTTTGCGTTCGCCGTCTTAAAATGCTTCTCGGCCGCCTTGGGGTCATATTCAAAATCATCTTTAAAGAAATAAGCCGAGAGCCCGACGATCTCGGGGATGAGGACCAGCCGGTCCTGGAAGACCGCGACGACTTTTTTCATGTACGCCAGGTCGTGCCTGCCGTAAGCGTCGATGAGGAGCGGTTCGCACAGGTCGAAGAGCCGCTCCGGCAGCAGCTTGCGGATATACTGGCCGTTCAGCCACTTGAGCTTTTCCATGTCGAAGACCGCCGGGTTCTTCGTCACCCCGTCGAGCGAAAAGAACTCGATCAGCTCCTGCCGGGAAAAGACCTCCTGGTCGCCGTGCCCCCAGCCGAGCCGGGCGATGTAATTGATCATCGCTTCGGGCAGATATCCCAGGCCGTTGTACTCGATGACCGAGGTCGCGCCGTGCCGCTTCGACAGCCGCGCTTTGTCCCGGCCGAGGATCATCGGCAGGTGGGCGAATTTGGGGAGCGCCCAGCCGAACGCCTGGTATAATAAAATTTGGCGCGGCGTGTTGGAAAGATGGTCGTCCCCGCGGATGACGTGCGAGATTTCCATCAGGTGGTCGTCGACCACGCAGGCGAAATTGTAGGTCGGGAAGCCGTCCGACTTCAAGATGACGAAGTCGTCGAGCACTTCGTTCTGGAAAACGACCCGCCCGCGGACCAGGTCGTCGACCGCCGTCTCGCCGACCGGCGGCAGCCGGAACCGGATGACGTACGGCGTCCCGGCGGCCAGTTTGGCCTTGAGCTCTTCGGCGGAGCGTTTGCGGCAGGTGCCGTCGTAGCGCGGCGCCTCTTTTCTGGCTTCGGCTTCTTTCCGGCGCTGCGCTAGCTCTTCCGCCGTGCAGAAACAGTAGTAGGCTTTGCCTTCGTCGACCAATTGTTGCGCGTATTTCTGGTGGAGCGCCAATCTTTCCGTTTGGTAATAGGGGCCGAATGGGCCGCCGGTGTTGGGACCTTCGTCCCAGTCGATCCCCAGCCATTCGAGGCCGTGAAAGATCGCTTTGTTGGCCTCAAGCGTCGAGCGCTCCCGGTCGGTGTCCTCGATCCGCAGGATGAACTTGCCGTTCAGGTGGCGGGCGAAGAGCCAATTGAAGAGCGCGGTCCGCGCGCCGCCGATGTGCAGGGCGCCGGTGGGGCTGGGTGCAAAGCGTACTCGTACCATGTATAATATTCTATCATGTTATTAAGGCAGGCGATCGTTTGTTGCTTGCTGGCGGCGCTTGCTGGCGCGTCTTTCGCCGACGACCTTGGCCATCTGCTCTTGAAAGGCGGCGTCAGCACGCGCGCGCTCGGGATGGGCGGGGCGTTCTCCGCCGTGGCGGACGACGCCGGCGCCGTCTTCTGCAATCCGGCCGGGCTGGCCGAGCCGGGGTTCGGCTACACCACCGGCAGCCTTGATTCGCAGCTGACCAGGAACGAGTTCACTTACAGCGCGCTCAAACTTGGCTACCTCGGTTACTCCGAAGGGAAAGTGGCCGGCCCCGGCGTCGGTCAGGTCACTTTCTCCGCCTTTGGTTTCGGCAACCGCTACGGCTGGCTCAACTGGGGGACCAATTACAAGACGTTTAGCGCGACGATCGGCGGAGCGGCCAGTGAAGGCTGGAGCGGCGATCTCGGCCTGCTGCTGCGCATCACGCCGCAGTTCAAGGTCGGGGTCGTGGCGCGCGAAGTCCTGACGACGCAGGCGCGGCTGGCGCCGGCTTCCCTGCGGCTCGGCCTCGGCTACAGGCCGTTCAACAATAATCAGCTCGTGCTGGCGGCCGACGCCGAGCTCTATCGCTCACTCCCTTACGAAGGCCACCTGGGGGTCGAATCGAGCCTGGTCCCGGGGCTGACTTTCCGCGGCGGCCTTGACGGCAGCCACCCGACCGCCGGCGCTTCGCTCGACCTCGCCTTTTTCACGCTCGATTACGCGCTCCAGTTCCTCCCGGGCGACCAAAATATCCAGCGCTTCGAGGCGGGGCTGAAATTCAACCTTGGCCGCGAGCGCCCCTTCTCCTTTATCAAGCCGAAGGAATTCGTCATCATCGACGTCAACGGCTTGCTCAAGGGCGGGCAGTCGGAGATCAGCCTGCTCGGCGGCTACCGGTCGGGGCTTGATAGCCTGCTCGAGCAGGTCCGCGCCGCCGAAAAGGACGGCTCGATCGACGGGATCTTCCTCCGCCTGGGCGGCTTTTCCGGCGGGCTGGGGGGCGCGGCAGTCGTCCAAGAACTGCGCGCCGAGCTGCTGCGCGCCAAAAACAAGGGGAAGAAGATTATCGCCTATGTCGAGGACTCGGCGCTCGGCGACGAATATTATCTTGCCTCGGTCGCCGACAAGATCGTGGCGGCCCCGGGGGCGGCGATCGGCGGCTTCGGCCGCAGCCTCGAGATTTACCGCTTCGGCGGCCTGTTCAAGAAATTCGGCGTCGATTACCAGGTGAAGTATAAAGGCAAGTACAAGTCTTCCTTCGACTGGCTTGCCGGTTCGCTGAGCGCCGAGCAAAAAGAGATGATGGAAGGGCTCGTTGGCGATATTTACCGGCAGATGCTGACCGATATCGCGGCCAGCCGTAAGATGAAGATCGAGAAGGTCAAGGAGATCGGCGACGGGATGATCTTCCCGGCCGGCCTGGCGCTCAAGATGGGGCTGATCGACCGGGTCGGTTTCTTCCGCGACGCCTCGGTCGCCGCCAACGAGCTTTACGGCAACAAGGACGAAGTCAAGATCGTCCAGCCCAACCTGCTTGAGCCCGAAGAGTCGTTCTTCAGCCAGCTCTTCGGCGTGGCGGTGATCGAGGTTGACGGCGAGATCGTCGAGGGCGACAGCGGCCAGAACCTAGTCTTCGGCGGCAGCTATGTCGGCGCCGACAAGCTCGCGCGCGACATCCGCGGCGCGGCCGATGATCCGTTCGTCAAGGCGCTGCTCGTGCGCGTCAACAGCCCGGGCGGCTCGGCGGTCGCCGCCGGCGAGATCTACCAGGCGCTCCAGTACGCGCGGGAAAAGAAAAAAGTCATTATCGCCTCGCTGGGCGACGTCGCCGCCTCGGGCGGCTATTATGTGGCGGTCGCCGCCGACAAGATCGTGGCCGATCCTTCCAGCATCACCGGCAGCATCGGCGTGATCGGCGCCTTCCCCGTCTATCACCGGCTGATGGAAAACTGGGACGTGGCCGCCGACGAGGTCAAGGAGGGGGCGCACGCCGACATGTTCTCCGGCCTCCGCCGCTTCTCGACGATCGAGAGCGAAGCGGTCGACCGGATCTTTGACGAAACATACCGGACGTTCGTCAATGCGGTGGCGGCCGGCCGGAAGCTGGCGACCGCCGAAGTGGAAAAGCTGGCGCAGGGCCGCGTCTATACCGGCAACCAGGCGCTGGCGGTCAAACTGGTCGACAAGCTTGGCGGCTTCAGCGACGCGGTCGAACTGGCCAAGTCGGAGGGAAAGGTCAAAGGCGAGGTGCGGCTCATCTATTACCGGCGGCTCAATCCGCTGCTGCAGTTCGGGCAGGGGGTCAGTTCAGCTCTCGGCTTCCGCCAGCCGTTGCTCGATCTGCCGGCCCTGGGCCGGACGTTACAATATAAGTGATGTCGTCAGGGTAGATCATCCCCAGCTTCGTTTTTGCCGTTTTTTCGATATAAGCGAGGTCCTCTTCCCGGGCCGCCTGGCTTCCCAGCGTCCGCGCCAGGCTGCTCAATTCCGCCCGCTTGATCTTCAGGTCGGTGATCCGGTAGGTCAGCGCCATGTTCTGCGCGTACATGTATAAATGGGCGGCGGCCAGGACCAGGAAGAGGATGAGGACCGCGACCGCTTTCCGGAAATTACTGTTCATAGTTTCTCCGCCGCCCGCAGCTTGGCGCTCCGCGCCCGCGGGTTGCCCGCCAGTTCGGCCACCCCGGCCGTCACCGGCTTTTTGGTCAGCGGCTTCAGTATACCATTTTGGGCGGCTGACCTGAACAGCCGCTTGACGGCCCGGTCCTCCAGCGAATGGTAAGAAATAACGACGAGCCGCCCCCCCGGTTTGAGGAGCCCCAGCGCCTGGCCAAGCGCCAGTTTCAAGCTGTTCAGCTCGTCGTTGACGGCGATGCGCAGCGCCTGGAAGACGCGGGTGACCGACTCTCTTTTCTTCCACGTCGGGATCGCCTTTTCCACGATCCCTTTTAACTCAAAGGTGCTTGTCACGGGCCGCGAGTCGCGGGTCGCGACGATCGCCTTGCTGATCCGGCGGGAGAACTTCTCTTCCCCGCACTCATAAAAGAGCTTCGTCAGCTCTTCGGCCGGCCAGTTATTGACGATCTCGGCGGCGGTCAGCTTGCCGCGCCGGTCCATCCTCATGTCGAGCGGCCCGTCATGCTGCAGGCTGAAGCCGCGCCCCCCTTCGTCGAGCTGGTAGGAGGAAACTCCGAGGTCAAAAAGTATCCCGTCGACTTTTTCTTTGACGTGCTCTTTTAGGCGCGCGAAGTTATCGTGGACGTATTCGATGTCCGAAAAGCCGGCTAAGTTCTTCCGGGCAGCTGCCAACGCGTCGGCGTCCCGGTCAAAGCCGATAATTTTGATTTTTGATCTTTGATCTTTGATTTTAGACGCGTGCCCCCCGCCGCCCAGCGTTGCGTCCACAAAAACCTTGCCGTCCGCCGGTTTCAGGAACGCCGCCGCCGCTTCGGCCAGCACGGGCTCGTGTTGATAGGCAATGGTCATTATGCTAGCATTATAGCATGACCGTTCTCGACGATATTATTGCCGACAAGCGCCGGGAAGTCGCCGCCCTCAAGGCCCGCGGGGGCCCCGGCAAGCTCGAGACGCTGGTCGGTCAGCTTCCCGCCCCGCGAGATTTCCTGGCCGCGCTGCCGCGCGGCAGGATGTCGCTCATCGCCGAGATCAAGAAAGCTTCCCCTGCGGCCGGCGTGCTGGCGGAGCGGTTCGAGCCGGCCGCTCTCGCCCGGGCTTATGAGGAGGGCGGGGCGGCGGCGCTCTCGGTCCTGACCGACGGCAAGTATTTCCAGGGGAAGCTCGCTGACCTCAAGGCCGCCAAGGACCCGACCACCATCCCCGTCCTGCGCAAGGACTTCATCATCGACGAGGCGCAGCTTTATGAATCGCGTATCAACGGCGCCGACGCCGTCCTGCTGATCGCCGCCGTCCTCGCGCCGGCGCAGCTGAAGAATTATCTTGAGCTTGCGCACCGGCTGCGAATGCCCTGCCTGGTCGAGATCAGGGACGGGGCGGAGGCCGAGCGGGCCCTGAAGGCCGGCGCGCGGCTTATTGGCATCAATAACCGCGACCTTAAGACATTTAAAGTGGATTTCAGGACGACCCTGGACCTGCTGGCAAAATATCCGGAACTGAAAAAAAAGGTCATCGTTTCCGAAAGCGGCATCATTGCCGCGGAGCAGGTCGGGGAGTTGCGAGCGGCCGGCGTTTCCGCTGTCCTGGTCGGCACCAGCCTCATGACCAGCCCTGACATTGGGAAGAAGATAAGGGAACTGTTGGGATGAAAATCCGAAATCCGAAATCAGAAATACGAAATAATTTCGAAATTCGAAATTCGAATTTCCTTCGAATTTCGTTATTCGTATTTCGGATTTGCGCGCTCTCATTAGTGGCGGCATCCGCTTTCGCCCTCGGCGAGGTCCCCGCCACTAGCGAAATAATCAACCCGTCGGTCGCTTACGTCCGGGAGTTCGGTTCGGGCGGCTCCGGTGAGCGCCAGTTCTACTTTCCGCAGGACGTCAGGTCGGCCCAGCTCGGCGACCTCGAGACGGCGCTCAATAATCTCTATATCGCCGACACCGGCAACAACCGGGTCCAGCGGCTCGACGAGAACGGCGGTTTCGTCTACCAGTTCGGCGGCTTCGGCCACGAGGACGGCAGGTTCAACACGCCGGTCGGCATCGCCGTCGACTTCAATTTCCGCCTTTATGTTTCGGAAAAAGACAGCGACCGGATCCAGCAGTTCGACATACGCGGCAACTTCCTCCGCGAGGTCGGCAGCGGCGAGGTCAACCTGCGCGCCCTCCAGGACCCGGCCGGCCTCGACGTCGACTCGCTCGGTTATCTTTACGTCGCCGATTCGGGCAACGACCGGGTGCTGAAGTTCGATCCCGCGGGCAATTTCGTCAGCGAAGTCGGCGGCTTCGGCATCGGCCCCGGCTTTCTCAACAAGCCGCTCGATGCGGCGGCCGACCGCGACCGCAACATTTACGTGGCCGACACCGGCAATAACCGGGTCCAGAAGTTCGATTTTGACGGCCGCCCCGTCTTCTCCTTCGGCCGCTCCGGCGGCGGGCCGGGCGAGCTGTCGGCCCCTTCGGCGCTCGCGGTCGACGACAAGTTCATTTATGTTTCCGACACCGGCAACGACCGCCTCTGCCTTTTTTCCCGGCAGGGGAAGTTCCTCCTTGCTTTCGGCCAGAAAGGGGCGGGGCCGGGCGAATTCAACGCGCCGCTCGGGCTCAGCCTCGGCCGGCAGGGGCGCATTTACGTTGCCGACAGCGGCAATCACCGGATCGTTGAGCTTAGGGTAAAATGGCGCTAAAATCCGAATATCGAAATTCGAAATACGAAACGAATTCGAAATCCGAAACAGAGAAAACCGTTTTAGAAATTCGAATTTTCCCCGTTTGTTTCGAGATTCGATATTCGAATTTCGGATTTAAACCGGCAAGCCGGCAAGGGGGCAGGTTAAATGAATGATTGCCTCTTCTGTAAAATAGCGGCGAAGCAAATACCGAGCAGCGCGGTCTACGAAGACGACAAAGTCTTTGCCTTTAACGACATCGCTCCCCAGGCGCCGACGCACATCCTCGTCATACCGAAAGAGCATGTCGCCACGCTGGCCGACGTCAAGGATTACTCCGTCCTGGCCGACATTTTCCGCGTCGTCAATAAACTGGCGGCCGAGCGCGGCCTTGACAAGACCGGCTACCGCACGGTGATCAACACCGGCCGCGCCGCCGGCATGGCCGTGCATCATCTGCATATCCATCTGCTTGGTGGCCGCGACTTCTCCTGGCCGCCGGGCTGACAAAATTCCCCGAAATTTTTTCCGGCTTCCCCCGATAAGCTTATTGAGGTGAGACCATGGCTGCTTCGGCTTTGTACCTGAAGGGCAACTATTCAAAACGCTTTTACCCGCTGCTGATCGATAAAAGAGTCATCGCGAGCGACCCCCGGCTGCACGCGACTCCCGGCGTCAGGGCGCAGGTCAGGCGGGCCGGTGATTTTATCATTGATCTGACGACGGAGGGGGTGCAGACAAGGGAACAAGGTATTATGCCGTTCCCCTCAATTTATATCAGGCTTGCGCACGGCCATGGCAATGAAGGAGTGCGCCAGATATTTTCGACCGAGGAGGAACTTGACCGGCTCGGCGGTCCGTTCGACCTTGCCGCGCGGGTCGTGTCAGGGGCGTTTTTCGTTTACCGGGGCGGTTTGCGCGGCGCGGAGATCATGGTATCGCCCGCCTGGCATGAATTGCTGGAACCCGACTGGCGCCAGGCCCAGCATGTCTGGGTGCGCGATCCCGTCGCCAACCCGGAGCCCGATCCACCCGGCTTGCCCTGGCGGACGATCCCTTATTTTCTGCCGGTCCCGGGGATGGTGCTCAAGGCGAGTTTTATGGAAAACAGCCAAAAGATCGTCCGGGGCGAGTTCTTTTTCCGGACGGTGAACGGCCAGGCGCGCGGCTTTTTTCGTTATAACGGGACGGCCCGCACTTATTTGATCCGGCCTGACAAGATCACGTATCTCGGCGATGAACAGGCGGGGCGTGCCAGCTTCGAGCTGGCGAAGTTCAGGACGATGCTGGGCGAGCGCCCTGCGCTAACCGACTACTCATTCTATAAAAAATGCTGGGGCGAACAGATCCAATTTGGCGATAAACTGCTCATCTTTATCCAGCCGGCCGATTTCCAATTCCTGGACAGGGAAGGGGTCTATTTCTTACGGTTGGTCCGGCACGAGCGCGATCTTTATCTTTTTTGTCACCGGGACGCTTCCTCCCCGCGTCCGCTCGCCTGGGGCTGCCGGTTCCTGACCGAAGATGGGCAGCTGCCGCTCAGTCCGTTTATGACCGCCCGCCGCCCTGAGGATAATATGCCGGAGTTTGGTATAATAGCGAACACCTAAATCAGAATATTGAATATCGAAACTCGAAATAATTGGGGCAAAATTCGAATTTCGAATTCCCTTCGAATTTCGAGATTCGGTTTTCGAATTTAGAAGGCATGAGGTGACTAAAATGAACATGTTCGGCAATTTAGGCAAGATGGGCGAGATGATCAAGCAGGCGAGGGCGATGAAGGACGCGATGTCGAAGATCAGGTGCGAAGGCGAGGCGGGCGGCGTCAGAGTTGCCGTGAGCGGCGAGATGAACATTCTCGAGGTCAGGATCCCGCCCGACATGAACGGCGCGAAAGCCGAAGGCCTGGTCAAAGAAGCGGCGAACAAGGCTTTACGCTCGGCGCAGATGGAAGCGGCCAAGCGGATGCAGGGGATGGGCGGGTTTCCGGGGATGTAGGCCCCCTAGCCCCTAGCCCCTTTGTCAATAAGCTCGGCAAATTTCCAGGCCATCATAAAGATCTCCCGCAGTTGTCTGGAAGTAGGCCTTTCAATAACGCTAATGCTGTGCCCGCTTTTGCCGGGTCCAAGCGGTTCGATCCAGAGAAAACGCTGGCGGACTGGCGGCCTGGCCCTGTTCGTCCCTTCGCCTCCCAATATATTTGTCATCAGCGCGTCCACTTCTGAACTGGAAAGGCGGGGAAGTTTTCTCCCCGGGGCGGCGGCGCCATTTTTTTGCGGCCCAAAATATATTTCAGCCGAGGTGAGAGTGGCGATGCCGCTGGCCGCCAGGCGCGCATTATAAGCCGCTACCCGCAGTGTTCTTAATGTGATCGGTTTCGGCCTGACCATCAGTTCATTCCCGCTCATAGTAATTTCCTTTCCGCGCTCCTGGTTCCCGGCCGCAGCGTTCGCGCGTTCGTACATATGTATATCGGGGGATTTCGGGGGGGGATTTCAGGGGAATTTATTTGTTGCGCGCGCGCTCATTCTCCGTCAGCAGCTTCTTCCGCAGGCGTATGTTATGCGGCGTCACTTCCACCAGCTCGTCGTCGTCGATGAATTCGAGCGCCTGCTCGAGCGTCAGCCTGATCGGCGGCGTCAGCTTGATCGCCTCGTCGGCGCCGGCCGCGCGGATGTTCGTCTGCTTCTTCTCCTTGGTCGGGTTGACCGTCATGTCGGAACGGCGGGCGTTCTCTCCCACGATCATCCCCTCATAAACTTCGACCCCGGGCCCGACGAACAGCCGCGAGCGCTCCTGCAGGTTGTCGAGCGCGTAAGAAGCGGTCTTGCCGAAGTTGCCGGAGACCAGCACCCCGTTCTGCCGCTTGGCGATCTCCCCCTTCATCCGCTCGTAACGGGCGAAGGCGTGGTGGAGCAGCCCTTCGCCCTTCGTGTCCATGATGAACTGGGCGCGGAAGCCGAGGAGGCCCCGCGTCGGCACCAGGTAGACCAGCGTCGTCGTCCCGCTGCGCGACGACATCTCCTGCATCTCGCCGCGGCGCTTGCCCAGGCTTTCGATCACCACGCCGGCGTGCTCGTCGGGGACGCTGATGATCGCCTGTTCGATCGGCTCCATCTGCTCGCCGTGCACCGTCTTGAAGATCACCTGCGGCTGGGAGACCTGCACCTCGTACCCCTCGCGCCGCATCGTCTCCAGCAGGATCGAGAGATGGAGCTCGCCGCGCCCCGAGACCCTGAAGCCCTCGGCCCCGCCCAGGTCCTCCACCTTTAGCCCGACGTTCGTCTGCAGCTCGCGCTCCAGCCGCTCCCGCAGGTGGCGGTTGGTCACGTACTTCCCTTCGCGCCCGGCGAAGGGCGAGTCGTTGACCAGGAAGTCCATGTTCAGCGTCGGCTCGTCGATCTGGAGTAGCGGCATCGGCCGGGGATTGTCGGCCGCGCAGATCGTTTCGCCGATCGTGATCCCTTCGATCCCGGCGACCGCGGCGATGTCGCCGCACTCGACAGTTTCGACTTCGACCTGCTTCAGCCCCTCGAAGATGGAGAGCCTGCTGATCTTGCCGGGCTGGACCGAGCCATCGCGCTTGCAGACGGCGATGGTCATGTTCTTCTCCAGCCGGCCGCCCGTCACCCGCCCGATCGCGATCCGGCCGACGTAGTCGTCATAAGCCAGGTTGGTCACCTGCATTTGCAGCAGAGCGGCGCTCCGGTCGGGGTAAGGGGAAACGCGCCCGAAGATCGCGTCGAAGAGCGGCCCCAGGTCTTTCCGCTCGTCGGTCATCTCCTTCATTGCCACCCCTTCACGCGAAACGCAGTAAACCACCGGAAAATCCAGTTGTTCATCAGTCGCGTCCAGTTTAACGAAAAGGTCGAAGATCAGGTCGATCACCTTGTGGGCGCGCCGTCCTTCTTTGTCGACCTTGTCGATCTTGTTGATGACAACGATCGGCCGCAGGCCGAGCTTGAGCGATTTGGCCAGCACGAACTTGGTCTGGGGCATCGGCCCTTCCTTGGCGTCGACCAGGAGGAGGACGCTGTCGACCATCTTCAGCACCCGCTCGACCTCCGAACCGAAGTCGGCGTGGCCCGGCGTATCGACGATGTTGAGCTTGACCCCCTGATAGCGGATCGAGCAGTTCTTGGAGAGGATCGTGATGCCGCGCTCCCGCTCGAGGTCGTTCGAGTCCATCACCAGCTCCGGGACCTCGTCCCGCTCGCCGAAGGCGCCCCCCTGGCGGAGCAGGTGGTCGGTCAGCGTCGTTTTGCCGTGGTCGACGTGCGCGATGATCGCGAGATTTATTATCTTCGTCACAAATTCATTATAGCATGGGAAATCACCGCAAATTCCACACACTTTAGTGTGTGGTTTCAATCTTATTCGCTTTGGCCAGATTCTGGGGGAAACTCCACAGCACTTGACATTTGTAACTGTTAACTTGCCGGCCCGTTCAAATTGCATCGTGATGAAACGCCCGGGAATGGTTAAGCTTCCCCATCTTATTTGATATAATAACTCCATGGCCGAACGGATGACCCAGGAGAACTACGACAAGATCGGGCAGAAGCTCGCCGCGCTCAAGAAGCGCCGCGCCGCCATCTCCAAGACGATCGGCGAGGCGCGCGAGCACGGCGACCTGCGCGAGAATTCCGCTTACCACACCGCCAAGGACGAGCAGGGGCTCAACGAGATGCGGATCCGCGAGCTGGAGGCCAAGCTGGCCGGCGCCACGATCGTCGACAAGAGCGAACTGGCCGCCGCCGGCTGCGTCACGCTCGGTTCGACGGTGCGGATCAAGGCGCTCGACACCGGCCAGGAGTTCGAGTACGCCATCGTGGCCGAGGACGAGGCCGACGTCCTGGAGGACAAGATCTCGACCGCTTCGCCGATCGGCGGCGCGGTCGTCAACGAGCCGGTCGGCGCCGTCGTCGAGGCCGAACTGCCGCGCGGCAAGGTCAAGTTCAAGGTCCTCGAAATAAAATGACAATACTTCAGTCGGTCGTGCTCGGTGTCGTCCAGGGGATCGCCGAATTCCTCCCGATCAGCAGTTCCGCCCACCTTGTCTTCATCCCCTGGCTTCTTGGCTGGCCGGAACATACGCTCACCTTCGACGTCGCCCTCCATCTGGGGACGCTCGTTTCCCTGCTCGCCTTTTTCTGGCGTGAGTGGTGGGGGATCATCAGGGGCAAACTTGTCTGGCTGCTTCTCCTCGGCTCCGTCCCCGGCGCGCTCGCGGGGGTGCTGGGCGAGAAATATTTTGAGGAGACTTTCCGCGGTCCGGTGACGATCGCTGTTTTCCTGATCAGCCTCGGCTTGCTGCTCTGGGCGGCCGAAGTCTTCAGCCGGCGCCGGCGTGAGTTGGCGTCGGTCGGCTGGCTCGACGCGGGGGCGATCGGCCTGGCGCAGGCGCTGGCGCTGATGCCGGGGGTGTCGCGCGCCGGCATCACCATGACGGCCGGCCTTTTCCTGGGACTCAAGCGGGAGACGGCCGCCAAATTCTCTTTTCTCCTTTCGGCGCCGATCATTCTCGGGGCCGGACTGTACAAAAGTTACGGCCTCTTCAAGCACGGCGGCCTGCCGGCCGATGAGCGCATGCCGTTCCTCGCCGGCCTGCTCACCGCCGCGCTGGTCGGCTTCTTTGCCATCAAATATCTTCTCCGCTATCTGCAGAAGAACACTTTTTATCTCTTCATCTGGTACCGGCTGCTGGTCGGCGCGGGGTTGATTGCGCTGGTTTTGCTTAGGCTCCGTTGATCGCCCGGATCAGTTCGTTCAGCCGCCCGTAGCTCTCCCGGTCGAAGCGCATGACGAGGCGCGGCAGGTCGGGCAGGTCTTTGTCCTTGAGCTCCTCGGCGGTCGGCCCGCCCGCTTCGATCTTCCCCCCGGTCAGCAGATCGGCGAACTTCTTGTTCAATTGCTTAAGTTTGGCCGCCGGCAGCGGCTGGTTGAGCCGGAGCACGGTCAGCGGCCCGACGTAGCGGAGCGAATTGTAAACGCTGTAAAAATCGAGTATTTCCTTAACTGCCGCTTTGGCCGAGTGGACCAGCGTGAAAAGCTTGAGGTCATGCTTGGCGATGAAGCCGCGCCGCGCCATCTCGCGCCTGATGAAGTTCAGCCACCCCCGCCAGAAGCCCCAGCGCGGCTCGATCAGGACGATGGGGCGGGGGACGCTCTTGCCGGTCTGGTAAAGCGTCAGCATCTCAAACGCCTCGTCGCAGGTGCCGAAGCCGCCGGGGAAAAGGACGGTGGCGTTCGATTCCTTGACGAAGATCAGCTTCCGGTCGAAGAAGTATTTGAACGAGATCAGTTTTTCGCACCGCGCCACGTAAGGGTTCGGCTTTTGCTCGTGCGGCAGACTGATGTTGACGGCAAAGCTCCGGCCGCCGGCGCCGCAGTTGCCCGCCGCCATTGCCCCGCCGCCCCCGCCGGTGATCACCAGGTAGCCGGCCCGCGTGATCAGCCGCGAGAACTCGGCCGCCATCCGGTACTCGGCCGAGGCCGGCTTGATCCGGGCCGAACCCCAGACGGCGACCTTGGGGACGCCGCGGTACTGGCGGAAAACGCGGAAAGCGTGGCGCAGCTCCTTGAGCGAAGTGTTGAGGAGGCGCAACTCGTAACTGTCGGCCCCGTCGAGGTGGAGCTTGACGACCGAAGTGAACATTTGCCGGATCAACTCGGCCGTCGCCGGCGCGCTGTATTTTTCCGCCAGCGCCCCGATCTCCCGGTCGATCTCCGCTTGCCCGGTCGCGTATTTGCCGCGCATTACTATAGTATATAATAATCAAATCACAAATAACAAACAATACCAAATTACCGGAATTCGAATGACTAAAACAGGCAACGTTTATTTCATTGGGTAATTGTGGTTTGGGATTTGTTTGTTATTTGATGCTTGTGATTTGTTATTTTGTTATACTGGCCCCATGGTTGGCATGGATAAACAGGCCGCTCTTGACGCTTGCCTGACTCGCCTCGGGATCAAACTTTCCGATGTGGTGGAGAAGTTTATCCATTCGGGCGGCCCCGGCGGCCAGAACGTCAATAAGGTCGCCAGCGGCGTCTATCTCAAGCATCTGCCGACCGGCCTCGAGGTCAAGATGAGCCGCGCCCGCTCGCAGGCGCTCAACCGCTTCCTCGCCTGGCGGCTGCTGGCCGACAAGCTCGCGGCCCGGCTCCTCGGCAAGAAGAGCGCCGAACGGGCGAAGGCCGAAAAACTCCGCCGCCAGAAGCGCCGCCGCTCCCGCCGCGCCAAAGAAAAAGTTTTGCGGGAGAAAAAGCTGACCGCCGAAAAGAAACGCCTCCGCCGGCGGCCGCTCTTCTTGCTCTGTCTGGCCGTCCTGCTGACCGCGGCTGCCGCCTGGGCGGCCGTCCCGTCACTGGCCGGCCTGATGCAGCGCGATTATCACGGACGCGATCTGCAGCTGAAAAAAGTCCTGGCCGAGAACAACGTTTACACCCGCTATCTCATCACTTACAAAAGCGATGACCTGACGATCTCCGGCATCATGAATTTGCCGAAGGGGAAGGGGCCGTTCCCCGTCCTGATACTTAACCACGGCTTCATCGATCCGAAAATCTATACGAACGGCCGCGGCTTGAAGCGCGAACAGGATTATCTGGCGCGCCGTGGTTATATAGTGATTCATCCCGATTACCGCAATCACGCGTTTTCCGATCAGGACCCGGACGACCTGGCCGGCTTCCGGCTCGGCTACGTCATCGACGCGATCAACTGCGTCATGGCGGTCAAGGGGAGCGACAAGCCGTATTTCAATAAGGAGAAGATCGGGCTGCTGGGCCATTCGATGGGGGGCGGGGTCGTCCTGAACTTTCTGGCCGTGAAACCCGGGCTGGCCAAAGCGGCGGTCCTTTTGGCGCCGGTCAGCGCCGATTACCGCGACAATTTCACCCGCTGGCTCTGGCGGCGCAAGCGCCATCCGGAAGTGGCTGAAAGAATCATCGCCGAATACGGCTCGCCCGAATCAAACCCCGCCTTCTGGGCCGGCCTCTCGGCCGTCAGTTACTTAAATAATGTTAAGGCGCCGGTCATGCTCAACCACGGCACCGCCGACGAGTCCGTCCCCTTTGACTGGTCGGTCCGGCTGGAAAAAGAGCTGAAGGCCCGCGGCAAAAGCGTCGTCTTCTACCGGTATCCCGGCGAGCGCCACGAGTTCGGCCCGCAGTGGCCGCTCATGATGGCGCGGATCGTCAAGTTCTTTGACGGATATTTAAAATGATGATCAGCGTCCGCGTCGTCCCCCGCGCCAGGCAGAATAAAGTTGTTGAAGAAGCGGACCGCTTGAAAGTTTATTTGACCGCTCCGCCGGTCGAAGGGAAGGCGAACGAAGCTTTAATTGAGGTTCTAGCCAAGCACTTCGGCGTCAAGAAAAGGCGGCTGCGCCTCCTCCGCGGCGAGAAGGGCCGGGACAAGGTCGTCGAGCTTCAGTAGTAGAACGTCAGCCCGCCGATCTCGCAGCCGATGTAAAAATGTTTGACTTCATACGGCATCCCCGGCACGTGGCTCAACGCGTCATAATACTCTTCGATCATCATCACGGCCCCCGACGGCAGTTCCCAGCGCTGCCGGCCGGAGAAACAGAAATTGTATCCCTCCTGGAGCAGAAATGATTTGATCGGGGCGGCGTTCTTCTCCGGCTTTTGCTCTTGCCAGAGGGTGTGCACCTGCGCCACGGTCGCTGCCGGTTGTTTGGCCAGCAGTTTGAAGAAGTCCGGCAGGGCAATGGCCGGCGGCTGCCGGCCGAAAAGCGGCTGGTTCGCATTATGGACGGAGCAGAAGAAATCCATTTGTTTTATTGCCGCTCTTTTTTCCGCCGGGCTCTGCTCCCCCGTTAATATCTTGAGCGCCAGCCGGGGCTGGCCCTGGACGCGGGCGGGCGGCGGCACTCTGCCGGGCCGGGCCTCCCGCGCCGGCAAAAACAATCTCCCGATCCCTGCCAGTAAATTCATTCTGTGTTTTCTTCGTCCGTTCCCGCCGATAATTTCAGCCGTAATATTCGGGAAGTAATTCGTGCATTCGGGTCGTAAGGCGGTAATTCAGTGAAATTTTCCGGCCGGGGCGCCGAAAGAAAGAAGATGGCAACAACACAAACGGCAAGGATCAGGGAGCATGTTCCGGGGATCAGCCCCCGCACCCGTAATGGCAAGGGCGCAGCTGCCAGGTTGGCGCGCTGGGAACCGCTGGAAACTTTCCATATCTCGAGTCTTGATCTTCGCCTCAAAGCCGAACGCTTGTATCTTCTGGCTAGGACAACGGGAGAGGGCGCCGACCGGAGATTTAAGGAAGCGATCGAACTCCAGGTCGGGACCCTCGGTTTTGGCTTGGCGGATATAAATATCTGGGGCCGTCTCCTGCAGTGCTTCGCCGGGAAAAATAATCCTCAAGCCAGCGCCCGGCTGTTGACCTCGCTCGGCTCTCTTTTGTGCGCCAGCCCGCAAATGGGCGTAAATCCCGACCAGAGACGGGCGGAAACCGTCCGGTTTCTCGGCGACCTCCTTTTCGCTTATGATGCGAGCATTATTAATGATCTCCTTAGCCGTCAGGCCGATCCGCTCATGGTGAGCGTGGTCGAGGCGCGCGCCGGGATCAATTTGAGACAGGTTGTGGCGCTGTTAAGGGCGGAGAACGTTGATCCGGGGTTCGCCCGCGCCCTGCTGGCCCGGCTCCGGGGGAGCCAAACTTACGATGCTTTGGCTGCCAAACTGCCGCCCGAGGTACTGGCAAGGATAGCGCCTCCGGCGACGGCTCCGTGAACCGGTTTTTGCTTGACAAAAAGGGGGTTTAGGTAGTAATATTATTAATGTACAAAGGGAAAGAATCGCACTGGTTAAAACCTCGCAATTCTCTTCACTTCGGACGATTAATAATTTCCAAATTAATGAGGAGGAGTCAAATGAAAAAGGTATTTCTGTTCTTATTTTTGGTGATCATGGTCGGGGCGGCTTTTGGCATTGCCGTGCCCAAACTGTCGGCGGTCCCGGAGAAATTATCTTATGAAGGGAGACTGCTCGACTCCGCCGGCAATCCGGTGATTGCCGCCAAGACCTTTGACGTCAGGATCTACGATGCCCCGACCGGCGGCAACGCCGTCTGGGGGCCCGAGAGCCAGACGGTCACGCCGAACGAACAGGGGGTTTTCAGCCTGATCTTGGGTGATAGCGTGCCGGTCACCGCCGCGGTCTTCAGCGGAACACCCCGATACGTCGAAGTCACCGTTGCCGGTGAAACGATCTCCCCCCGCACCCAGCTTGTCTCCGTCGGCACCGCTTTAAAAGCGGCGGTCGCGGAGAGCGTGGATAATGGTTCGATAACGAATAACAGTCTTGCCAACGCCACGATCCAGAACACTAAAGTTGCCCCCGGCCAATTTGTCAAACAGATCGTGGCCGGCGCCGGCATCGGCGTTTCCGATGATGAAGGCGGCGGCACCGGGATTGTGACCCTGACGGCGACCGGCACCAGCGGCGGCACCGTCACGCGGGTCAATGCCGGGACCGGTTTGCTTGGCGGGCCGATCACGTCAAGCGGCACGATTTCGGTGGATGTCGGCACCGGCGCCCGCAAGATCGTTCAGCTTGACAATTTTGGAAGATTACCGGCGGTCAATGGTTCAAATTTAACGGCGCTGGATGCCGACAACATTTCCAGCGGCACGCTCGACGAAAGACGGGGCGGGACCGATCAATCAAGTTTTGCTCGCGGCGACATTCTTTACGCTTCAGGAACGAATAGATTGTCGAGATTGTCAATTGGCTCGAGCGGGCAAGTCCTGAAGGTCAGTGGCGGAGTACCCACCTGGAGTACTGGAGCAGCTGGCCCTGCCGGACCGCAAGGGCCGACCGGCGAGGCCGGACCGAAGGGTGACAAAGGTGAGAAAGGTGATCCTGGGCCAGCCGGAGCCGATGGTGTTGCCGGACCAGCCGGGCCGATGGGGCCGACCGGCGAGGCCGGACCTGCGGGGACGGGGGGGAATGCTGACACAGTTGGTGGCAAATATTTCCTGGCCAAAACCGCCACTTGGATGTCAACGGCCTCGAGTACTAAAACAATTACTGATTCCGATGTCACAACCGGGAGTATTATTATTGTTAATCTGGTCGATCAACCAGCCCCAGCATGGGGTTCTTCTTATAAATATATTAGCAAAGTTGTTCCGGGCGACCAAGCTTTTACCTTAACTTTTGATGGAAATTTAAGGAACAATCAATCGCACACCGTAAATTATATTGTTATTAATAGTAGCGCGGCTCCTATACCGCAATAAATTAAATAAACTAAGCGAAGGTTAAAAAGGTTAAAATGGGCCGAAATTTGGTTTTACTGTTACTGCTCGCTCTGCTGATCGGCAGTCCGGCCGCCGCATACCAGATCACCGGCGGCGCGGCCAACAGCGGCTCGCTTGCGGGCGGTTCGGCCGGCTACAACATCCAGGGCGCCGGCTACGGCTCGGCCGGCACGTTCGGCACCAGCAGCGGCTATTCGCTCTTTTCCGGCTCGGCTAACTGGCTGCTCTTGTTCACCACCGCCGCCAGCGCCACGTTCGATACGCCGGCGATCCTCTCCATCACTCCCGACGCCGGCCCGCCCGGCGCCAAGTTCACCGTCATCGGCAGCAAGTTCGGCGCCGCCCAGGGGGGCAGTTCACTCGTTTTTGAAAATGATCTCACCCACATCACTTACACGGCTGCCATCCTCTCCTGGAGCGACACGCTGATCGAGGCGATCAGGCCGAACCTGGCGACGTCCGGCAGCTACACCGTCAAAGTCATCAGGAGCACGTTCTTGAGCGGCGCCACCTACTTTGTTGATTCAAATGCCGTCGCCCAGCGGATCAACGCCGCCGCGGCGGGAGAGGCGACCGTCTATCCCAATCCGTTCAACCCGCTGGCGGCGCCGATTAATCTGCTGATCGCCAATACCAGCGGGGCGACTAACGTCGGCTTTTACATATATGATATGACCGCGGAACTGGTCAGCCGGCAGATCGTCAGCGCCGCCCCTTATTCGGTCACCTGGGACGGCAAGGACCGGTCCGGCGCCCAGCTGGCCGACGGCGTCTACCTGCTGCGGGTCGTCAACGAAGATACCCATGCCCTGATCGCCAAAGGGAAGATCTTGCTGGTGAAGAAGTAAAATGAAACAATTCATGATTTTAGCTTTGTGCCTCTGCCTGGCCTCCGCCGCCGGGGCGGTGGGCAGCCTTAGCGATCCGCTGGCGATCGGCGTCGGCGCGCGCGCCCTCGGCATGGGGAAAGCTTACGTCGGCCTGGCGGAGAACAGCGACGCCCTCTTCATGAACCCGGCCGGGTTGGCCCGGATCAACGGCCTGCAGTTCTCCAGCATGTCCGGCTCGCTGCTCGGCGAGGTCAATTACCAGCTCGGCGGCGTGGTCTATCCGCTCGGCGGCCTTGGCACGGTCGGCTTCGGCTACGTCGGCACTTCGGTCGGCGGCATCCAGTTCACCGACGCGACCGCCGCGCCGACGGGGACCGGCGACTGGGGCAATAGCGTCATGTTCCTCTCCTACGGTTCACAGTTGCTCAATACGCCGCTCCTCTTCGGCGGCAGCCTCAAGTACTTTAAGGTCGGGGGGAGCGGCACGGCCGACGCGGTCTCCGCCGCCGGCTCCGGCTACGACCTCGACCTCGGCCTGCTTTATCCGGTGAACGGCTTCACTACGCTCGGCGCCAACTGGCAGGACTGCCTCCCCGCTTCGCTCGGCGGCAAGATCAGCAAGACGGCGGGCGACGAAAATATCCCCGCCACGTTGAAGCTGGGCGGCAAGATGACCTTGCTCGGCCGGGAAGGAGAGGCGCTGCTGGCCAGCAATTCGCGCCGCCTCTACGGCTGTCTGGATTACGATCTCTGTCAGAATTCCGGTAAGACCGGCGCGCTCCACGCCGGGCTCGAATTCTGGCCGAGCCGCAATTTCGCGTTGCGGGCCGGCAGCGACAGGAGCGACCTGACCGCCGGGGTCGGCCTCCGCTTCTCCGGCTTTGAGTTCGATTACGCCTACCATCTCTACGGCGAGATCAGCGAGAACGCCACCCATTACTTCTCGCTCGCTTACCTCGGGGAGGGGCCGACCGAGCTCAACGTGAAACTGAATACGCCGCGCGACCATATGGTGGTTTACGACGACCATGTTTCGCTCTCGGGCCAGGTCAAGGCGCTGACCGATGACGGCTGGGAAAAAGACGGGCCGTTCAAGGTCAAGGTCAACGGCCAGCCGCTCCAGCTCCTTCCCGGCAACAGTTTTGAGAGCGAAGTGCCGGTCGAGAGTTACGGCAAGAAGAAGCTGGTTGTCGAGGTCGTCGACGACGGCGGCAACCGCCGCGTGGCCGAGCTCGAGATCGTCCGGCTGACCGCCTTCGCCGACGTGCCCGACGGCTACTGGGCGAAACAGTCGATCGAACGGAACGGCACGCTCGGGCTGGTCCCCGGCTACGCCGACGGCACGTTCAAGCCGGAAAACCCGCTGACCCGGGCCGACATGGTCGCGCTCCTCCTGCGCGCCAAAGGTTTGACCCCGCCGGCCGAAGGGACCGCCAAGGCCGTGTTCAAAGATGTTAAGCCCGATTTCTGGGCGGCCAAATACCTTGAGCTGGCCTGGAAAGAAGGGCTGGTCAGGGGCTATCCCGACGGCACTTTCCGGCCGAACAATCACACTTCGCGGGTCGAGAGCGTCGTGCTGATGACCCGGTTTGACGGGGTCCGGCCGGTCGCGATGGTCGAGGGAAGACCGTACAATGATGTTGCGGCCGACCACTGGGCGGCCGGCTCCGTTGCCGCCGCGCGCGACGCGGGGATGATCGGCTTCACTTCAGCCAACCGCTTGGAACCGCAGGCCGCGGTCACCCGCTCGCAGCTCGCCGACATGTTCTCCCGCACGGCGGTGGCGGGCGGCCGGATCAAAGACCTCCTGACCTGGGAAAAAGGCCGGACCGGCTACTAAGCCCGGCCTCGCCGCCCCCCGCTCCGCATCGAATCCTTGGCACTAAATTCTCCGCGCTGTGCTATAATCCCGGCCAGAGGTGAGCTTAAATGAAAAAGAAAGCCCTGGTCTCCGCCGTCTTTGGCCCGGTAATGATCGTTGCCTGCGTTCTGCTCGTCGTTCACGGTTGCGGCCAGACGGGAGGGGGCGGCAGTGCCGGCATCCAGTCGATCAGTTTTTACAGCGTGGGGGCCAGCACCACCCCCGTTTTTGATCCGCTCGCTTCGGCCTCTGCTGCCATCTCCGGCGGCTGGGGTTCGGGCAATACCATGTATGCGCTTTATTACACGCTCCGGGAATATGTCAACAGCCGCGACGGCGGCACGATCGACCGGGCGAACCTTTACCGTCTGCTCTACGACGTTGAAACGCTTTTCAGCGCCATGACCCACCAGGTCGTTGCCTTGCCGTCGGCGGAGGTGATCGCGCCGCCGTTCGATTTCGGCAATAATCTTGCCTATTCGGCCGCGCTCAATAACGAGACCGAAAAAATGGCCGCCGCCATGACCCAGGAAGGGAACGTTACTAAAGGGATCGTTTCCTGGATCTGGACCGAAAGCTCCGACGGCCACAAAGAGTACGGCGTCCTCGAGGCGGTGATGGACCAGAGCACCAAGGATATCACCGTCGATTTCGTCTTCAGCGTCGATTACACACCGGGCGACACGACTTGCGATTACAACAACCGGACCCATATTTCCGGCAACTCCGATACGCACGCTTTCCAGTTCGTCCAGACGCTCGGCAACACCGGCGAGGCCGTCACCCAGCTGGTCGGCAAGGGCGTTTCCCGGGGGGCGGGGAACTATTTCCTCTTCAAGGTGCAGAGCAGCAACGGCGACGGCTTCGGTTCGCCGCTCTACGTGGTGCTGAGCGCCGAAGCGGACGAGGCGACGCTCAAGAACTTCGACGTTTCCGCCGAAGCGTATAGCAGCGCGGCCAGCCTGCCGGCCAGCGTGGCGTCTTATGTGAATTATGTCGAGAACACGCCGTTCTTCGCCTGGTCGGACCTTTTGGTCGATCTCAACGACCTTAATCGCGGCATCACCGGCAAACAGGGCACGATCTATCTTAATTACTGACCTGAGGCTTAAATTCACTGCCGGCATTTTGCTCCTGATGCTGGCCGCGCCCGCGCCGGCGGAAACGGTCATCGACCGCAAGCTCTCCCTCGGCGGCAAGCTGGCCGCCGGCAACACCGACCTCCAGTCGGTCAGCTTCGTCTTCCGGCTCAACCGGAACCGGCGGCTGACCGACGAGACGACGCTCAAGGGGCGGTTCGACCGCGAGTACGCCGACGGGCTGGAAACGGCTTACAAGCTTTACGGCTCCGGCCGCTACGCCCGCTCCTGGAACGAGCGGCTGTACAATTATTATAAGCTGGAAGCGGAGCACGACCGGTTCCAGGACATCGCCCTCCGGCTGATCCCAACGGTCGGCCTCGGCTACTGGTTCGCGACCGGCGCGGAGGAGAGCGCCATGATCGAGGCGGCGGCCGGCTACCAGTGGGAAAGCCTGATCAGCCGTGAGGAGCGGGACGTTCTCCTCCTGACCGTCAGCGCCGATTACGGCCGCGGGCCGTTCTCCAACGACTTCGACCTCTACCTGGCGGCCGGCGACCTTGCCAATTACCGTTTCACCAACCTGGCCGGGCTGGCCGCCAGGCTGAACGGCCGCTTCGCCCTCAAGCTGACGCTCAAGGAAGAGTACAACAACCGGCCCGCCGCCGGCGTCGAACGCAACGACCTGGTCCTGACCGTGGCGCTGGAGTATTCGTCCAGGGGCCAAGAAGAGTGAGCCGGGGAACATTGTCACCGCAGCGGGCCGCTGTTCATTATGAGTTTTAGTTGTGCTAAAATAGCGGTAAGATGCTGATCTGGATAATCGCCAGCACGGTCGTTATCAGTCTTTTCTCCCTCGCCGGGGTGGCCGCCCTCGGCCTGAAGGAAAAGACGTTAAAAGAGCTGCTGCTCCTCCTGGTCGGTTTTTCCGCCGGCGCGCTGGCGGGGGGCGCTTTCCTTCATTTGCTGCCGGAGGCGCTTGAAGAGCTGCCGGCGGGACGGGCGTTCGTTTACGCCCTGCTCGGTTTCTCGCTTTTCTTCCTGATGGAGCGGCTCTTCTACTGGCGCCACTGCCACAAAGGGAAGTGCGACGTCCACGCCTTCACCTATCTCAACCTCTTCGGCGACGGCCTGCACAACTTTATCGACGGCCTGGTCATCGCCGCCAGCTTCCTCGGCGGCCTCCCGCTCGGGATCGCGACCAGCGTCGCGGTCGCCTCGCACGAGATCCCGCAGGAGCTGGGCGACTTCGGGGTCCTCGTCTACGGAGGTTTTCCCGTCGGCCGGGCGCTGTTTTTTAACCTGCTTTCGGCCCTGACGGCGGTCGCGGGCGGGGTCGCTGGCTTTTATCTCTCGTCGGCCGTGGCCGGCCTGGCCGTGGCGCTGCTGCCGTTCACCGCCGGCGGCTTTATCTACATCGCGGCTTCCGACCTGATCCCGGAGCTCCACAAGGAAAAGGACAACCGCAAGGCCAACCTGGCGTTCGTCCTTTTTCTCCTCGGGTTGCTTTTTATGTGGGGGATGACGTTTTTGGCCGGCCATGACCATGCCGGCGGTCACGCGGAAAATCATCCCGCTCTTAGCCGGCAGCACGCCCGGTAAATCCTCTTGACAAGGCGCGCGGCGGCTTTTATACTAAAAGTTAGGCATACCTAATAAATGGAAAGAAGTAACGGGCAATGGCTAAAAAAATGATCGTTTCGCTGGCGGAGATGAGGGTGGGGGAGGGCGGCCTGGTGGCCGGGTTCGCCGCCGGCCGCGGGGCGGCCCATCGTTTCGTGGCGCTGGGGATCAGGGTGGGGCGGCCGATCACCAAAAAAAGCCGGGGGCTCTTCGGGGGGCCGGTGATCGTCCAGGCCGGCGGCACGCAGATCGGCCTGGGGCGCGGCATGGCCCGCAAGGTGATGGTCGAGGTGGAACGGTGAAAAAGATACTGCTGATGGGGAATCCCAACGTCGGCAAGAGCGCCTTCTTCTCCCGCCTGACCGGCGTCGAGGTCATCACCTCCAATTACCCCGGCACGACCGTCGAGTACACCCGGGGCTACGCGCTGATCGCCGGCGAAAAATACGAGGTCCTTGATGTGCCGGGCACCTACACGCTGGAGCCGACCTGCAAGGCGGAAGAGATCGCCCGCGAGATGCTCAAGGAGGCCGTCAGCCGGATGGTCGGCGAAGCTGATATCGTCATCAATATCGTGGACGCCACCAATCTGGAGCGGAACCTTTACCTGACGCTGGAATTGCTGGAGCGGCCGCTGCCGGTGATCGTTGCCCTGAACCTGTGGGACGAAGCCAGGCACCACGGCATCGAGATCGACGTCGAAAAATTAAAGGAATGGCTGCGCGTCCCGGTGGTGCCGACCGTGGCGGTGACCGGCGAGGGTTTTATCGGCCTGAACACCGAGATCTACAAGGCTTACGCCCCCCGGGTGCGCCCCCATTCCGCCGAAGAGCGGTTGCTCGATGTCGGCAAATTGGTCAAGGACGTCCAAACGATCCATTACCGGCGCCACACGCTCCGGGACCGGCTGGAGGAGCTGACGGTCCACCAGCTGACCGGTCTGCCGATCGCGCTGCTGGTCATGGTCGCCGCCTTTTTCGTCATCCGGCAGATCGGCGAGGGTTTGATCGGTTATCTGCTGGACCCCGCTTTCGAGAATTTTTACACGCCGCTGCTGATGAAATTGAGCGGCTGGCTGGGCGGGGCCGGTTTTTGGCATGACTTGCTGGTGGGCCATCTAATCGCCAGTAAAGTTGATTACCTGCAATCGTTCGGGCTGTTAAGCACCGCCATCTACATCGAGATCGGGGCGGTACTGCCTTACATTATTGCCTTTTACCTTGTCCTGGGGATACTGGAAGATTCCGGTTATTTGCCCCGCCTGGCGGTGCTGATGGACAATCTCCTTCACCGGATCGGCCTGCACGGCTTTGCCATCGTGCCGACCCTCTTGGCTTTCGGCTGCAACGTGCCGGGGATCATGGCGACCAGGATACTGGAGAGCCGGCGGGAGCGCTTTATCGCTGCCACGCTGATCTCGATCGGCGTTCCCTGCGCGGCGCTCCAGGCGATGATCATCGGCGTGCTGGGCAAGCATGGCGGCGGGCCGATCGCTATCGTTTACGCAGCGCTCTTCGGCTCCTGGTTCATTCTGGGATTTATCCTGAACCGGCTGCTTCCCGGTTTCAGCCCGGAGCTTTTGCTCGAGATCCCCCCTTATCGTCTGCCGCCGCTGCGGCTGCTGTTTAAAAAGCTTTGGTGGCGGGTCAAGGCCTTCCTCAAGGAGGCGCTGCCGATTGTGATGCTTGGCGTCCTGGCCGTGGACCTGCTGTATTTAGCCGGCGTCTTTAATTTACTGATAGGCTTGTTCGCTCCGGTGATGCGCGGCCTTTTAGGCTTGCCGAAAGAGGCGGTGACGGCGATCATTATCGGTTTCTTGAGAAAAGACGTGGCGGTCGGCCTGCTGCTGCCGCTCGGCCTGTCGGTCAAACAGCTGATCGTCGGCTGCGTGGTGCTCTCGATGTTCTTCCCCTGCGTGGCGACGTTCGTCGTCCTCTGCCGGGAGCTGGGCTGGCGCGACATGCTCAAGTCGACGGCGATCATGATCGCGGCGGCGCTGGCGGCCGGCGGGCTCCTTAATCTGGTCCTCTAATCCGATGAAGAAACACAGGCTGACGCCGAACATGGAGAATTACCTGGAGACGGTGCTCGTCCTGGAGCGGGAGCATGGCCACGCCCACGTCAAGGATATCGCCCAAACGCTCGGGATCAAGATGCCGAGCGTGACCCAGGCGCTGGGCAAGCTGAAGAAAGCGAGCTTGGTCAACTACGGCCGCTACGGCGCCGTTACTTTAACCGCCCGGGGGAGGGCGATCGGCCGGCGGTTCATGAAAGACCATCGCGTCCTGGCCCGTTTTTTCCGCGGGGTCCTGGGGGTTGACCCGGCCGTGGCTGAAGAGGACGCCTGCCGGATCGAGCACGTGATCAGCCGCCGGACGCTGGACAAGCTGGAGAAGTTGAGCCGGCGGCTGGCCGGCGCTAAGCGGCGGAGTAAACGGTGAACGACTGCTCCGGGAGGAACGAATATTCCGCGGTCTTTTTATAGCCGGCCCGCTCCGCTTCGCTGACGATCTTTTCCTGCGGCACATTATGCCCGAAGAACCGCCGGAAGTGGAAAAGACTGCCGCCCGGTTTATATTCGACGATAGCCAGCCGGCCGTTCGTTTTTAGCTTGGTTTTCAGGCCCGCCAGCAGCGCGACGCGGTCCGTCAAGTGGTGATAGACGTTGCGCATGAAGATCAGGTCGAAATGGCTGCCGGGCAAAGTTGAGGCGGCCCCGGCCGGCGCGGTCTTAACGTTATTCAGTCCCCTGGCCTGGCCGAGCCGCTCGATCAGCCGGAGATGCTCGCGGTCCTTGTCGAGGGCGACGACCTCGCCGGCCGGCCCGACCAGTTCGGCGAAGCGGAGCGCGAAGTAGCCGCCGCCGGCGCCGTAGTCAAGGGCGTTCTGCCCCGGCCTTAGGCCCAGCGCCCCGATGATCTCGTCCGGCCGGCTTTTCGCGGTGGCGGCTTTCTTGTTGAACATTTCGGCGCGGCACATGGGAGTATTTTATCATGAGCATAAGCGCTTGACAAACGGAGCGGCCAGGCTGTATAATGTGCGTATGCACGTAACGGATCATCAGATTATCAGAGTATCAGAATATCAGGGGGAGGGGAGAACATGACGCCGCGGCAAAGGAAATGGCGTGTTTGCCAGCCGTTCGGCGGGGATGCGTTTTACAAGCCGCGCGCCGTCCCTTTGTCCGCTCTGGAGATAATAAAGCTCGGCCATGACGAGGTCGAAGCGATGCGCCTGTGCGATTATGAAGAGCTGGAACAGGAAGCGGCGGCCCAAAAAATGAATATTTCCCGGGGGACGGTGCAGCGGCTGCTTTATTCCGGCAGGAAAAAGGTCGTCGAGGCGATCACGCGGGCCAGGGCCTTGCAGATCGAAGGCGGGGAGCACATTGTGCCGCCGGGTTTTGGCGGCCGGGGACGCGGTTGGTGTGGAAGGAGGTGAATGATCATGCCGGGAGGAGATGGAACAGGACCGTGGGGCCAGGGGCCGGGGACCGGTTGGGGCCGGGGCGGCTGCGTGCCCTGGGGCCGCGGCGCCCGCGTTGGCCGGGGTCGCGGCGGTTGGTGGGGCAGGGCGTTCGGAGCGTTTAGGGATGTTTTTGCCCCGTACAATCCCGCTGACGAAGAGGCGGAACTCAAAGCGGAGCGCGACGCGGTCAACGCGCGGTTAGCGGAGATCGAAAAGGGGAAAAAAGTAAAATGAAAATAGCCATATCTACCGACAACGGGCAGGTATCGGCGCATTTTGGGCGGTGCCCCGAGTTCACGGTCGTCACGATCGAGAACGGCACGGTCGTCGATCAGGAGACCGTGCCCAATCCGGGGCACCAGCCCGGGTTCCTGCCGAAGTTCCTGCGCCAGCGAGGAGTGCAAATGATCGTGGCGGGGGGGATGGGGGCGCGCGCCCAAATGCTCTTTGCCGAAGAGCAGATCGAGACCGTGGTCGGCGTTACCGGCAGTGTCATGGAAGCGGTCAAAGGGCTGCAGGCCGGAACTTTGCGGAGCGGAACATCGCTCTGCAGTCCGGGAGCCGGGCGAGGCTACGGTTTAAATAAAACGGAGTGCGATCATCCGCACCATGAGGAGGAAAAATGAAGATCTGTGTGACCGCCGCGGCCGGCTCACTTGACGCGGCTATCGACCCGCGCTTCGGACGCTGCGCTTTTTTTATCATCATCGACCCGGCCACGCTCGAATTTAAGGCGTTGCCCAATCCTAATCTGGAATCTTCCGGAGGGGCCGGGATCCAGTCGGCCCAGCTGGTGGCTAACGAAGGGGTTGAGGCGGTGGTCACGGGGAATGTCGGGCCGAACGCCCATCAGACCTTATCCGCCCTGGGGATCAAGGTCCTGATCGGAGCGTCGGGGACCGTCAGCCAGGCGGTCGCCGACTACCGGGCCGGCAGACTTCAGGAAGCGGCCGGTCCGTCGGTTAGCGGCCACTTTGGACAGGGAGGGGGGAAATGAGCGATTTACCGTCGGTCACAGGAGAGAATTTCCAGTCAGAAGTATTGCAAGGCCAGAAACCGGTCCTGGTCGATTTCTGGGCGCCCTGGTGCGTTCCCTGCAAGATGATCGGCCCGGTGCTGGAAAAGGCCGCCGCCAAGCTCGGCGACCGGCTCAGGGTGGTCAAACTGAACGTGGAAGAGGAGAAGGCGACGGCCGACAGCCACGGGGTGATGAGCATCCCTTCGCTGGTCATGTTTGCCGGGGGAAAGGAGGTCGGCCGGATCGCCGGGTTCATGGACGAGGCGCGCTTGAGCGCCGAGATCGCCGACCTCTTGGAAATGGCGGGATGACGGCCCCGTCCTTTGCCGAGGTCGACCAGGCCCGCAAGGTTCTGGGCCTGGGAGATAAAGCGGACCTGGCAGAAGTCAAGCGGGCGCAGCGGCGGCTGGTAAAGGAGTGGCACCCCGACAAACGCCGTAAGGCTGAGCAGGCGGAATGCCATGAAAAGATGAAAGAGATCAACCGGGCCTATAAGATCATTATGAAGTACATTGAGAACTACCGTTATGACTTCGTCGAAAGTAAAGTGAGCGAGGACGATCCCATCGCCCGCTGGAAAGCGCAATTCGGCGACGACCCGACCTGGGGAACGGGCAAAGGGTGGTCTTAGGATGGCGCTGGAGTTCCGGGGAGCGATCGCCGGCGGTTATGAAGCCTGGTTCTCGACAGTAAGAGGTCGGTACGCCGACCGGCTGGAGAAAAAGGTCATTTCTGGTCTGGTCAAAATAAGGCCGGGCGAAAAGATTTTAGATGTCGGTTGCGGCACCGGCCATTTTTCCGCTTTTTTCCGGAAGATGGGCGGTCAAGTCACCGGGCTTGAGCCGTCGCCGGAGATGCTGGCCGAAGCAAGGCGTCTGTACGGTGAAAGAGGGATAAATTTCATTGCGGGGAACGCCGAACGGTTGCCCTTTGCCGACCGCTCTTTTGACCTGGTCACGCTGATCACGGTCCTGGAACTGCTCGACGATCCAGGTCAAGCCTTAGCGGAGGCTTTTCGGGTCGGCAAGGGGAAGGTCTTTCTCGGTATTCTGAACCGGGACAGCATTATTAACCGGCAGAGGGCAAAAACGGGTAAAGGGATCTGGCGGCAGGTCCATTTTTATACTTTACGGGAGATCAGGGCACTGCTGGGGAAGGGGGCCAAGGTCGTCTGGCGCGGGGCCCTTCATTTGCCGCTGCCGGCGTCGGAGCGAAGCGCCGTCTGGCGCTATCCGCTCGAAAGCTTATTGTCGAACCTGAAAATGCTCGGCGGCGCTTTTATTGGGATGATGGCGGAAAGAAAAGATGGGAGGGAATGAAATGGCTTATATTATTGATCAGGAAAAGTGTATCGGTTGCGGGGCCTGCGCTCCTCAATGCGCGGCGGAGGCGATCGCCCCGGATGAGGATAAATACAGGATAGACAGGGAAAAATGCACGGAATGCGGCGCCTGCGTCGATTCCTGCCCGGTCGGAGCGATCAGCAAGCCATGAACGCCAAGCGCAAGATCGGGATCATCAGGTGTCAGCAAACTGAGGATATGTGCCCGGGGAATACCGGTTTGAAAGCGGCGGCCGAGGGCAAACTGGCTTTTGCCGAAATTGGCCCGTGCGAGATCGTCGGTTTTGTTACCTGCGGCGGCTGCCCGGGCAAAAGGGCGGTTACCAGGGCGAAAATGCTGGTCGAGCGGGGAACGGACACGATCGTCATCGCGTCGTGCATCAGCAAGGGGCATCCGGTCGGAGTTCCCTGCCCGCATTTTGCGCAAATGAAGGAAAGTATTGCCAAAAAAGTCGGTCCGGAGATAAAAATAATCGATTGGACGCATTGAAATTGATAATTAAGTCAAGGCCGATAGGCATAATTCATTCCCCTTTCAAGACCAAGGAAGAAGCGCCGATCCAGCCGTTCAAGTCGGACGCTGAAGGGCGGGTGGAAGTCTATGAAAAATATGCCGCGGGGCTGGAAGGGATCGAGCAGTTCTCCCACGTGATCCTGGCCTATTATTTCCACCAGATCAAGGACGAACGGCTCAAGGTAAAACCGTATCTTGACGACAACGAATACGGGGTGTATGCCACGCGGCATCCCCACCGGCCGAACCACATCGGTATTTCAACGGTCAGGCTGCTCGGGAGGAAAGGGAAGATCCTGCGGGTCAAGAATATTGACATTGTTGACGGCAGTCCGTTGCTGGATATCAAGCCGTACGTTTCGGCCTTTGACCGCCGGGATAACGTCAAAGACGGCTGGCTGGAGGGGAAGATAT
Organism: Candidatus Saganbacteria bacterium; assembly: GCA_016939335.1. GTDB lineage: Bacteria > Margulisbacteria > WOR-1 > O2-12-FULL-45-9 > XYB2-FULL-48-7 > JAFGHC01. The sequence goes on from JAFGHC010000039.1 coordinate 60,370, forward strand.
GAACAAAGGCCCGGGGGGGCTGGAGATCAAAGGTTTTATCGAAACCTCTTTCCTCGATTGGGACGGAAAGATCGTTTCGACTTTATACGTGGCCGGGTGTAATTTCCGCTGTCCCTTTTGTCATAACGCCGGACTCATTGAGAGGCCGCACGAGTATGAAACGATCCCTCTGGAGCGCATAGAGAATTACCTGCTGGCCCATAAGGATTTTATAGACGGGATCTGCCTGACCGGCGGCGAACCCTGTTTGCATAAGGGCCGGGGGCTTTTTGAGTTCATGAAGCGGGTTAAGGACAAGGGGTTTGAAATAAAATTAGACAGCAATGGGACGGACCCGGAATGCTTGAAGACGGCGCTCGACCAAAAACTGGCCGATTATTTCGCCATGGATATCAAGGGGCCGCTGGACGAAAGGTACGACGGCCTTTCCGGGGTAAAGACGGACCTGGCCGGGATCAAAGAGAGCGTTAAAACCATCAGAGAAAGCGGCGTCCCACATGAGTTCCGCACGACGGTGCTGCCGACCCTGCTGGGAGAGGAAGAGATCGCGGCGATCGCCGGTTACCTGGCCGGCGCGGAGAAGTTCGTGCTTCAGCAGTTCGCGCCGGACCATGCCTGGGACGAGAAGCTGCGTTCGGTCAAGCCGTATGAAAAGCCGGAGCTTGAGCGTCTGGCCCGGGTTGCCAGAACGCACGTGCCCAATGTCCTGATCCGGGGGGTATGATGACGGCAGCCAATTAAAGCAAGGGAGGAAAAAGGATGAAAGAGAAAGAAGCCGATGTCATTGTTGTCGGGGGCGGCCCGGCGGGGGTGATCAGCGCGGTGACGGCGCGCCGGTATTATCCCGACAAGAAAATATTGGTCATTAAGAGCGTCGGCCGGGGCGTGATCCCCTGCGGCATACCTTACATGTTCGCCACCCTGGAAAAACCCGAGGACAACGCCATGAGCGATCTTCCCCTGGAAAAGAGCAATGTGGAGTTGCTGGTGGACGAGGTGACCGCGGTCAACAGGCAAGGGAAGACCGTCAGCACCAAAAGCGGCAGGGAGCTGGCCTACGACAAGCTGGTCCTGGCCCACGGCTCCGAACCGGTCGTCCCGCCGGTCAAAGGGATAGAGAAGAAAGGCGTTTATCCGATTTACAAAGACCTGGATTATCTGAAGGCGATGAAGGAGGAGATAAGGAAAGCCAAAAGCGTCCTGATCATCGGCGGCGGCTTTATCGGCGTCGAATTTGCGGATGAATTGGCCGGCCTTAAGGGGCTAAAGGTTTACCTGGTCGAGCTTTTGCCGGGCCTTCTGGCGAACTCGTTTGACGCGGAATTCGGGCAAATGGCGCTGGCCAAGCTTAAGGCCAAAGGGGTGGAGGTCATCTGCGGGGAAAAAGTGGAGGAGCTTACCGGGGGGGATCAAGTGACCGGCGTCCTCTTGTCCGACGGGACCAGGCGGCCGGTGGAGGCCGTGGTCCTGGGTATCGGCGCGCGGCCGAACGTGAAACTCGCCGAAGCGGCCGGTATCGATCTGGGCCGTGGTCAGGGCATTTGGACGGACGAGTATATGCGCACTTCGGACCCGGATATTTTCGCCGTCGGCGACTGCGCGGGGAAAAGGGATTTCTTTACCCGCAAAAGTTTGCCGGTCATGCTGGCGTCCACCGCCACGGCGGAAGCCAGGATCGCCGGGGCCAACCTGTTCCAGCTGAAAGTGGTGCGTGAGAACAAAGGGACGATAGCGATCTATTCGACTTATGTGAACGGGCTGGTGCTCGGTTCGGCCGGATTAAATGAGGCGACCGCGGGGAAAGAGGGCTTTGATTACATAGCAGGCGAGGCGGAGGCGCCGGACAAACATCCGGGCGGGATCCCGGGGATGGTCAAGATGAGGGTTAAACTCGTTTTTTCCAGGCAATCGGAGATACTTTTGGGCGGCCAGGTGTCCGGCGGGATGTCGGCCGGTGAAGTTATAAATATAATCGGGATGGCGCTGCAAAAGCGGGTATCCGCCACGGAACTCGAGACCCTGCAGATAGCGACCCATCCCTGTTTGACCGCCGCGCCGACGATGTACCCGCTGGTCCTGGCGGCGCAGGACGCGGCGGGCAAGATCTGATGAAATATATTTACGGCCCGGTGCCGTCGTGGCGTCTGGGGCGGTCGCTGGGGGTCGACCTGGTTTCCGGGGATAAAACCTGCTCTTTCGATTGCGTCTATTGCCAGCTGGGCAAAACGGTCAGGCACTATATCAAGCGCCAGCTTTTTGTCCCGATCGCGGAGATTGTTGAAGAGCTGGAAAGCGTCCCCCGTTTGAACATCGATTACATCACTTTATCAGGGACCGGAGAGCCGACGCTGGCGCTGAACCTGGGTGACGCCATTGAGAAGATCAAGGGGCATTTCACCAAGCCGGTGGCGGTTCTGACCAATTCTTCGCTGTTGCACGATTCGCAGGTGAGAAAGGAACTGGGGGCCGCAGACCTGGTCGTAGCCAAGCTGGACGCGCCAAACGAAGAAATTTTTCATCGTGTCAGCCGGCCATCCGGGGGGATAACCTTTCACATGATCGTGGATGGGATCAAGCGCTTCAATCAGGAATATCCCGGCAAGCTCGCTTTGCAGATGATGTTCGTGCCGCAAAACAAGGAACACGCGGCGGCCATGGCCCGGCTGGCCAAGGAGATCGGTCCGGTTGAGGTCCAGCTCAATACCCCCCTGCGGCCCAGCCCGGTCAAACCGCTGACGGTTGAAGAGCTGGCCGAAGTCAAAAAAATATTCCTGGCCGCCGGGCTGGAAAGAGTCTATTCCGTTTACGATGTCGAGCGCCCGGAAACGCGGCCGCTCGACGAGAGCGAAACGAGGCGCCGGAGGCCGGAAGCTTGATCATCAATGATAAACAAATCGAGTCCTTATTGGCCGGAGCAGCCAAATCCGGTCCATCATTAGTCGCTGATATCTTAGCCAAGGCCCGGGAGACTAAAGGGCTGACTCCGGCCGAAACCGCGGTTCTTTTGCAGTGCGAAGATAAAGGCTTGATCCAGCAGATACTCCAGGCCGCTAAGCATGTGAAAGAAGAAATATATGGCAAGCGGCTGGTCCTTTTTGCCCCGCTTTACGTGACGAACGAGTGTATTAACAATTGCCTTTATTGCGGTTTTCGCAAGGACAATACCAGTTTAACAAGGAAAACCCTCTCGCTGGACGAACTGGCGGAAGAAGTTACTATCCTTGAAGATATGGGGCACAAAAGAATCCTGATGGTTTTTGGGGAGCATCCCCGGCATTCGAACATCGATTTCATTGAAAAATCAATTGCAAGGGCCTATGCCACCAAGTCAAAAAAGGGAGAAATGCGGCGGATAAATGTGAACCTGGCTCCGCTTTCCCTGGAAGATTTTAAGCGGCTGAAAGCGGCCAAGATCGGTACCTATCAGGCTTTTCAGGAGACCTACCACCGGGAAACTTATAAATACCTTCATCCTTCAGGCAAAAAAGCCGATTACGACTGGCGGGTGACCGCTTTTGACCGGGCCCAGCAGGCCGGGATCGATGATATCGGCGCCGGAGTTTTATTTGGCCTGTACGATTATAAATTCGAGGTCCTGGCCCTGCAGTACCATTCTATGCATCTCGAAAAGGAATATGGGTCCGGCCCGCACACCATTTCCGTCCCACGCCTCGAGCCGGCCTTAAACGCCCCGGCGGCGAATTGCCCGCCCCATCCCGTTTCTGACGAGGAGTTTAAAAAACTGGTGGCGATCATCCGCCTGGCCGTTCCTTACACCGGCATGATCCTTTCCACCAGGGAAGCGCCCGCCTTAAGGGATGAGCTGGTCGGCCTGGGCATTTCCCAGCTCTCCGCCGGCTCGCGAACCTATCCCGGCGGGTACAAGGACCAGCTGGCCCATGTCGAAGTCGAAGAGCAGTTCCAGATCGAAGATACACGGCCGCTCGATCAGGTTATTTATGACCTGTGCAAGATCGGCTATATTCCCAGCTTTTGCACGGCTTGTTACCGGTTGGGCCGGACCGGGGAAAATTTCATGGGGTTTGCCAAAACCGGCTTTATTCGCAACTTTTGCACCCCCAACGCTTTGCTGACATTTAAAGAATACTTGCTCGACTACGCTTTGCCGGCGACCCGGGAGCTGGGAGAGCGGGTCTTTAAAGAGCACCTGGACAAGTTGCCTGAAAATATCCGCGAAAAAACCTTGGCCAAGTGCCGGGAACTGGAGGCGGGAGAAAGGGACAGGTATTTCTAGTATGGATAAGATCAAACATAAAATAATGGTCATGAGCAATAAAGGGGGCGTCGGTAAAAGCACCGTGTCCGTCAACCTGGCCTTTGGCTTGAGCGAGCAGGGCAAAAAAGTCGGGCTCCTCGACGCCGATCTGCACGGGCCGAGCCTGGCGAAAATGAGCGGCTCACAGGGCAATCTGCTCTCCGCCCGGGAGGGGAGGATCGCGCCCTTGGAAATGGGCGGGAACATGAAAATTGTCAGTTTAGCTTTATTGTTCGGCCGGCAAGACGAGCCCATTATCTGGCGCGGCCCGCTAAAAATGAAAGCGATCAAACAATGAAAAGATATCCCCGCCGCTTGCGGCGCGGGTACCTTATGGTGGCCGAAGGGGTAAGGGGCAATAAAGAAAGGGTTTGGAACCACACACTAAAGTGTGTGGAATATTCCCCAGACTTTAGTCTGGGGTTACAGCCAAAAAACAGGAGAAGAAACGTGAAAGCTAAAGATACCCCACCGCTTGCGGTGGGGAGTTAGGTCATTTAGCAAGGGGCAGGGGAATTTCGAGGCCTTATCGGATGAGGAGCGGCCGATCTTTTTTATGTTCAAGGTCAAATGCCCGGTCATCGGCAAAGATGTCAAAGGGGAAATGGGCGAAGCGGTCCTAAAAGCCCATGCTTACCGTGACTAAGGCGGGGAGCGCGGTCCCGCTGGCGAAGAATGCGGCCAAAGCGCCGACGGCCGAGCTGCCGTACCCGGGCAAAATCTTCGGCCCGGTCGTTTCGGTCAACGCTTGCCGTCGCTTCGAGCGGGCCGAAGGCCGTTGCCGGGCGGTTCATAAAACGGAGGGAAAAAGATGATCATCGCGGTCGCTTCGGGGAAAGGCGGGACCGGCAAGACGCTGGTCGCGACCTCGCTGGCCCTGTCCCTCGGCCAGAACGTCCAGCTGCTCGATTGCGACGTGGAGGAGCCGAACGCAGCCATTTTTATCAAACCAAAGATCGAACAGAGTATGACGGCTTCCGTTCCGGTCCCGACGGTCGATGAAAGCAAGTGCGACTATTGCGGTAAATGCGCCGAAGTTTGTGAATACCACGCCATCGTGGTCGCGAAGAATAAAGTCTTGATCTTTCCCGAGCTTTGCCATAGTTGCGGCGCGTGCACGCTGCTTTGTCCGCGGCAGGCGATAACCGAGCGGGAACGGGTTATCGGCCGGATCGACATTGGTCATAAAGAGGGGCTCAGGTTCGTCCAGGGGTGCCTTAATGTCGGCGAAGCGATATCGCCGCCGCTGATCAGGCGGGTTAAAGAGTTGATCGATCCCGGGCGTACGGTGATCATCGATTCGCCGCCGGGAACATCATGTCCGGTCATTGCCGCGGTTAAAGGATGCGATTTTTGCCTGTTAGTGACCGAGCCGACCCCATTCGGCTTGAATGACCTGGTTTTGGCGGTGGAGACGGTCCGCAAGCTTGGGATCCCGTTCGGCGTGATCATTAACCGCGCCGACCTGGGAGATAATAAGACGGAAGAGTACTGCGCGGCGGAAAATATCCCGGTGCTGTTAAGGATCCCGTTCAAAAAAGAGATCGCGGAGGCGTATGCAAAAGGGACCGCGGCCGTTGAGATAATGCCGGAATGCGGGCCAAAGTTCAGGGGAGCGTTCGAGGCGGCCGGCAGGATCGTTGAGCGGCGAGGCGGGAAAACGTGAAAGCTAAAAGAGCGGTCGAACATTTTATCGGGAGAGGGGGGCGGGGGCGGCTTAATTGCGCGCAGTCGGTGGCCGCGGTCTTCCGCGATGAAGGCCATATTACCGACGACGAATATGCCGGGCTGGCCGGCTGCGGCTATGGCCAGGCGCCGAACGGTTATTGCGGCAGCGCCTACGCAGCGATGAAACTGCTGGGAAAGGCCGGAGAGGATAAGGTCGAGCAATTCAAGCGCGCTTTTGTCTCTTTTGCCAGGTCGCTTCTTTGCGGGGAGATCCGGGCCAGGCGGGAGGTAAAATGCCACCAGACGGTCAAAAAGTCGGTCGAATTGGCCGAACAGTTATTGGGGCGGAAGGAATGAGACAGGTAGCGGTCATCAGCGGCAAAGGGGGGACCGGCAAAACGGTTGTGACCGGCGCGCTGGCGGCGCTGGCCGAGAGCAAGGTGCTGGTCGATTGCGACGTCGACGCCGCCGATCTCCATCTTTTGCTTCACCCCGAGATCAAAGAGCGGCACGGATTTATCTGCGGCAAGACCGCCGTTATCGACGCTCAATTGTGCCAGAAATGCGGCCGGTGCGTGCCGGTCTGCCGTTTTAAGGCGATTGGCGAGGATTTCATCGTTGACCCGATCAACTGCGAAGGGTGCGCTTTATGTTCGCGGATCTGCCCTTTTAACGCCATTCGGATGGTCGATAATTTAGCCGGGCAATGGTTTGTTTCCAAGACTAAATACGGGCCATTCGTCCACGCGAAGCTGGGAATAGCCGAAGAGAATTCCGGCAAGCTGGTCGCGAAAGTCCGGCAGGTTGCCCGGGACATCGCCAAGCGGGATAAATTGGACTATGTGATCATCGACGGGCCGCCGGGGATCGGCTGTCCGGTGATCGCTTCGATAACCGGCGTTGACCTGGCGCTGGTCGTGACCGAACCGACCATGTCCGGCCTTCATGACGCGCAGCGGGTGATCGCTGCCGTGCGGCATTTCAACGCCCCGGTCATGCTGGTCATCAATAAATACGATCTCAATCCCGAAATGACCGGGCAGATCGAACGGTATTGCGGGAATAATGCGATCCCGGTCATTGGCAAGATCGCGTTTGATAAGGCAGTTGTCGGATCGATGGTGGCGGGCAAAACCATTGTAGAATATACTGACGGGCCGTTAAAACAAGAGCTATTTAATATCTGGGAACGACTGAAAGGGGGATAAATGTTCGGTCTTGAAGAAAGAGATATTCACATCATCAAATATTTTTCCGCCCAGGTGATGATCTCCGGCGGCCGGGTCATTGAAGTGACCGAACCGACCATGATGTCGTGCCCTCTGGCCCAAAAATTGTACAGCGGGTTTAAGGGCGCGCACAGCAACGACAAAGCCGTTCTTAAACAGGCCATCCAGGGAGCGATCGAATCGAAGATCAAGGATTTTGGGCTGTTCACCGGCGAGCGGAACTTGATCTGCCATGAACCCGCCATTCCGTACGGTGCTTCCGAAATGATGATGTACGCGCTGCAAAGAGGGGCGATCGGCGCCGCGGTCGTCGTTTGTGAAGGGGCTGGCACGGTGATCACCGACCGGCCGGAAGTGGTGCAGGGGATCGGCGCCCGCCTTAACAGCATTGTCGTCACCACGCCGATCAGGGGCATACAGAAAGAACTTAAGCGGCTGGGCTGCCTGATCGCGTCGAAAAAAGGGATGATCGACCAGGTCCGCGGCGTGGAGGAGGCCATTAAGCTTGGCTATAAAAAGATCGCCGTTACGGTTAGCGGCGCCGCGGCCGGCGAACTGCGCAAGATCAGAGAAAAAGAGAAAAGGTCCGGGGTCGGCATAACGACCTTGGCCGTCTGTACGACCGGCGTCGCGGACGATAGGATAGAAATGATGAAAGACCACGCCGACCTGGTCTGGGCTTGCGCGTCCAGCCGCGTGCGCGAAAAGCTCGGGCCGCTGGCCAAACGCCAGCTGGCCAGGCAGATACCAGTTTATGTGCTGTCCGACAGGGGGATCGATTTCATTGAGGCAATTTTGCCCGATCTGCCGGCGGCCGCCCGGCGGCGCGCCTGTCCGGAGGGAGAGTCCGGTCATGGATGATTATTTCGGCCGGATGAACGATCCCTCCGCTTCGTCATACGTCAAAGGCCTGTGCGGCGAAGAAATGGAATTCTACCTCTTCATCAAGGACGGCGTGATTATCGAGGCCAAATATTATACCGAAGGGTGTGAGGCGACCCGGTCTTGCGCGGCGGCGGCGGCCGCCCTGGCGCTGGGCAGGACGGGAAAAGAAGCGATGAAAATATCGGCTGGCGAGGTGGCCGGCTTGCTGGGCAAACTGCCGGCGGAGCACACGCACTGCGCCATCCTGGCGGTCATGGCCCTGTACAAAGCGCTGGCCGATTACCTGTTAAAATTATAAGTCGGCAGGGCCCCAAAAGGTATATAATTAATAATAATGTTAAGGAGGTGGCAACAATGCCTGATTTTGGAACGCCGTTTGCCGGGTTGAAAGAAGGACGCAAGGTGACGCCGGAAGAATTGATCCGCGCGATCCGCTTTATGGTCGCGGC